>NZ_JBFTMM010000018.1:0-298854 GCF_056396945.1 Pseudomonas sp. 05N432 | reverse complement strand
TCTTCCAGGTGAGTGAAGTGCGAGTTCGCCGGGTCCTGGCAGTTGTGCATGTAGTCTTTGATGTCGACGATGATCGCGTCTTCAAGCTTGGTGGTGAAGTAGTGCTCTTGGGTGCCGGCAGCCGAGGTGCGGTACCACTTGATTTCGATGGAAGTCAGGCGCTCGCCGGAAGTCAGGGCAGCCAGCAGCAGTGGCGAGGACTTGTCGAAAACCTTGGTGATTTTCACTGGTTTGTGAACGCGCTGGCCGGTTGGTTGGCCGGACTGCGGGTCACGCGGGATGATCACTTCGTGGTTGAAACCCTGAACCATGACCTGGTCTTCGTGACCTTCCTGGTAGGTGTTGCCAACCGAATCAGCGGTGAATGCACCGGCAGTGATCAGGCCTTGTTTGGTGCCAGTGATGGACATGTACGCTGGTGTAGCCATGGATGCTCTCCTTGCTAAATAAATGAGGGTGCCCGGGAGGCGAGATCGCCCGGTGGGTACTTCCTACACATCAAGCTTCGTGCCATGCAATACATTTAGTATATAAATCAATGAGATATGAGTTGTTAGTGTCGGTTTTGTCTCATTTGCCTGTAGGAAAAGTCGCTAATGTGCGCAAGAAGTTGCGCAGCACTGCGCAACTTCTTGCGCACTTGGCTGCAGGCCTTGCGTGGCGCGGCCTGGAGCAGGCTGGGTGGGTGTTTTTCGGAAGGTGAGTGCGCAACTTCTTGCGCACTTGGGTTTTTGGATGCCATTAGCAGCGCTGGCCGATACAGCGAATCGGTGGTGCAGCCTTAGCCTGCGATTGGAGCACGCCAGTCATCAGAACCGGATGTATTGGAGACGACGTGCTCCCAGGTGATTTTGCGGTAGCTGAAATACACATCTTCCAGGTGCGTGAAGTGTGCGTTGCCAGGGTCTTGGCAATTGGGCATGCGCGACTGGATTTCGATAATGATGGCGTCTTCGAGGGTGATGGTGAAATAACGCTCCTGGGTGCCGGCGGCCGAGGTGCGGTACCACTCGAGGTTGCATTCGATCATCTTTTCACCGCTGGTCAGGGCTGCGAAAAGCAGTGGTGAGCACTTGTCGAAGGTTTTGGTGATCATCATGGGTTTGTGAACGCGTTGACCGGTCGGCTGCCCGGACTGCGGGTCGCGAGGGATGATGACCTGGTGACTGAACGCCTGAACCAGGATCTGATTTTCATGACCTTCCTGATAAACGTTGCCGACCGAGTCCTGACTGAAGTTGCCCTCGGTGATGAAGCCTTGCTTGGTGCCGGTGAGTGACAGATATGCGGGTGTTGGCATGAATGCTTTCCTTGCCTGATCAATCGAAGTGTCCGGGAGAGGAAAATCGCCCGATGTACACCTGACAGTGATCAAGCTTCATGCCATTTGAATTTAATTTATATAAATCAATAGGTTATTGTTTGTTTCAAGCTGATATCGATGAATTGTCAAGAAAAGTGCGCAACTTCTTGCGCACCACAGCGCAACAACTTGCGCAGTGCCTTGAAAGCCATACAGGCGATGCTGCAAGCCAGATCAAAAGCGGGTTATCCACAGGCATGCTGCGCAACTTCTTGCGCATCATGGCCATGTGACTGCCTGTAGTGCATCGCCTTAGAGCTTCGCGGGCGACTCGGTAGAAAAGAATGCTCACATGTTCGCCAGCGCCAGAGGGGGCCGTGTATCTAGGCTGATAGAGCGCATTGAACAGTGCACCGCTGGTCTGCCTGAGTGTATAGCAAGTTGCGATATGAATAGTCCGGGTTTAACCTTCATAGCAAGATGCGATAAGGATGTTGCATGCGTGTGATCACCGAAAAGCGAATTTGGGAGGCCAAGAAGCAATGGCCACATTCAGCCAATGCGCTGGATCAATGGTATCGACAGGTCAAGAGGAACAGCCCGGGCGACTTTGCGGCAATGAAGGCGATGTTTCCCGCAACCGATAAGGTGGGGGCGTTCCATGTATTCGATATTGGCGGGAACAAGCTGCGCCTGATCGCTGCCGTGCACTACTTGGCGCAACGGCTGTATATCAAGCAGGTGCTGGATCATCGTGAATATGACAAGGGTAAATGGAAGGAGGAGCGTCGATGAACGTTCTGATCAAACAAGCCGCTGAGCACTGGCACTTTGTGTCGCCGTTGCTGCGCAAACCGAAAAACGAGGCTGATTACGATGTGCTCGTCAAGGCGCTCGATGAGCTGCTGGACCTGATTGGCGAAGATGAATCCAGCCCGCTGATGAGTCTGGTGGATATCCTCAGTGACTGGATCGAGGCCTACGACCAGCAACACCGGCCAATGCCTGTGGCCAGTGGTGTTGATGTGCTGCGCTACCTGATGCGCGAACACGGCTTGAGTCAGAGCGACCTGCCGGGTGTGGGCGCGCAATCGGTGGTATCGGAAATCCTGAGTGGCAAACGCCAGCTCAACCTGCGGCAAGTCCGCTGGTTGGCCGAGCGCTTCGGTGTGTCGGTAGAAACCTTCATCTGACCGCCCTCAAGACGAACAGCTGATCTCCAGATGCTTGCCCCACTCAGGTGGGCGCTCGGCGTAGCTGTCCATGCCGGGCTGTTCTTCGAACGGTTTGCTCAGCACCGCGTGCAGGCGACGAACCTCTGCATAGTCACCGCTTTCTGCCGCGTCGATGGCTTTCTGTGCCAGGTAGTTGCGCAGGATGTAGAGCGGATTGACCGCGTGCATGCGGGCGCGGCGCTGTGCTTGATCGCTGTTGCCGTCGCGGGCGACGCGTGCGCAGTAGCGCTCGGCCCAGGCATCGAAGCCCTTGATGTCGACGAAGTCGTCGCGCAAGCGGGCGACGGCGAGCTCGGCGGCTTGATCGCCTAAACGGCGGAAAAACAGGCTGTAGTCGACGCTGCTGTTTTGCATCAGTTGCAGCAGGTTTTCGATCAGTTGCTGGTCGTCTTCCTCGCCCGTGGTCAAGCCGAGGCGACGGCGCATCAGGTCCAGGTAATGAGCCTGATACAGCGGGAAGTACAGGCCGAGGGTTTCGCGCAGGGCCTCGACGCTGATGAACGGTGTCAGGGCCTGGGCCAGTGCGCTGAGGTTCCATTGGCCGATCGGCACTTGATTGCTGAACGAATAGCGACCCTCATCATCGGAATGGTTGCAGATGAAGTTGGCGTCAAAGTCGTCGAGGAAGGCAAACGGACCGAAGTCGAACGTGACGCCGAGGATCGACATGTTGTCGGTGTTCATCACCCCGTGGCAGAAGCCATAGGCCTGCCATTTGGCGATCAGCTCGGCGTTGCGCTCGACGACTTCGCGGAACATCGCCAGGTACGGTTCCGGCTGTTCCAGGCACTCGGGGAAATGCATCGCCAACACGTGCTCGCCGAGGGCTTTCTGCTGTTCGGGCCGTTTGGTGTAGTAGAAGTATTCGAAGTGCCCGAAGCGCACATGGCTCGCCGCCAGGCGCAGGACCATGGCCGCGCGTTCCTGTTTCTCGCGCCAGACCGGGGTGTTCGAACCGATCACGCACAGTGCGCGGGTGGTCGGGATACCCAGTGCGTGCAATGCTTCGGACGCCAGAAACTCACGAATCGACGAACGCAGCACCGCCCGGCCATCGCCCATGCGCGAGTACGGCGTTTGCCCGGCGCCCTTGAGGTGCAAGTCCCAGTGCTCGCCGGCCTCGTTGTAGACCTCGCCCAGCAGCAGCCCGCGACCATCGCCCAATTGCGGGTTGTAGGAACCGAACTGGTGCCCGGAATAGACCATCGCCCGCGGCTCGGCTTCTGCCCACAGCTTGTGACCGCCGAACAGTTCGGCGAACACTGGCGTTTCGGCAACGCTCGGGTCGAGGTCAAGCAGGGCCATGGCTGCAGGGCTGGCAACCACCAGTCGTGGTTCGCCGATGGGCTCAGGCAGTACATGAGTTGAGAGCGCGTCGCCCAGGCGGGCGAAGCGGTTGTCGAAGGTCAGTTCGTCGAGGGCTTTCAACGGCCATCTCCAGCAGAATGTCCGAGCATTCTGCTGGGGAATGGCGCGTGGCGTCCAGTCAGTCGAGTTGTACTGATGGCGGCTCGGGTGGGGTCTTGCCTGTATTCGGGGCCTTGGCGGGTTTGACTGCATCGCTGGTCAGCAACAGCTGTTCCTGGCCTGTCAGGTTTTTCAGGTGGATATCCACCTGACGGAAAGCGATGTTGATGTCGTGCTTCTTGAACTCGCTGTTGATGAACCGGTTGATTTCATCGAGTGCCGGGTTACGGTCGCCGAGGTCGCGCACGTGAATACGCAGCTCGTGATCCAGGGTGCTTTCACCAAAGTTCAGGAAGTACACGGAGGGCGCAGGGTCCTTCAGTACGCGCGGGTTTTCCATGGCCGCTCTGAGCAGCAGGGTACGTACCAGCTCCAGATCCGAATCGTAGCCGACGCCCAGCTTGAGGGTGACCCGGGTCACAGTGTCGGTCAGCGACCAATTGATCAGTTGCCCGGTGATGAACGTTTTGTTCGGGACAATGATGTCCTTGCGGTCGAAGTCGGTGATGGTGGTGGCGCGGATGCGGATTTTGCTCACCGTGCCCGACAGGTTGCCGATGGTGATCGTGTCGCCGATCCGGACCGGGCGTTCGAACAGGATCATGATCCCGGAGATGAAGTTGGCGAAGATCTCCTGCATACCGAAACCCAGGCCGACCGAGAGCGCGGCCACCAGCCATTGCAGTTTGTCCCAGCTCACGCCGAGGGTCGACAGGGTGGAAACGAAACCCACACCGGCAATCACATAGGTCAGCAGGGTGGTTGTGGCGTAGGCACTGCCCTGAGCCAGATCGAGCTTGGACAGCACCAGCACCTCGAGCAACCCCGGCAGGTTTCGCGCCAGGGCCACGGTAATACCGATGATGATCAGCGCACCGAGCAAGTCGCCGATGCTGATCGGCACCATGCTCATGTTGGCACCGACGCCGCTGGTGTACTCGTACAACGTGATGTTGTCGAGGTACGAGAATACCGAGATCAGGTCTTTCCAGACCCAATACAGCGCAGCGATGAAGCCGCCGAGCAGGGCCAGACGGATCAGGCGCAGGGATTGTTCGTTGACTTTCTCGATGTCCAGTGTCGGCTCTTCGACGATCGCTTCACCGTCGCCGGCTTCTTTGGCGGCCTGGCGTTTGGTCAGAGCGCGCTGGTAGGCCAGGCGCCGCGCCGCGACGGCCAGACCGCGTACAAAGGTGGCTTCAATGATCAGCCAGAACATCAGCAGGTACAGGGTGTTGATCAACCGGTCGCTGAGTTTCAGTGCGGTGTAGAAGTAGCCAAAGCACACGGCGATAAACAAGGCGATCGGCAGCACAGTGAATAGAATGCCGACGGCTTTGCGAAACAGGGAGGCGCTGTTATGGGTCGGACTGTGGATCAGCAGACGGCTGAGCAGCCAGGCCATCAAGGCGTAGCAGGTCAGCACCACGGCGATACCGAGTACGTCGTCCGCCAGGGCCGCCGGTTGCAATTCGGCAACTGCCACCACGGCGACCAGTGCCAGCACCACCAGACCCAGGCGACGGATCCAGCCGCGGAGGAATTCCACCTGCGGTCTTTCCCAGCGAAAGTGCAGTTCCGCCACGCCACCCGGCGCAAGGATCCGGTACGCGGTGTAGAACACCAGCCACGCCTGGGCAATTTGCAACAGGGCGGCGCCGAGGTTGGCGTTTTGCCCGCGGGCGTCGATCTGCAAGGCGAAACCGCACAGGGCCAGGGCCAGCGACACCGGCATTGCCAGCAGCACGTTGATCAGGATCGCCTGTGGGGTGTGCCATTGACTGTCACGTTTGAAGTGACCGATGTCCTGGTGCACCTTGTTCAGTCGCGCATAGAGGTATTTGCGCCGCCAGACCAGGAAGCCGATCAGCAGCACCAGCGGCAGAAACAGCAGTGGCCGCTGGGTCAGGCCGTCGGCCAGCTCGCTCAGGCTCGAAGCCCAGGGCAGAGTGATGACCTGTTTCTCCAGGCGGTCCGGCACGCCGCGCATCCATTCGAAATCCAGTGGCTTGTTGCTGGGAATCCAGAACATCTGTTCGTCGAGGGTTGCGCGCAGATTCTGAGCGGTAGTGAGCAGCTGTTTCTGGTTCAGTTGCAGGGTGATGGATTCGTTGAGCTGCGCGCTCAGTTCGCGGCTCAGGCGCTCCAGCAGGTCGGCGCGGGTGACAGCCAGATCCAGCAGGGTTTTGCGCAGTTGCGGGGTGACCTGGTCGGGCGGCTGGCTCGCCAGCAAATTATCCACATAGGCGCCGGGCGTGTTGATCAGTTCGCGTTGTTGATTGACTTCGAACTGGTACAGGCGAATGTCGGCGATGTCATTGGCCAGGTCCCGATCAAGCTTGAGGCGTGGCAGGGCCTGCTTTTGTTTGTAGAGGATCTTGGACAGCAACAGGCTGCCCTTGAGCACGCTGATCTGTTCGTCCAGTGCAGCGTCGCTTTGGGTCACGCTGTCAAGTTGCTGCTTGGTCTGCAGGTTCTGCTGGGTCAGCTCGTTGAGACTGTCGGTCCTTTTGAGCAGGTCGTCGGAGAGCTTGAGGTTGGCAGCGCTTTCCGTGGCCAGAAGATTGCTGCCGCCGGCCTTTTGCGCTTCGATCGATTGCTGAGTCACCGTCTGTTGAGACTGGGCCAGGCGCTTCTGGTTGATCAGGGTTTGCAGGTCCTGGATCTCGTGCTCCATGCGCGCGGTTTTTTCCTGCAGCAAGTCGTGTTGGCTGCTGCCCAGGTCCTGCAGCTGGCTGTTGCCGGCCAGTTCCTGACGACGCAGCGGAATCAGCGCATTCAATGCGGCCAGTTCGGCGTTGAGGGCATCGCGTTGCTCGGTCGTCAGGGCTTTGCCGTTGTCTTTGCCAAGCTTGAGGATGCTGTTGATTTGCAGGATGCGTGTCTGGCTGTTGCTGATCTCGGCCTGGGCGCGTTCGGGACGGGTTTGGGCGGTGATGGTCAGGCTGTTGGCATCGGCCAGGGCTTTTTGCAGATCACTTTGCTGGGTGCTGCGTTCCGTCAGCATCTGCTCGAGTTGTGCCACCGACAGGTTGGCGTAGCGTTGTTCGATCGGTATGACTTTGCTGGCCTTGAGGCGCTCCAGCTCACGCTGATTTTCGATGTTCTGCTTGGGCGCCGTGCTCAGTTGTTGCTTGAGGTTGTCCAGGCGCTTTTCATAATCGTCCCGGTTGGACAGTTGGGTCAGCGTCTGTTGCAGCACCAGTTGCAGGGCTTTTTGATCGGCCTCGGGCAGTTTGCGCTCGGCAATCTTGTCCAGGCTTTTCTGGACAGACTCGGCGGACGGCGGTTCGGCCGCTTGCAGAGTGCCGACGGAGAGACTCAGCCCTAGCAGGGCGATAGCTAAAAATGTGCGCAAGGTTGGCATAGAGACCGATCGAAAACGTAACGAAAAAAGGAGTTTAGAGGAACAAGCCGGGGCCCGGGCGACTTCCTTCGGGAAATCTGACGCCCACTTTGGCGATCTTGTTCCCGTCCATGACCGCGACCGTCCAAATGGTGTTGTTCCATTCCACCTGGTCGCCGACCACCGGAGCACCACCGACTTTCTGGGTGATGAAACGACCCAGCGGCATGTCCGGATCGACCCCTTCGAGTTGCAGCCCGTACAGCGCTGAAACCGCGCCCAGCTGGGCGTCGCCTTCCAGAACGAAGTCGCCGAAGAAGCGCAAATCGAGACCTCGTTGCGGCGCCTGGCTGAAGAGTTTTCCGAGTGCCGGCAGGTTGTGTTCATGGCCGATTACGCAGAGCAAATCGCCGACTTCGAGCACCGTACTACCCGACGGATGGAGCAGTTGCTGGCCGCGAAACAGCGCCGCGATACGCGTGCCCTCGGGCATTTTCAGTTCGCGAAGGGCGGCGCCGATGCACCATTTCTCCGCGCCAAGACGATAAACGAACAACTCCCACTCGCTGGTGACGTGCACTTCGAGGGCGGCCCGGGAGATCGGCGCGGGTTCTGGCGGGACAGTCACCTTCAGCAGCTTGGCGACCCACGGCAGGCTGGTGCCCTGCACCAGCAGCGAAACCAGTACGATGAAGAACGCGAGGTTGAAATACAGCTGGGCATTCGGCAGTCCGGCCATCAGCGGGAACACCGCCAGAATGATCGGTACCGCACCGCGCAGGCCAACCCAGGAGATAAAGGCCTTTTCGCGCCCATGGAAAGCCTTGAACGGCAGCAGGCCGGCCATCACCGAGAGCGGTCGCGCAAACAGAATCATCCACAGCGCCAGGCCAAGGGCGGGCAGGGCAATGGGCAGCAAGTCGTGGGGTGTCACCAGCAGCCCCAACACCAGGAACATGCCGATCTGCGCCAGCCAGGCCATACCGTCGAGCATGTGCAGAATGCCGTGGCGGCTGCGCACCGGACGGTTGCCGATCACCAGGCCACACAGGTACACCGCGAGGAAACCGCTGCCGTGCAGGGCGTTGGTCAGGGCGAACACCACCAGACCGCCGGCGATCACCAGAATCGGGTACAGACCGGCCGCCAGGTGGATTCGATTGACCATTTGCAGCATCAACCAGCCACCACTCAGACCGATGATTGCGCCGATGCCGAATTCGCGGACCAGGTGCCCGAGCAAGCTCCAGTGCAGACCTGTCTGGCCGCTGGCGAGCATGTCGATCAGGGTGACGGTGAGAAACACTGCCATCGGGTCGTTGCTGCCGGATTCGATTTCCAGGCTGGCGGTCACCCGCTCGTTCAGGCCTTTGCCGCCGAGCAGCGAGAACACTGCCGCGGCGTCGGTGGAACCGACGATGGCACCGATCAGCAGGCCCTGGATCAGGTTCAGGTTGAACAACCAGGCGGCAGCCATACCGGTCAGCACGGTGGTGATCAGCACCCCGACCGTGGCCAGCGACAACGCCGGCCATAACGCCACGCGGAAACTCGCGACCCGGGTGCGTAACCCGCCGTCGAGCAGGATCACGGCCAGGGCGAGGTTGCCGACCAGATAGGCGGTGGGGTAGTTATCGAAGATGATGCCGCCGCCGTCGACGCCGGCAGCCATGCCCACGGCCAGGATGATCACCAGAATAGGGATCCCGAGGCGGGACGAAAGTGAGCTCACCAGAATGCTCGCACCTACCAGCAACGCGCCGATCAAGAACAGGCTGTTGATGGTCGTCGCATTCAATGGCAGTACTCCAGAAAGCTAAAGGCGGGCGCAAACTGACCATGCAGTCTGCGTGCCAGCGATTCTAACCTGTTGAAATGTGATGCTGTCAAAAAGCTTTTGACGGCGCTCAACCACAGCCCCTTGTGTCGGGCGCGATCACTGTGGCGAGGGAGCTTGCTCCCGCTGGGTCGCGCAGCGGTCCCAAAACAGACGCTGCGGTCTTCCAGAAAAAACTCATCAGCAGTTTTACGGCTGCTGCGCACCCGAGCGGGAGCAAGCTCCCTCGCCACAGGGTATTCAGTGACCGTTAAAGGCTAAACCGCCCAACCATATTGTTCAGGTTCAGCGCCAAACGCGACAGCTCGTTGCTGGCGGCGCTGGTCTGGTTGGCGCCAGTGGCCGATTGCACCGACAGGTCGCGGATATTCACCAGGTTGCGGTCGACTTCGCGGGCCACTTGGGCCTGTTCTTCGGCGGCGCTGGCGATCACCAGGTTGCGCTCGTTGATTTCGACGATGGCACTGTTGATGGTGTCCAGCGACAGGCCGGCACCACGGGCAATGTTCAGGGTCGATTCAGCGCGTTCGGTGCTGTTGCGCATCGAGTCGACGGCGTGTTCGGTGCCGCTCTGGATGCTGCCGATCATGCGTTCGATTTCGCTGGTCGATTGCTGCGTGCGATGCGCCAGGGCGCGGACTTCGTCGGCCACCACCGCAAAACCGCGACCGGCTTCACCGGCACGCGCCGCTTCAATGGCGGCGTTCAGTGCCAGCAGGTTGGTCTGGTCAGCCAGGCCGCGAATCACGTCCAGCACCTTGCCGATGTCGCGCGACTCGTTGGCCAGGTCACCGATCAGCGTGGCAGTGCTCTGTACATCGGCGCTCATGCGTTCGATGGCGCTGACGGTTTCCTGCACCAGGTCACGACCGTCACCGGCAGAAGTGGTAGCGTTTTTCGAGGCTTCGGAGGTGCTCACCGCGTTGCGCGCCACTTCTTCCACAGCGCTGGTCATTTCGTTGACGGCCGTCGCGGCTTGCTCGATTTCGTTGTTCTGTTGAGTCAGGCCACGGGCGCTTTCGTCGGTGACGCTGTTCAGCTCTTCGGCGGCGGAGGCCAACTGAGTTGCCGAGCCCGAGATCTGCTGCAGGGTGTCGCGCAGTTTTTCCTGCATCTTCAACATGGCCTGCAACAAGCGGCCGGCTTCGTCGCTACCGTCGACGACGATCGGGCGGGTCAGATTGCCCTCGGCGATTTCTTCAGCGGCGCTCAGTGCCTTGGCGATGGGCTGTGTGATGCTGTTGGTCAGCAACCAGGCAAACAGCAGGGTCAAGCCCGTGGCGATCAGCAGGAGGGTTACCACCAGATTGAAGGCGGAGGAGTATTGGTCGGCGGCTTTCTGGTTGAAGTTGGCGGCTTGGTCGTTGTTGATCTGCATCAGCCGGTTCAGCACGGTATTGATCGCTTCGGAGTTGGTCAGCAACTCGGTGTTGAGCAGCGTGCGCAATTCATCGACCTGGTTGTTGCGCGACAGGCTCTTCATGCGGTCTTCAAACTGGCGGTATTGGCTGAGCAGCTGCACGTATTGGTCGTAGGCCGCACGCTCCTGCGGGCTGGAGATGACTTTTTCATAGTCGGTCTGGGCTGCACGGATCTGTTGGTTGCGCAGCTCGAGCAGTTCGAGGGTCTTCTGTTGTATATCCGGTTCGCGGTTGGTCAGCAAACGGTACGACAACACCCGCTGGCGCAGGGAGAGTTGAGTGAACTCATCCAGGGCCTTGATGCTCGGCACGCTGCTCTGAACGATGTCTTCACCGGCAGCGCGAATCTTGCTCATCTGGTTCAAGGCGAACACACCCAGAATCAACATCAGTGCGCCAATCAGGGTGAAGCCTGCGAACGCCCTGGGGGCGATATTCATATTACGAAGGGACATGGTGTTCACCATAAAGCGCGCATGGGCACGAGGTCAGAGACGAGGTATGCATGACTTATCGGTCATACGACTAAAGTCTTGAGCCGCTGTGCGCTTTTGCCGCAGATCGGTCGTACTGACGAGCTGTCAGGAACCAGAGCGGACAATCGCAGTCTTTAAAACTCGCAAGCAAGGTCGCCGCCAGGCAAATCAAGGCTTTGCGCCTGAATAACCCTGGCGCCAGTGGTGACTTTTCTTTATCGTACGCGCCCTTTGAAAATGCTCGGAAAATCAAAATGTTGGAAGCATCCCTAAGCCAATTGGAACAACTGGTCAGCGACCTGGTGCAACAGAACCAGGAGCTGCTCGGCACGAACGCAACCCTGAGCGCAGAACTGGCCCAGGCCAAGGATGAAAACGAAAGCCTGCAACTGAGCCTGATGGAACAGGAAGAGAAGCAGGGCGCCACTGTCGCGCGCATTCAGGCGCTGGTTGAGCGCGTGAGCGCAGGTCCTGTGAACGCATGAGACACGGTGCCGACGGGATAAAAGTCGTCTCGATTCTCGGGGAAGACTATTCGATCAAGGCGCCAGCCGGGGAAGAGCAGACCCTGCTGGACGCCGCATTAATGTTGAAAGCGGTGCTGGCCGAGACCAAAAAGAAATACCCGACCCTGATCGGGGACAAACTGCTGGTGCTGACGGCAATGAACCTGTGCTCGCAGCAGCTCGAAATGCAGAAACGTCATCAGCGGGAACTCGACCGTTACCAAGAGCAAGTCAGCGCCACGGTTGAAGTGATTTCGAAGACGATCAATCAGGCCTGATCAGCTTGCGCACAACCAAAGAGTAGATTGTCGATTGAGTTGTATACAATCGGCATGGCTGTTGCAGTAGTTTTGCCTCTTACTCTTTGGGGGTGCTTCATGCAGTTCTGGCGACGCAGTATTCAATGGCAGTTGATCCTGAGTATGGGCACCGCCCTGCTGGTCAGTATTCTGATCGTGGTCGGCATTTATACCCTGGTGGTCAACCGCCTTGCCCAGCGCTATCTGGTCGAGCAAGCGCTGCCGTCGAGCATCGAAGCGATGCGCAACGACATCGAGCGGATTCTGGTCCAGCCGCTCACCGCCGCCAAGGACATCGCCAGCAACAGCATGGTGCGCGAGTGGTTGGCCGAGGGCGAAAGCGCCGACCGGACCAACGGCTTCGTCAGCTACCTGGAAGGCATCCGCGCCGAGCACAAAGCCTTTACCGCGCTGATCGCAGGCACGGCGTCGGGCCACTACTTCACCGAAAAAGGGCTTGATCGGACCCTCAGTCGATCCAATCCCGCGGACGCCTGGTTCTACGCCTTCCTCGACGGCAACCAGCCGCGCACCCTCAATATCGACAAAGACACGGCGACCGGCGAATTGGCCTTGTTCATCGACCTCAAGGTCTCGCAGGGCGGAAAAGTTGTGGGCGTTGCCGGGCTGGGCCTGAGCATGAAGGAGCTCTCGGAGCTGATTCACAACTTCAGCTTCGGCAAGCGCGGGAAGGTCTATCTGGTGCGTTCCGACGGGTTGATCCAGGTCCATCCCGAGGCCGGGCTCAGCAACAAACGCCAGCTGGCCGAACAGATCGGTGACTCGGCGGCGCACGCGGTGATGGGCCATCAAGGCCCGACCAGCAGCGGCTTTGTGCGCGATGGCGAAGACTATCTGGCCCTGAGCCTGCCCTTGCGCGATCTGGGCTGGACGCTGGTGGCCGAAGTGCCGCAATCGCAAATTTACGCCGAGGCCCGACATGCGATGTGGCTGACCAGCGCCATCGGTTTGGGCGTTGCGCTGGTGTGCCTGTTATTGGTGGTGTTGCTGGCTCGCGGCCTGGTGCGGCCGATCCGGCAGGTAACAGCGGCACTCGTAGCGATTGGTAGCGGTGGTGGCGATTTGACTCACAGGTTAGATTCCAGTCGTGCCGATGAGTTGGGTGATCTGGCTCGCGGCTTCAACCGGTTCCTTGAAAATCAACGCAACATGATCGGCGAAGTGCTGGCCACCAGCGAGCGTTTGCGCACCGCCGTCGGGCAGGTTGCGCGAGTGGTGGAGAACACCGCCGAGCGTTCCGGTCGACAGCAGGAAATGACCGACATGGTCGCCACCGCCGTGCACGAGATGGGCCTCACCGTACAGGAAATCGCGCAGAACGCCGGCAACGCGGCGGTCGCCTCACAAACGGCCCGCGATGAAGCGTTGCAGGCGCGAGAGGTCGTCGGCGGTTCCATTCGGCATATCGAAAACATGTCCGATGAAATCGGTATTGCTGCCGGTGCCGTCGGCGAATTGGCGACGCAGGTAGCGTCCATTGATCAGGTGCTGGCGGTGATTCGCGGGATCTCCGAGCAGACCAATTTGCTGGCATTGAACGCAGCAATTGAAGCCGCGCGGGCCGGAGACATGGGCCGGGGCTTTGCGGTGGTGGCGGATGAAGTGCGGACGCTGGCGCGCCGTACGCAAGCGTCCACCGATGAAATCCAGCAGATGATCGGCAGCCTCAAGCAGGGTGCGGAGAATGCCGTGTCGTCGATGCACTCAGGGCAAGCGGCGACCGGTACCGGCGTCGAGTCGAGCCAGCGCACTGGAGCGTCGTTGACGGCGATTACCGGGCAGGTCGAGCGCATCAGCGACATGAACCATCAAGTGGCGACGGCCACCGAAGAGCAGTCGGCGGTGACCGAAGAGATCAACCGGAATGTGCAGGGGATTTCCGATCTGGCGCGGGCTACGGCGGGTGAGGTGAGGGCGTGTCGGGAGGATTGCCAGACGTTGCAGCGGTTGGCGGATGATTTGGCGCGGCAGATGGGTGGATTCAAGCTGAAGTAAGTGTTGATGATGCGTAAGCCATCGCGAGCAGGCTCGCTCCCACACTGGCTCTGTTGTGATCACAATATTTGTGAACACTGGAAATCAACTGTGGGAGCGAGCCTGCTCGCGATGGGATCTCGGTAGCGCTACAAGGCTTTGCTCAGAACCACTCATCCTGCATATTCAGACACGTATCATCCCGCGCCTCAAGAATCGCCAGTTCATGGTGACAACCCGGTACTTCCCACGTCAGGAAATACCGCGCCGCTTGCAGCTTGCCTTTATAGAAGCCGACATCCGCTGCGTTACCTTTGGCCAACCCTTCTTCCGCGCGGATCGCCTGTTCCAGCCAGCGCCAGCCGATCACCGTATGACCAAAAACCTTCAGATACAGCGCCGAGTTCGCCAGGCTGTTGTTGACCTTGCCCTGGCCCAGATCCGTCAGCAGGCCGATGGTCACGGTTTGCAGGCGTGCCACCAGTTTCTCCAGCGGTTCACGTAGCGGCGTTAACGATTCGTACGCATGGGCGCGTTCGGCGGTATTGGCGATCAGTCGGATCAACTGCTTGAGCCCGGCGCCACCGTTTTGCGCCAGTTTGCGACCCAGCAGGTCCAGCGACTGAATGCCGTGAGTGCCTTCATGGATCGGGTTCAGGCGGTTGTCGCGGTAGTGCTGTTCCACCGGGTATTCGCGGGTGTAGCCGTGGCCACCGAGGATCTGGATCGCCAGTTCGTTGGCCTTCAGGCAGAACTCCGACGGCCAGGATTTGACGATCGGTGTCAGCAGGTCGAGTAGTTCATGGGCCTGTTTGCGCTCGGCCTCGGTCGCCAGCGTGGTGGTGTCGTCGAACAGTCGCGCGGCATACAAACCGAGGTCGAAGGCGCCTTCAACGTAAGCCTTTTGGGTCAGCAGCATGCGTTTGACGTCGGCGTGCTGAATGATCGACACCGGTGCAGTGCTCGGGTCCTTGCTGTCCGGCAGGCGACCTTGCGGGCGCTCGCGGGCGTATTCCAGCGAGTACAGGTAACCGGCGTAACCGAGCATCACCGCGCCCATGCCGACGCCGATTCGCGCTTCGTTCATCATTTGGAACATGCAGCTCAGGCCTTGATGGGGCTTGCCGACCAGGTAGCCGACACACTCGCCGTTATCGCCGAAGTTCAGCGCGGTAGAGGTGGTGCCGCGCCAGCCCATCTTGTGAAACAGCCCGGCCAGCAGCACGTCGTTGCGCTTGCCCAGGCTGCCGTCATCGTTGACCAGGAATTTAGGCACGATAAACAGCGAAATGCCTTTCACGCCCGCCGGTGCATCCGGAAGCTTGGCCAGCACCATGTGCACGATGTTTTCCGACAGCGGGTGGTCGCCGCCGGAGATGAAAATCTTGTTGCCCTTGAGCCGATATGTGCCATCTGCAGCAGGTTCGGCGCGGGTGCGGATGTCCGACAGCGAGGAACCGGCGTGAGGTTCGGTCAGGGCCATGGTGCCGAAGAATCGGCCGTCGATCATCGGTTGCAGGAAGCGCCGTTTCTGCTCCTCGGTGCCGAAGCTTTCGATCAGGTTGGCCGCGCCCATGGTCAGGAATGGGTAGGACGTTGTCGCGGCGTTGGCGGACTGGAAGTGCGCGAAGCAGGCTTGCGACAGCAGCGTCGGCAACTGCATGCCGCCGGTCTCGAAACTGCGTGCGGCGTTGAGAAAGCCGGCTTCGAGGAATGCATCCACCGCCGGTTTCACTTCCGGAATCAGGATCGCCTTGCCGTCTTCGTAGCGCGGTTCGTTCTCGTCGCCCTTGCGGTTGTGCGGGGCAAAGAACTTCTCGGCAAGGCTGCGCGCCGTACCAATGGCGGCGTCGAAGGTCTCGCGGTTGTGCTCGGCGAAACGCTCGATGGCGGCTGCACATCCAAAGAAGATGTGACTGACAGACCGCTATCGCGAGCAGGCTCGCTCCCACAGGGTTCAGCATTCCAGGCGCCTATTGCAGGCGCCTGGTCTTATGGCGGTTTAGCCGATCGTCATCAAGCTGGCATTACCACCTGCCGCAGCGGTGTTGACGCTCAATGCACGCTCGATCACCAGGCGTTCCAGCGCAATGTTGGTTTCGCCCTGCGACAGACCCTGAACCCCAACGATCGCTCCGGCGCGCTTGGCCACTTGCTGGCAGACCGCACGCAACTGGTCGGAATGGCCGTGATGCAGGACTGCATCGAACACCACTTCGTCCTTGTTCCAGTCCGCGACCAGCTTGATACGCGCTTGCACGTCTTTCGGCAGGCGAGCCAACAACGCTTTGCTCAGTTCACCTTCCGGCCACACCGCCGAGCCACCTACGGCCAGTACTGCAGCCAGTTGACTCAACAGATCGCTTTCGACTTCCGCCAGGCACAGCACGTGTTCACGCGGCAGGATGGCGTAGCTGTTGCGCTCGCCTGTCGGGCCGTTCAGCGTGCGGGTAATGCCGCTTTGCGATTGTGTCGTGAACTGCGTGCACAACGCGCTCAGTTCGGTCAGCTTGTGGCTGTCGGCCCAGGTTTTCAGGGCGGTCAGCGGTTTGCTCATGGCGTCACGCAGACGCACGTCCGGCGCGCTCAGGGTATCACCGCGAGCGAACGATTGTTCGATCGCGTCGGTAGGGCGCGTCGACAGCAAGCGGTACAGGTACAGCGGACCACCGGCTTTCGGGCCGGTACCCGACAGGCCTTCACCACCGAACGGCTGCACACCGACCACGGCACCGACGATGTTGCGGTTGACGTAGACGTTACCGGCGTTGACGTTGTCGATCACCTTGGCGATGGTCTCGTCGATACGGGTGTGCACGCCCAGCGTCAGGCCGTAGCCGGAAGCGTTGATCTGCCCGATCAGTTGATCGATGTCTTTGCGCTTGTAGCGCACCACGTGCAGCACCGGGCCGAAGATCTCCCGTTGCAATTCGTCGAAGCTTTCCAGTTCGATCAGGGTTGGCATGACGAACGTGCCGCGCTTGCATTCTTCCATGTCGGCGATGGCGACCTGGTAGACGTTGCGACCTTTGTCACGCATGGCCTGGATGTGTTTCTCGATGCCTGCTTTCGCTTCGGCGTCGATCACCGGGCCGATGTCCACGGACAGGCGCTCAGGGTTGCCGAGGCGGCATTCAGCCATGGCGCCCTTGAGCATTTCGATCACGCGGTCGGCGGAATCTTCCTGCAAGCACAGTACGCGCAGGGCCGAGCAGCGCTGGCCGGCACTGTCGAAGGCCGAGGACACCACGTCAATGACCACTTGTTCGGTCAGTGCCGAGGAGTCGACGATCATCGCGTTCTGGCCGCCGGTTTCGGCGATCAGCGGAATCGGACGGCCCTGGGCATCCAGACGACCGGCGACGTTGCGTTGCAGCAAGCGTGCAACTTCGGTGGAACCCGTGAACATCACGCCTTTGACCCGGTCGTCGCCGACCAGACGGGCACCGACGGTTTCACCACGACCCGGCAGCAGTTGCAGCACGCCTTCGGGAATCCCGGCTTCAAGCAGTATGCGCACGGCTTGAGCGGCCACCAGCGGTGTTTGCTCGGCCGGTTTGGCCAGTACCGGGTTACCGGCGGCCAGTGCGGCGGCGACTTGGCCGCTGAAGATTGCCAGCGGGAAGTTCCACGGGCTGATGCACACCACAGGACCCAATGGGCGGTGGGCGTCGTTGGTGAAATCGTTGCGTGCCTGCACCGCGTAGTAACGCAGGAAGTCCACGGCTTCACGCACTTCGGCAATCGCGTTGGCAAAGGTCTTGCCAGCTTCACGAGCCAATAGGCCCATCAGCGGCTGAATCTCGCCTTCCATCAAATCGGCGGCACGTTCGAGAATTGCGGCGCGCTCGGCGGGCGGGGTGGCCTGCCAGATCGGAGCAGCGTTCAGTGCGCACTGGATGGCATTGTCGACGTCGGTGACGGTGGCTTCTTGCACATGACCGACCACGTCACGCAGGTCCGACGGATTCAACACCGGTGCCGGGGTTTCAGCGCTGGCGGCGCAACCCAGCATCGGCGTGGCTTTCCAGTTGTTGTGGGCGGTGGCCAACAGGGCGCAGGACAGCGATGCCAGGCGATGTTCGTTGGCCAGGTCGATGCCGCTGGAGTTGGCACGCTCGCTGCCATAGAGGTCACGCGGCAGCGGGATACGCGGGTGCGGCAGACCGAAGCCGCCTTCCAGCGTCGCCATCTGCTCGATGCTGCTCACCGGATCGGCTACCAGCTCCTGAATCGAGATCGACTGGTCGGCGATACGGTTGACGAACGAAGTGTTCGCGCCGTTTTCCAGCAGGCGACGTACCAGGTACGCCAACAGTGTTTCGTGAGTGCCGACCGGTGCGTACACGCGGCACGGACGGTTCAGCTTGCCTTCGGAAACCTTGCCTACAACCTGTTCGTACAGCGGTTCGCCCATGCCGTGCAGGCACTGGAACTCGTACTGGCCGGGGTAATAGTTCTGACCGGCAATGTGATAAATCGCCGACAGGGTGTGGGCGTTGTGCGTGGCGAACTGCGGGTAGATGACTTCCGGCACCGAGAGCAGTTTGCGCGCGCAGGCAATGTAGGAAACGTCGGTGTACACCTTGCGGGTGTAGACCGGATAGCCTTCCAGGCCTTCGACCTGGGCGCGCTTGATTTCGCTGTCCCAGTAGGCGCCTTTCACCAGGCGGATCATCAGGCGATGACGGCTGCGGCGAGCCAGGTCGATCACGTAGTCGATCACATACGGGCAACGCTTCTGGTAGGCCTGGATCACGAAACCGATACCGTTCCAGCCGGTCAGTTGCGGCTCGAAGCACAGGCGCTCGAGCAGATCCAGCGACAGCTCGAGGCGGTCGGCTTCTTCGGCGTCGATGTTCAGGCCGATGTCGTATTGCTTGGCCAGCAGGGTCAGCGACAGCAGGCGCGGGTACAGCTCGTCCATCACGCGCTCGTACTGGGCACGGCTGTAACGCGGGTGCAGGGCCGAGAGCTTGATCGAGATGCCCGGGCCTTCATAAATGCCACGACCGTGGGACGCCTTGCCGATCGAGTGGATGGCTTGCTCGTAGGACGCGAGGTATTTCTGCGCGTCATGTTCGGTCAGTGCGGCTTCACCGAGCATGTCGTAGGAATAGCGGAAGCCTTTGGCTTCGAACTTGCTGGCGTTGGCCAGGGCTTCGGCGATGGTTTCGCCGGTGACGAACTGCTCGCCCATCAGGCGCATGGCCATGTCGACGCCCTTGCGGATCATCGGCTCGCCGCTTTTACCGATGATCCGGCTCAGGGACGAAGTCAGGCCGGCTTCGTTGTGGGTGGCGACCAGTTTGCCGGTCAGCAACAGTCCCCAGGTGGCAGCGTTGACGAACAGCGACGGGCTATTGCCCAGGTGTGGCTGCCAGTTACCGGTGCTGATCTTGTCGCGGATCAGTGCATCGCGAGTGCCTTTGTCCGGGATACGCAGCAGCGCTTCGGCCAGGCACATCAGCGCCACGCCTTCCTGGGACGACAGGGAAAATTCCTGCAACAGGCCCTGAACAATACCTGCACGGCCGCCGGCGCTCTTCTGATTGCGCAGTTTTTCCGCAATCGAGGCGGCGAGCTTGTTGGTAGCTTCGGCCATCGGCGCTGGCAGGCGAGCCTGCTCGATCAGCATCGGCACCACTTCCGGCTCCGGCCGACGGTAGGCGGCAGTGATCGATGCACGCAGCACCGATTGCGGGAGGATGCTTTCAGCGAATTCGAGGAAGCACTGATGGGCGTGATCGACGTGGACCTCGGCGCCTTCATCGGCTTCGGAGCGGGTCAAGCCGCTCAGCTCGGTCAGGGTTGCACCACCCTCGAGTTTTTCCAGGTAATTGAAAATCGCCTGTTTGATCAGCCAATGCGGCGTGCGATCAATCGAGGTCGCGGCAGCTTTGAGGCGCTCGCGGGTCGGGTCATCGAGTTTGACCCCAAGGGTGGTGGTAGCCATATTTTTATCCTCATGTTTGCCACGACTGCGTGGCATCAGCTGGCGGCAAGATTAGCCGTGCGCCGAAAGAGGTGCAACCGGGTGCAACCCTTTTTTTGTCGGAATAATCGGCAGCTTGTCAGGAAATAAATTCTGGTATGGGAGCATCGCTCCTGCTTGGTGCTTTTTACGGTAGTCGCGGAAGGTTCTTGCTCCGAAAAGGAGCAAAAAATGGTGTTTAAAAGAAATTACGTACCAGGTGCAACTTATTCCCAAGAAACTGGTTGCACCTTATTTGCTTTGTTGAATAGCATTCGCGTCCAAGGTGCAACCGCCATTGATGCGGTTCATCGGCTGATGGCTTTCCTGGGGAAACATCAGTCATAAATGCGCGGATGCCCTGATCGTCTCTCAAACGTCATTGTTTGGCGGCCGCTCAGCAGACCGCCGCTACATAAAAACAAAGCCAGGGCGTAACTCAATGAGTGCAAGCAATCCAACCTTGATCACGTTCGTGATCTACATCGCAGCCATGGTGCTGATCGGCTTCATGGCCTATCGCTCCACCAACAACCTTTCTGACTACATTCTGGGTGGCCGCAGCCTTGGCAGCGTCGTGACCGCGCTTTCCGCGGGTGCCTCCGACATGAGTGGCTGGTTGTTGATGGGCCTGCCGGGCGCCATCTACATGTCGGGTCTGTCGGAAAGCTGGATCGCCATCGGCCTGATCGTCGGTGCGTACCTGAACTGGCTGTTCGTGGCCGGCCGGCTGCGCGTGCAGACCGAACACAACGGCGATGCGCTGACGCTGCCGGATTACTTCTCCAGCCGTTTTGAAGACAAGAGTGGTTTGCTGCGGATCATCTCTGCCGTTGTGATCCTGGTGTTCTTCACCATTTATTGCGCTTCCGGCATCGTGGCCGGTGCCCGTCTGTTTGAAAGCACCTTTGGCATGTCCTACGAGACTGCATTGTGGGCCGGCGCTGCGGCGACGATTGCCTACACCTTCGTCGGTGGTTTCCTGGCGGTGAGCTGGACTGACACCGTACAAGCCACGCTGATGATCTTCGCTTTGTTGCTGACACCAATCATCGTGCTGCTGGCTACCGGCGGTATCGACACCACCTTCCTGGCCATCGAAGCACAAGATCCAGGCAACTTCGACATGCTGAAAAACACCAGCTTCATCGGCATCATTTCGCTGATGGGCTGGGGGCTGGGCTACTTCGGTCAGCCGCACATCCTGGCGCGCTTCATGGCGGCGGACTCGGTCAAGTCGATTGCCAACGCGCGTCGCATCTCCATGACCTGGATGATTCTGTGCCTGGGCGGCACCGTGGCGGTGGGCTTCTTCGGTATTGCTTACTTCTCGGCGAACCCGGCCATGGCAATGCCGGTGAGTGAAAACCACGAGCGTGTATTCATCGAACTGGCCAAGATCCTGTTCAATCCATGGATCGCCGGCGTGCTGCTGTCGGCCATTCTGGCTGCCGTGATGAGCACCCTGAGCTGCCAATTGCTGGTGTGCTCGAGCGCCCTGACCGAAGACTTCTACAAATCCTTCCTGCGTAAAAACGCTTCCCAGGTTGAACTGGTCTGGGTCGGCCGCGCGATGGTTCTGGCCGTTGCACTGATCGCCATCGCATTGGCTGCCAACCCGGAAAACCGTGTGCTGGGTCTGGTCAGCTACGCCTGGGCCGGCTTCGGTGCCGCGTTCGGTCCGGTGGTCCTGATCTCGGTACTGTGGAAAGGCATGACCCGTAACGGCGCACTCGCCGGTATCGTGGTCGGCGCACTCACTGTGATTGTCTGGAAGCACTTCAACCTGCTGGGCCTGTACGAAATCATCCCGGGCTTCATCTTCGCCAGCCTCGCCATTGTGCTGGTCAGCAAAATGGGTGAGCCGTCGACCGGTATGCTGCAGCGTTTCGCCGCGGCGGAAAAAGATTTCCACCTGAACAAGTGATCGGATGAGCTAATCCTTCGCTGAAAAAAAACGGCTCGCAGCCTTATGGATGCGGGCCGTTTTTTTTGTCCGCCGGTTTAAGCCATCGCACGATCCCTGTAGCAGCTGGCGCAGCCTGCGTTCGAGCGCGTAGCGGTCGTAAAACCATCCTCTGCGGTTTACCTGAAGAAATGCGGTGAATGATTTTACGACTGCTGCGCCCGAGCGCGGACCGAGCCGGACGCAGGCTGCGCCAGCTGCTACAGGGATCGTGTTGTGGCTCAAGAAGGCGTCGATACAGCCCGTCCKACAGGAATGTCTGTAGTAGTTAATCCCGATATCTGAAGGAAAGTTCTCTAAAAAATCAGGGCAAATCTGATTTTTCTGACCCTCGATCAACCCCCCTTGTCGCTCATGCAGAATCGCCCGCCTTCATTCTGCTTCAGAGACATCGGATGCTCACGCCTGCCCATCAACCGCGTTTCACGTTGACCCTTGACGGCGTCCAGAATGAGCTCAAAGTGCTTGAGTTCACGGGCAAGGAGGCCATTAGTCAGCCCTATCGTTTCGACCTGGAACTGGTCAGTGAACACCCGGATCTCGATCTCGAAAACTTCCTGCATCGTCAGGCTTTTCTCGGTTTTGATGCGCAAGGCGCAGGTGTTCACGGTCAGGTTTATCGTATCGCCCAAGGCGATTCGGGCACGCGCCTGACTCGTTATCAGATCAGTCTGGTGCCGCGCCTGGCCTATCTCGGTCAACKCACCAACCAGAGAATCTTCCAGCATAAAAGCGTTCCCGAGATCATCGCTCTGGTGCTCAAGGATCACGGCATTCTGGGTGATGCATTCGAGTTACAGCTTGGCAGCCAATACCCCAAGCGCGAGTACTGCGTGCAATTCGCCGAGAGCGATCTGGAATTTATTCAGCGGTTGTGTGCCGAAATCGGCATTCACTACCACTTCCAGCACAGCCCGCACGGCCATCTGCTGGTGTTCGGTGACGACCAGACAGTTTTCCGCAAACCGGCGCAGCCGACGCTTTACTTGCCAGGCAGCGGAATGGCCGCCGACCAGCCTGCGATCAAGCGCTTCAACGTCCGCCTGGAAACCCGCACCACCGCAGTCACCCGTCGCGACTATGACTTCCACAAACCCGGCCTGTTGCTGCAAAGCACCGTCGACAGCGAGCAGCGTTCGGTGTTGGAGGATTACCGCTACCCCGGTCAGTTCACCGATCGCGACCACGGCAAACACCTGGCGCAACGAGCGCTGGAGCGCCATGGCGCGGATTTCCGTCAGGCCGAAGGTCACAGTGATCAATCGGCGTTGCTCACCGGCCATTTTCTGAAGATCGCCGAGCACCCGCGCACAGAATGGAATGACCTGTGGCTACTGACTGAAATCGAGCATCACGGCCAGCAGCCGCAAGTGCTGGAAGAGTCAGCGGACAGCGGTGATTTTCAGGGCTATCGCAATACTTTTTTGGCGACACCGTGGGACGTACCGTTTCGCCCGCCATTGACCGAATACAAGCCGCGGGTACCGGGCTATCAGAACGCGGTCGTCACGGGGCCGAAAAACAGTGAAATCCATTGCGACGAGTTCGGGCGGGTCAAGGTGCTCTTCGCTTGGGACCGCGAAGGTCAGCGCAACGAGCATTCCAGTTGCTGGCTGCGAGTCGCCAGTGGCTGGGCTCATGACGGTTATGGCAGTGCGCTGATCCCGCGGGTTGGAATGGAAGTGTTGGTCGGGTTTGTCGATGCCGACCCGGACAAACCCATGGTGATGGCCTGCCTGCCGAATGGGACCAACCCGGTGCCGCTCGATCTGCCGGCGGACAAGACGCGCAGCATTTTTCGCAGCCAGAGCAGTCCCGGTGGCGGTGGTTACAACGAGCTGCGCATTGAAGACCGCAAGGGTGCCGAGGAAATTTATCTGCGAGCTCAGCGCGACTGGACCCGGCACGTATTGCACGACTTGCACACGCACGTGGGCAACCAGCGAAGTGTGGTGGTCGCGGGTCTCGATCGCCATGAACTGAAGGCTGACGAACAGCGCATCACCCACGGCAATCGCCGAACCGAAGTGAGGCGCAGCGATCACCTGGTGGTGGTCGGCGACCGGCACATTCGGGTGACCAACCAGGCGCTCAAAGCCAGTCAGCAATTCCATGTCAGCGCCGGCCAGCATGTGGTTATCGACGGTGGTGCCAGCGCGACAATTCAGGCGGGTGGGCAGTGGATCAACATCGGCCCCGACGGGATTTTCAGCAGTGTACCGATTGAGGTGGGTGGTGCGCCGATGCCGGTCATGAGTGCTGCACCGGCCTTGCCCGATAGGCTGTTGACACTCGTGGCAGTCACGGCAGCACTGCTGAGTGCCGCACAGATTCTGAGCCTGAAAAGCGACGCGCCGTTCTGCGAAGAATGCGAGCGCTGCAAGGAGGGTGTCTGTGCAGCCTGATGCCTTGTCACCTCATGCCTGGCTGGAGCGCCATCCGCTGAAACCTTCCGAGCAGTTGTTCGCGGTGTTGGGCAATGCCAGCTCTGCCGAGCCCCTTAAAGCCTGGCAACGCTCGATCACTATGCAAGCACCGAGCCCCATCTGGGCCGACACCGTTTACGCCGAGTGGGGAGTGGTGATGCCCTATGTCGGCATTGTCGCTGCGGGCAGTGAGTTTCTGGAGTGGGTCGCCACTACCGAGTCTCGCGACTGGGGTTGGCTGGCGGTGTCCTCTGCTCCTCAAGAGGCTCTGGTCGAACATCTGCGCAGCCTTACGCAAGCCCTGTTACCCAACGGCAACGCGGTATTTTTCCGCTTTTGGGACGGACGTTACTTGCTGCCGATTCTCCAGTCCGCACAGGTTGATGTCGCGCAACTGATGCCGCCGATAGGGCGCTGCCTGATCAATGGGCAGGCCCTGGAAATCGGTGGTTATGCGCTGAAAACATCGAGGGTTTTTCCATGGTGGGAGATTCCCGGCGCGCTATTGGAACAACTCGCGGCGCAGTCTGCCGTTACTCGAATCAACAACCTGCTGACGTGGCTGAGCGACGATCGCCCGGACCTGTACGAAGCGTTTTCCGAAAGCGTTTTACGGCACAAAGTCGCGATCTTTCTTGACGCGTCAGACCTGCCTCAAGCACCGAAAACCGCCTTGGTGGAGTTCCTGATGGCGGAGCTCAACTGATGGATCAGATCGTACGTATCGAGCAGGAGCTCGACAGCTTTAAAGACACCCTCAGCCTCTACCGCGAACAACTCAACCACTGGTTCATCAGCGCCGCGGACAAGGCCAGTCAAGCGGCCGATCTGCCGTCGCTGATGGGGATGGAGCGGCTGATCAAATTCGGCAGCACGACCACGGCGGTGAGCACCGGCGATGACGATTTCATCTCCAGTGTGGCGCAGTGCCCGGCCGACGGGGTGTTGCAGATCGAGAGCACGTTCGAATCGGTCTACGACATTCCCTTGGGGAATATCCAGGTCGATGTGATTGCCGTGGAGGGCGGTGAAAAGACACCGGTCCTGCTGGATGAAAATGGCAAAGGGACGTTTAGGGGGACCGCCGGGAAGTTCTATCGGGTTCATGTCCAGAGCGAAGTGACAGAGGGGCAAATCGATGAGCTTTTCGATGCTTACGACGGATTGACCAAGGAGCTGGAACGCTGGCTGCGCAGCGAGTGGGAAGGGTTCAAGCCGCAGTGGTCGCAGCAGTCGGCGTCGGCATCGCTGGCGGCGGTGGGCAATGGAATGCTCGCCGGCAGTTGGGCGGCTATCGAGGGTGTTTGGGACAGCATTGGCCTGATTAGCGACATCCTCAAGGACCCAGCGAAGTTTGCCGAAAGGCTCGGTGGTAGTGGTACGGCCCTGGCCGATCTGGCGCAAAAGTCGCCGGAACTGATGGAAAAAGCCCTGCTGCTGGCCAGTGACGAAGCGGCGCTGTGTTTGTTGTTGCGCACTGCGAGTCTGTGGCTGGAAGCGTTACCGCCGAGTCAGATAGCCGGAACCACGGCAGAGGCAGTTTCGAAGGCAGTGGTCGAGCTGGTGATCGATCTGCTGATTGGCATCGTGCTGAGCTTTTTCGGGGTGGGCATCGCCTATCTGTCGGTGCGGCTGATGCGCTACGGCCAATACATCGTCGACGCCGCCCTGCGTTTCGTCGCTGCGATGTTCAAGATCATCGACAGCTTTATGGACTACGTCGACCGCTACAAAAAAGTCGCTGCACGAGGTGTCGTAGCGGGTCTGAAAAAGGGGCGGATGCAACTGCGCTGGAATGGCCGCAAGAACTCCACGCTGAATAAACGCGAGCCTTACGTCGACGTCCCGGCGCAGGCGAAAAACCCCAACGGCGACAGCGCCGATTCGGCAGATAAAACCGCCACCAACAAATGCCCGGTGTCGATGGTCACCGGCGAAGAGCTGCTGACCTTGGTCGATGGCTCGCTGGACGGGATTCTGCCGTTCGACTTCACCCGGCTCTATCGCACCAGCGCCGCCGAGATCGATAGCGGACTGGGCTTTGGCTGGAGCCATTCGCTGGCGCATCGCCTGGAAATCGACGGCGACAACGTCATCTGGATCGACCACGAAAACCGTCGTACGGCATTCCCGTTACCGAACGTCGAGCGCCCGGCGATCCATAACAGTCTGTCGCGGGCGGCGATTTATCTGGGTGATGAGCCCGAGGAACTGATCCTCGCCCAGGCCGGCGACGACGGGCGTTTTTATCACTTTCATAACGGTCGGCTGACAACAATCAGTGACGGTTACGACAACCGATTGCGCATCACCCGCGACCGTCAGGAACGCATCAAACGCCTCGACAACGGCGTGGGTCGCGCGTTGCTGTTGCGTTATGACCGCAGTTATTTGATCGCCGTCGATTACCAGCGCTTTGTCCCTGCCCCAACCCTCGACGAGGCCTGGCATACCGAGCAGACACTGGTCAGTTATCGCTACGACGAACGCGATCAACTGATCGAAGCGACCAACGCCGTGGGCGAAAGCGAGCGCTACGACTACGACGCTCAGCACGTCATTTTGCAGCGGCAATTGGCCGGTGGCGCGAGCTTTTTCTGGGAGTGGGAAAGGTCCGGCAAGGCTGCCAGGTGCATTCGGCACTGGGCGTCGTTTTCGCAGATGGATGCGCAGTACGTCTGGGATGACCAGGGCGGTGTCACTGTCCTGAATATCGATGGCAGCGAAGAGGTTTACGTCCATGACGATCGGGCGCGACTGGTGCGCAAGGTCGACCTGGAGGGTGGCGAGCATCTCAAGGCCTACGATGACAAAGGTCGGCTGATTGCCGAGCAGGATCCGCTGGGGGCTGTCACTGAGTACCGTTACGACGAGGCCGGACGGCTTGTCGCGCTGATTCCACCGGAAGACGAACCGACGGGCTACGAATACCGCGACGGTTTCCTGCATGCGTGGTATCGCGGCAAGGCCGTGTGGAAATATCAGCGCAATGTTCAGGGCGATGTCACTGAAGCGACCGATCCCGACGGGCATGTCACGCATTACCACTACGACCCTCGGGGGCGGCTGCTCTCGATCCGTTATCCGGACACCAGTCGGCATGTGTTCGTCTGGAACGGCTTGGGGCAACTGCTCGAAGAAACGTTGCCAGACGGTGGCCAGCGTCAGTTTTCCTACGATGCTTTGGGTCGGCAGATTACCCGGCGGGACGAACACGGTGCCGTCACCCGCTACCAATGGGATGCCGTCGGGCGACTGATTCAGACAACACTTCCCACCGGTGCCAGCCGCGCCTTCAGCTACAACGCCTACGGAAAAATCACCGCCGAACGCGATGAGCTGGGCCAGGTCACGCGCTACGAATACGCCGATGATTCGCATCTGGTCAGTCGTCGCATCAATGCCGACGGCACCCAACTGCGTTATCGCTACGACAACGCGCTGTTGTTGCTGACAGAAATCGAGAACGAATCCGGCGAAAAATATCAGCTGGACTACACGTTCAATGGCCTGATCCGACAGGAAACCGGTTTCGACGGCCGCCGTACTGCCTATTCCTACGACCTCAATGGCCATCTGCTGGAGAAAACCGAGTTCGGCGACGATGGCTCAACGCTGATCACCACCTATCAGCGGGACTCGGCAGGACGACTGCTGGTCAAGACGCTGCCCGATGGCGTCAACGTCGAGTACCACTATGACGGCCTTGGCCGACTGGTCAGCGTCGATGACGGTCATGACCACCCGTTGGAGTTCGAGTATGACCAGCAAGATCGGCTGATCACCGAACACCAGGGCTGGGGCACCTTGCGCTTTGGCTACGACGCCTGCGGCCAGCTCAATCGCCTGCGCCTGCCGGACAACAGCACACTTGATTATCACCACGCCAAGGGTGGGGCGCTGACGGCCATCGACCTCAACGGCACGCGGCTGACCACGCACGTCTTTGACGCGGGGCGCGAACAACAACGCCAGCAAGGCCAACTGCTTAGCCAGTATCACTATGACGAACAGGGCCGGTTGCAAGCCCACGCGGTCAACCAGTCAGACCGACCGCTGTACATGCGCCACTACAACTATGCGGTCAACGGCAATCTGGCCGCCATCGCTGACAGTCGCCATGGCCAGCGCAGCTATTACTACGACGCGCTCAACCGCCTGACCCGCGTACGCCATGCTCGCGGCGAACCGACGCAAAGCTTTGAACACGACCCGGCCGGCAACCTGCAAATGCACGATCGCCCGGGACTGGCGACGATCAAAGGCAACCGCCTGCTGCTGCAAGGCGACCGCCATTACGACTACGACGCCTTCGGCAATCTGATCTTTGAGCGCCGCGGCACCGGGCAGAAACTCGTCACCGAATACCGCTACGACTGCCAGCACCGCTTGATCGGCGTCACACTGCCGGATGGCAAAACCGCCAGCTACCGCTATGACGCCTTCGGTCGGCGCATCGCCAAAACCGTCGACGGCCATACCACCGAATTTTTCTGGCAAGGCGACAACCTCGTCGCCGAACGGGGTAAAGAACACTACCGCAGCTACCTCTACGAACCCGGCAGCTTCCGCCCGCTGGCCCTGCTCGACGGCTTCGGTCCGCGCAAGGCCTGCCCGTTCTACTACCAACTCGACCACCTCGGCACCCCGCAGGAACTCACCGACTACAGCGGCGAAATCGTCTGGTCGGCGACCTACAAAGCCTACGGAAAACTCGCCAGCCTGAAACACTTCGGCGAAGAACAGCTCGAGCAGCCGTTGCGCTTTCAGGGGCAGTACTTCGACGCCGAAAGCGGCCTGCACTACAACCGCCATCGCTACTACAATCCGGACATCGGCCGCTACCTGACGCCGGATCCGAGCAAATTGGCGGGCGGGCTGAACGGCTACCAGTACACCCCGAATCCGACGGGGTGGATTGACCCGCTGGGGCTGAACGGAAATTGTCCGCCGCCGAACAAGCCGGGGTGTAAGGCACCGGATGATGTGGGGGGCGTGGCGGTTGATGAGGGCGAGCCGCCGCTGCCGAAGCTGGCGGGTGAGCAGCGGCGGGCGAGGATTGATGAGTTGGCGGAGGCGAATGCCAAACGGCGGGTCCTAGAGTTTGAGGACAAATACGACATGCACACTGTTCAAAAGCACAGCTCAGAAATACCTGATGTGGCGCTAAAGCAACGGGCTATTAATGGTGCGAATCCTCATACGGGTAAAATTCCGAAAGGTGCAAATGGGAGTCTGAGTTCTCAGTTCAGTAACTGGCGGGTTCATTTCAATGCTTTGAATAAAGCCACGACAAGGAGAAGCTTAGGGCTGGATCCTTTTACGGGGAAAGACCACAACAAAGATCCCATTGTAAGGTTAGAGCTGCCGGGAGCAGGTCGTGGTTACAGGCCTAACAAAAAAGACAAAGACAATCCTAAGTTGAACGAAGAATTGAACTGGTTTGAAGTTAAGTTTGATAAAGATGACGTGACGCGACCATATACAGGTTTTCCTACGGAGGGTAGGTGATGCTGCGGGATCCATTTTTGAATGAAGAGTTTGAGCCTGATCTGATGTGGTTCATTGGCGTTTTCGATGTGTACGATCGCGAAGAAACCCTAGGTGCAGAACTTGAGGTGTATGACCCTGACAATGCGACTGATAGGGCGGTATTGATTAGTAAGTACAGCCTGAATTTAAATTATTTGTCCTATCGGCATAAATTTGTACTGGTAGAAGCTCTAGCAGGAAAGTTGAGTGACCAAAGCTATGATTTTCAGCATTTGTTTGAAATTGATGAGGAGGAAGCTGCGAGTTGGCCTCGGGGAGAGTGGTATAGATTGAAAGATCCTCGGGGTTTTCTCCAAGATGTTTATATGTTGGCTCTGGAGGCTTGGAAAAGTGATCTTCATAACGCCAGCCTTGAAGATCAGTCTACCTGGTAGCAGCCGTCGAAAGATTTCGCTGCGCACTCGATCGCGGGCAAGCCTTGCTCCTATAGGCCCGCATCAATGATCATGGTTTGTCCGCCCGCTCAGCTGCGAACCCCTGACGCTGGGCGCGGTACAAGGTAAACTTCGTCTCCTTCGCAGGAGCAGCCATGAATTATCGTCACGCCTTCCACGCCGGCAATCACGCCGATGTGTTCAAACACCTGACCTTGACCCGCCTCATCGCCTTGATGTCGCGCAAGGAGCAGCCGTTTGCCTATCTCGACACCCACGCCGGCATTGGTCTGTATGACCTGCAGGGCGATCAGGCGAGCCGTACCGGTGAATACCTGGAAGGCATCGCACGCTTGTGGGGCGAGCAGGATCTGCCGCCGCTGACCGCCGATTACATGCGCGTCTTGCATGAGATGAACCCGGATGGCGAGTTGCGCTACTACCCGGGCTCGCCTGAGCTGGCGCGGCGTTTGACCCGTCCGCAGGACCGGGTATTGCTCAACGAGAAGCACCCGGAAGACGGGTTGTTGCTCAAGGACAACATGAAGGGCGATCGCCGAGTCAAAGTGCACCTGGGCGAAGGCTGGCACGTGCCACGGGCGCTGTTGCCGGTGCCGGAGAAGCGTGGGTTGATGCTGATTGATCCGCCGTTCGAGAAGCTCGACGAAATGCAGCGTTGCGCCGCGTCGCTGAAAGAGGCGATTGGCCGGATGCGTCAAACCGTGGCGGCGATCTGGTACCCGGTGAAGGATCAGCGCATGTTGCGTCGTTTCTATCAGGACCTGGCGGGCACCGGTGCGCCGAAGTTGTTGCGCGTGGAGTTGCTGGTGCATCCGCTGGATACGCCGAACAGCCTGAACGGTTCAGGGCTGGCGATTGCCAATCCGCCGTGGGGGCTTGAGGAAGAGTTGCGCGAGTTGCTGCCGTGGCTGTCGAAGAAGCTTGGCCAGACCCAGGGCGGGTGGCAGATGGATTGGTTGATCGCTGAGTAATGTGTGGCGAGGGAGCTTGCTCCCGCTCGGCTGCGAAGCAGTCGTAAAATCGGTATACAGGTTCTATCTGAAAGAACATTGTCACTGATTTTAGGGCCGCTTCGCGCCCCAGCGGGAGCAAGCTCCCTCGCCACAGGTACTGTGTTCACCCATCAAATCGGGCAGGTCACGCCCGTACCGCCAATCCCGCAATACCCTTCAGGGTTTTTTGCCAGGTATTGCTGGTGATAGGCCTCGGCGTAGTAGAACGTCGGGGCTTCTTCGATTTCAGTGGTGATAGTGCCGAGGCCGGCCTTGGTCAGTTCAGCCTGGAACACTTCCTTGCTGGCCTTGGCCGCTGCCAATTGGCTTGGGTTGGTGGCGTAGATCACCGAGCGGTACTGGGTGCCGATGTCGTTGCCCTGGCGCATGCCCTGAGTCGGGTTGTGCAGTTCCCAGAACATCGCCAGCAATTGTTCGTAGCTGACCTTTTCCGGCTCGTAGACCACGAGCACGACTTCGCTGTGGCCGGTCAGGCCCGAGCAGACTTCTTCGTAGGTCGGGTTCGGGGTGAAGCCACCGGCGTAACCCACGGCTGTGCTGTACACACCTTCGCGCTGCCAGAAGCGCCGCTCTGCGCCCCAGAAGCAACCCAGGCCGAAGATCGCGAAGTCCACATTGCCCGGAAACGGACCCAGCAGCGGATGGCCGTTGACGAAGTGTTCGTCCGGTACTTTTATCGGGGTTTCGCGGCCAGGCAGCGCTTGTTCTTTAGTCGGGAGCACGTTTTTGTTCACCAGGATTTCCGAGCGCAGAACCATGATCAGTCCTCTCAGTCAGGTTGGGATGAGCGATATACGCAATAAGACCCACAGTGTGCCCGAGTGTTACAGCGCTGTCAGGCGATTGGGCCACGCGGATAGCGTTTGAGCTTCTCGATCAGCTCGGCGCCCGGGATCGGCCGGTCGAACAGGTAGCCCTGGCCGACATCGCAACGGTGGCGACGGAGGAACGCCAGTTGTTCGGCGGTTTCGATACCTTCGGCGACCACTTTGATCTTGAGGTTATGGGCCATGGCGATCACGGCCGAGGTGATTTCCATGTCGTCCTGGTTGTCCGGGATTTCATGGATGAAGCTGCGATCGATCTTGATGATGTCGATCGGGAATTTTTTCAGGTAGCTGAGCGATGAATAACCGGTGCCGAAGTCGTCCATGGCCAGGGTCAGGCCCAGACGCTTGAGTTGGTCGAGCTGCAAGTGGGTATCTTCGGTGGCTTCCAGCAGCAGGCCTTCGGTCAGTTCCAGCTCCAGCAAGCGCGCGGGCAGCTGTTCTTCCTTGAGGATGTTGGCAATCGACGAAACCAGGTCCGGATCGGAAAACTGCTTGGGCGACAGGTTGATCGCCACCTGCAAATTGCCGAGTCCGGCGGCGGTCAGCTCTTTGCTCATGCGACACGCCTGACGGGCAATCCATTTGCCGATGGGAATGATCAGGCCGGTTTCTTCGGCGACGCTGATGAACTGATCCGGGCGGATCATGCCCTTTTCCGGATGGTTCCAGCGCAGCAACGCTTCCATTCCCAGCAAGCGCCCGGAGCGCAGGCACAACTTGGGCTGATAGAACACGTCCAGCTCGTTCTGGGTCAGGGCGCGGCGCAGGTTGTTTTCCACGAACAGCTTGTAGCTGGCCTCGGCGTTCAGCGCTTCGGTAAACACCTGAACCTGATGTTTGCCGTTGGCCTTGGCCTTGTGCAGCGCGAGCCCCGCGTTACGCATCAGGGTCTGCGGATCGCGGCCGTGCAGTGGCGCACAGGCCAGGCCCACGGAGCCCGTAACGCTGATCAACTGGTTGTCGACGAACATCGGCTTATCCAGCGTCATCAACAATTGGCTGGCGATCTGTTGGCCGGCTACAAGGTGGGTGTCGTCGAGCAGCACCGCGAACTCGTTACTGGCGAAACGCGCCAGGCTGCCGCTCGGGCTCAGGCTGTTGCGCAGCCGCCGGGCCAGGCTGATCAGCAGTTTGTCGCCGGTCTGATGGCCGAGGCTGTCATTGATCCGCTTGAAGTTGTCGATGTCCACCAGCAGCAGGCAGATCGGGCTGTCGCTGTCGCGGGCGAAACGCTCGTCGAGGTTGCGGATGAACGCCGGACGGTTGCCCAGGTTGGTCAGGTTGTCGGTGTAGGCCAGGCGCTCGATACGTTGCTGGGCGAGCTTGGTCTGGGTGATGTCTTCGTAGATGCCGATGTAGTGGGTCAGTTCACGATTGTCGCCGTAGACCTTGGAGATCGACAGCTGGCCCCAGTACGGTTCGAGGTTTTTGCGTCGGCTCTTGAACTCGCCCTGCCAGCTGTTGCTCTTGGCCAGGCTTGAAGGCGCGTCGAACAGCAGTTCGCTGAGGTTCTCCAGCGCCGGCAGTTCCGACAGCCGATGGCCGTGGACTTCTTCGGTGCTGTACTGGGTGATCGCGGTGAAGCTCGGGTTGACGTACTCGACCACGCCGTCGCAATTGACCAGCAAAAAGGCGTTGGCACTTTGCTCGACCGCGCGCTGGAACAGATGCAGGGCGCTGGTGGCAGTGCGGCGGTTATGGTTGTTGATGACCTGGGCGAACTGGTCGGCCAGCTCGCCGGCGAAGGCGATCTCGTCCGACTGCCAGGCGCGGGTCATGCCGGTTTGTTCCAGGCACAGCACACCAACTACCTGACCATCGACACGGATGCTGGCGTCGAGCATGGCATTGACGTCGCGCGGGCGCAGGCTCTCGGCCATGCCCCGGGTGCGCGGGTCGCGCATGGCATTGTGGGCGTCGATTGCGCGGCTGGTGTGCAAGGCTTCCAGGTAATCCGGGAAGTTGCTGGCGTCAATCACGTCCGGTAACCAGTACTCTTGAGAGGCGCGGTGGTAGGCGGAAATCGGTACCAGCTTCTGGTCTTCGAGGTTCCACAGGCTCGCGCAGTCGATTTCGTAGATCTCGCAGGCGCTGCGGGTGATCAGTTCGGCGGCTTCTTGCAGGGAGTTGCCGGTGCTGTAGCGCTGGCGGGCGAGCAGCAGGATCAGGTCTTGCTGGGCGCGAACGCGATCCAGGTGCAGCAGTTGTTCCTGCTGGGCGCGCTGGTTCAGTTCCAGGGCAATCTGCAGGCGCGAGTTCTGGGTTTCGAGGTCCAGCGCCGGTAGCAGCGGATCATCGGTAAACAAACCGTCGACCACCAGCAAATAGCCGCGTAGCAGGTGGCGATTGTGTTGTTTGTAGGCTTCGCCCAATTCGAGCAGGCTGAGGGAGCCTTGGGCGGTGTGCAGCGTGTAGCGGACCAGATAATGCGGGCTTGCGGTCAATTGTTGCTGGATCGCATCGTGCAACTGATAGCGCGCTTCGGGCTCCATCAGGCTCGCATAGGGTGAGCCGACCAGAGCGCACAGCTCGACAGCGGGCAAACCGAACTGGCGTTCGCAGTTTGGGTCAAGGAACAGCAGCGCCCAGCTTGGTTCATTCAGCCGCTCGAAACGCAGCATGCCGAGCCGCGAGGGCACGGGCAACTGCGTCACTACCTCGGCCACCATACGGCTGGCGGCATCGGGATGGCTTTTCATGGAAGAAACTCGCTTCGAAAATGCTGATCGCGCCGGGCTCGCGCCCTCTTTACTGTTGCCTGCGGCAAGGTTGCATCATGCTGCACTGACTGACAAGTAAGGATGAAGGCTAAGTGCTATAAGACTGTATCGGCAGGCAACCACATTTCTGCAATAAGTTGCTTGCGCCGGCTCCTGTAGCAGCTGCCGAGCCCGCGAGGCTGCGTTCGAGGCGGGCCGCGTTCGGACTAAGTCCTCGTAAATCCTGGGTACGCGGTTTGCCTGAAAGAGCCCGTTAGCTGATTCAACGTCTGCTTCGCAGCCGAACGCAGCCTCGCGGGCTCGGCAGCTGCTACGGGAGCAGTGTTTTACCGTATTTCCGTTCTATAGAGTGCTGCGCAGTGCGATGCTTATCGATTGCAGGGCGTTGCCATTCGCGTCGTGGTAAGTCACTTGTATGTGCTGCGCGTCGACCACCAGGTGCGCAAAGTTATCCTGGCTGACCACGTTACTGGTCAGTTGGTGGTAATAGTCGCCCGTAACGGTCTGCACCAAGGGTTGGTCGAGTACGAAGGTCGAGGCTTTGGCGTAGGGCAGCAGCGCGCTGTTGCACAGAGGCGACGAGACGATGGTGTGAACCTCGAAGTCCGGGTCCTCGCTGTGACTCAGGCGGCTGGTGAGCGAACCATGAACATCACCGGAAACAATGATGACGTTCCTGATCTTGTGGGTCCGGATGGTTTCCAGCAGGCGCAGACGCTGCTCGGGAAAGGCTTGCCAGGCGTCGTCGCCATAGTGCTTGCGGTCGGGGTAGAGCATCACGCTGGTGACCACGAACTTGACCCGTGCCGGGCTGTTGATCAGCCATTTGAGCAGGGCTTGCTCTTGCTCCGCATCGAGGATGCGTCGATCGTCGGCCGAGAGCGTGCGTCGGGTTCGACTGTCGGTCACGAACCATTCGATATCCCCTTCGGAAAACTGATACCAGTACTGTTTTAGTTCTCGGCTGGGTTGCCCGTTGGGTAGTAACTCGTGAACAGGACTGTGGCTGGCCTGATATAACTCATACGCCCTTGTTGCGTTTGTGTAGAGGAACTTATCGTTTTTGCTTTCATTGGCTGGCCAATTGTCTTCTATCTCGTGGTCATCCAGGATCATGTAGGTCGGGAGTGACGCCATCAAGTTTCGAATATGCGGCTGAGAAAAAGCGGTGCGGTACTTGCTGAGAATGTCCTTGTATTCTCGATCAGGAGCAATAATATTCAGGTCATCGATATAAACCTGATCGCCCGTCATCAGCAGAGCGCTGATCGGTGGTGATGATTGTTTAGCCAGTGTGTTGATGGCGGCAAAAATTCTATCGCCCTTGGCGGGTGCCGATGGCACACCCAGTGTCATGCGCAGGTAACGGCATGAGCCAACGATATAGCCGCGTGCTGCGGTGGTTTTGCTTGATGCGGTACGAAAACGATAGATTTCTTTCGGCCATTGCAGGGGGAGTTCTTGCACCGTTTCCACGGTGTGCACCGGGCTCATGGTGCTGAACCAGCCAGCCTGGTACTCGTAGGCGGTATCGGCGTCGAGGTTGTTGAGCGCAATAACGTCGGACAGGTCGTGACGTGCGGTTAAAGCAACAAACAGGCCTTTGGACCAGTGTGCATCAGCGGCGCGGCGATAACGTATTCCCGCAAAGACCGGGGCATTGTTTTCTGCATCACCGCGTAAAAAAATACGAGCGTGGTTAGTTGTTGTGTGGCCAATAATCGGACCAACAGTCGGTTTGAACATTTTCGAGTCCATTCGAAATGTAGCGGTGAAAGTTATAAAGTTTTGTGGAGGCGGTTAGTGCACTCTGTTGGCGCTATCCTATGGTTCGTTGGGCGATAAATATTGATAGGCAAGTGGACTTTGGCTGTGGTCTGAATAAGCCACGAAAGTAGTCCCGACTATTATCGGCGGTAGGAATACATACAGCGCTTAATCGACCGTTGACGGCATGCTGAAGTGGCGGGTGTTTTTCAGGCAAAAAAAGCCCCGCCAAATTGGCGGGGTTGAGGTACGAGCGTGGCGCTCGGAAAACGTGGAACGCGAGTGGCCCTCCGGTGAAGGAGGGCCGCCCGGTCTTACAGCAGAATGGTGCGGATGTCGCCCAGCAGATCGCTCAGACGCTTGGTGAAGCGTGCGGCAGCGGCGCCGTTGATCACACGGTGATCGTAGGACAGCGACAGTGGCAGCATCAGTTTCGGCTGGAAGGCTTTGCCGTCCCAGACTGGCTGGATGGTTGCCTTGGAAACACCGAGGATTGCCACTTCCGGCGCGTTGACGATCGGCGTGAAGCCGGTGCCGCCAATGTGCCCGAGGCTGGAAATCGTGAAGCAGGCACCTTGCATCTCGTCTGCCGAGAGCTTCTTGGTCCGGGCTTTTTCAGCCAGGGAAGCGGCTTCGGCAGCCAGTTGCAGCAGGCTCTTCTGGTCGACGTTCTTGATGACCGGTACCAGCAGGCCTTCAGGGGTGTCGACGGCGAAGCCGATGTTCACGTATTTCTTGCGGATGATCGCTTTGCCGCTTGGCGCCAGCGAGCTGTTGAAGTCCGGCAGCTCCTTGAGCAGGTGTGCGCAGGACTTGAGCAGCAGTGGCAGTACGGTCAGCTTGACGCCAGCTTTCTCGGCCACGGCTTTCTGTGCGACACGGAAAGCTTCCAGCTCAGTGATGTCAGCCGAATCGAACTGGGTCACGTGAGGCACGTTCAGCCAGCTGCGGTGCAGGTTGGCGGCGCCAGCCTGCATCAGGCGGGTCATCGGCACTTCTTCGATTTCACCGAAGCGACTGAAGTCCACAACCGGAATCGGCGGGATGCCCGCGCCGCCGGTTGCGCCACCAGCGGCCGGTGCTTCCTTGGCCTTCTGCATCATGGCTTTGACGTAAACCTGCACGTCTTCTTTCAGCACGCGACCGTGTGGGCCGCTTGGGCTGACCGCGCTCAGTTCGACGCCGAATTCACGGGCCAGTTGGCGCACCGCAGGACCTGCGTGAACCTTGGCGCCAGGCTTGGCTGGAGCAGCGGCCGGGGCGGCAACTGCAGGCGCGGCTGCAGCCTGAGCGGCAGGTGCAGCAGCAGGAGCGCTCGGAGCGGCAGCGGCTGGAGCCGGGGCTGCAGCAGGTGCCGCGCCTTTGACTTTCAGCTTCAGGATCAGGTCGCCGGTACCGACTTCGTCATCCAGCTTGATGGAAATACTTTCCACCACGCCAGCGGCAGGCGATGGGATTTCCATGCTCGCCTTGTCGGATTCCAGGGTGATCAGCGACTGGTCGGCGGCAACGGTGTCGCCAGCCTTGACCAGTACTTCGATGATCTTGGCCTTGCCTGCCGAACCGATGTCCGGGACGTGGATGTCCTGAACGCTGTCGGCAACCGGTGCAGCCGGAGCCGCAGCGGCTGGCGCCGGAGCAGCGGCAGCAGGCGCAGCAGCCTGGGCTGGAGCGGCAGCAGCAGGGGCCGCAGCACCCGCCACTTCCAGATCCAGAATCAGATCGCCCGTGCCGACTTCGTCGTTGAGCTTGACGCTGATGGCCTTGACCACGCCAGCGGCGGGCGAAGGGATTTCCATGCTGGCCTTGTCGGATTCCAGGGTGATCAGCGACTGATCAGCCTCGACGGTGTCGCCGACCTTGACCTGGATCTCGATGATCTGGGCCTTGCCCGCCGAACCGATGTCCGGCACGTGCACTTGCTGAATGCTGGCAGCAGCCGGTGCGGCAGCAGGCGCCGCCGGCGCAGGTGCGGCAGCCGGTTTGGCTTCAGCTTTGGCAGCAGGCGCAGCGGCCGCCGCAGCGGCACCTTCGACTTCCAGTTCCAGCAGTTCGTCGCCTTCTTTCAGGCGATCGCCCAGCTTCACTTTCAGGCTTTTGATGATGCCGGCCTTGGGCGCAGGCACTTCCATGCTCGCCTTGTCCGATTCCAGCGTCAGGATGCTCTGATCGGCTTCGATACGGTCGCCGACCTTCACAAACAGTTCAATTACTTCACCTTCACCGCTGCCGATGTCAGGTACGCGAATGAGTTCGCTCACAGAGTCTCTCCTCAGCAGTCCAGTGGGTTGCGTTTTGCCGGGTCGATACCGAACTTGACGATGGCTTCAGCCACCACCTTAGGTTCGATGTCGCCACGGTCAGCCAGTGCTTCAAGGGCTGYCAACACCACGAAATGACGGTCGACTTCGAAGAAATGACGCAGTTTTTTGCGGCTGTCGCTGCGGCCGAAACCGTCGGTGCCCAGCACTTTGAATTCCTTGGACGGAACCCACTGACGGATCTGCTCGGCGAACAGCTTCATGTAATCGGTCGATGCAATGACCGGGCCTTTACGGCCGATCAGGCAGTCTTCAACGTAGCTGCGCTTAGGCTTCTGGCCAGGGTGCAGACGGTTGGTGCGCTCTACGGCCAGGCCATCGCGACGCAGTTCGTTGAAGCTGGTAACGCTCCACACGTCAGCGCCGACGTTGAACTCTTCACGCAGAATCTTCGCCGCTTCACGGACTTCACGCAGGATGGTGCCGGAGCCCATCAGCTGAACGTGGTGCGCCGCTTCGCGGGTGTCTTCTTCAAGCAGGTACATGCCCTTGATGATGCCCTCTTCCACGCCGGCCGGCATGGCTGGCTGCTGGTAGGACTCGTTCATCACGGTGATGTAGTAGAAAACGTCCTGCTGCTCTTCGGTCATCTTCTTCATACCGTCCTGGATGATCACCGCCAGCTCGTAGCCGTAGGTTGGATCATAGGTGCGGCAGTTCGGGATGGTGGCAGCCAGGATGTGGCTGTGACCGTCTTCGTGTTGCAGGCCTTCGCCGTTCAGCGTGGTCCGGCCGGCGGTGCCGCCGATCAGGAAGCCACGGGTACGGCTGTCGCCAGCGGCCCAGGCCAGGTCGCCGATACGCTGGAAGCCGAACATCGAGTAGAAGATGTAGAACGGCAGCATCGGCTGGTTGTGGCTGGAGTACGAAGTACCGGCGGCGATGAAGGAGCTCATGGCGCCCGCTTCGTTGATGCCTTCTTCGAGGATTTGGCCCTTCTGGTCTTCCTTGTAGAACATCACCTGGTCTTTATCGACTGGCTCGTAGAGCTGGCCGACGGAGGAGTAGATGCCCAACTGACGGAACATGCCTTCCATACCGAAGGTGCGGGCTTCGTCCGGGATGATCGGTACGATGCGTGGACCGATTTCCTTGTCCTTGACCAGTTGCGCGAGGATCCGCACGAAGGCCATGGTGGTGGAAATTTCACGGTCGCCCGAGCCGTCCAGGATCGCCTTGAGGGTGTCCAGTGGAGGCGTCGGGATGTTGAAGCTCTTGGCGCGACGCTGAGGCACGAAACCGCCCAGTGCGGTACGGCGCTCGCTCAGGTAGCGGGCTTCGGCGCTGCCTTCTTCCGGTTTGAAGAACGGCAGGTTTTCCAGCTCTGCGTCCTTGACCGGAATGTCGAAGCGGTCGCGGAACAACTTCAGGCTCTCGACATCGACTTTCTTGGTGTTGTGCGCAGTGTTTTTCGCTTCGCCGGCACCGGTGCCATAACCCTTGATGGTCTTGGCCAGGATGACGGTCGGTTGTTCTTTGTGGTTGACCGCTTCGTGGTACGCCGCGTAGACCTTGTACGGGTCGTGGCCGCCACGGTTGAGCTTCCAGATCTCGTCGTCGGACAGATCGGCAACCATCGCCTTGAGTTCTGGCGTGTTGAAGAAGTGTTCACGCACGAACGCGCCGTCTTTGGCTTTGTAGTTCTGGTACTCGCCGTCGATAACTTCGTCCATGCGGCGTTGCAGAATGCCGTCGACGTCCTTGGCCAGCAGTGGGTCCCAGAAGCGGCCCCAGATGACTTTGGTCACGTTCCACTGGGCACCGCGGAACACGCCTTCGAGTTCCTGGATGATCTTGCCATTGCCGCGAACCGGGCCGTCGAGGCGCTGCAGGTTGCAGTTGATGACGAAGATCAGGTTGTCCAGCTTCTCGCGGCCGGCCAGGGAGATCGCGCCCAGGGATTCCGGCTCGTCGCACTCGCCGTCGCCCAGGAAGCACCAGACTTTCTGTTTGCCTGGCTGGATGAAGCCACGGTGTTCCAGGTACTTCATGAAGCGTGCCTGGTAGATCGCCTGGATCGGGCCCAGACCCATGGATACGGTCGGGAACTGCCAGAAGTCAGGCATCAGCCATGGGTGAGGGTAGGACGACAGGCCCTGACCATCGACTTCCTGGCGGAAGTTGTTCATCTGGTCTTCGGTGATGCGGCCTTCCATGAATGCACGGGCGTAAACGCCTGGCGAGGTGTGGCCCTGGAAGTAGATCAGGTCGCCGCCGTGTTCGTCGGTCGGGGCCTGGAAGAAATAGTTGAAGCCAATGTCGTACAGGGTTGCGCTGGAAGCGAAGCTGGAGATGTGACCGCCCAGGTCAGAATCTTTCAGGTTCGTACGCATCACCATGGCCATCGCGTTCCAGCGTACCAGCGAGCGAATGCGGCGTTCCATGAACAGGTCGCCAGGCATGCGTGCTTCGTGGGTAACGGGAATGGTGTTGCGGTATGGCGTGGTGATGGCGTAAGGCAATTGCGAACCGCTGCGGGTTGCGAGTTCGCCCATACGGGTCATCAGATAGTGAGCACGGTCTTCGCCTTCTTTGTCGAGAACCGATTCCAGGGCGTCCAGCCATTCCTGGGTTTCGACGGGATCGAGGTCTTGCATGGCTTGCTCCAGGGCGGAAAGGCTTCCAGAATCGGTTGCCTGAGTTAGCGACTGGCCTTGTGGGCAGACGTTATAAATTCTTGGAATGCCGGAGGTTGATTCGGCGGCGTGTAGTTTTACTACAAATCCTCGGCCATTTCAGCCTTTCGAATGTATAGACGAGTAGTAAAACTACAGAGGATGGGCGTGTGGCCTCCTGCTTCGTTGTAAGAATAATCGTTACTGTTGGTCTTTAGCTAACCGAGATAGGTGAAAGTTTGATGCTGGCTGCCAAAAAAAACGAAATTTCAGCTATTTCTAACTTTTGTTCGACAGTCCTTTGCGTAGTGCATTTCATGTATTCACTACAGACAGCCCTTTCTACGCCGATCAAGGATAGACCATGAGCCTTCCTTCGCTTACCGAACTGCCGGCCATTCTTCTTCCGCTTGCCAGCCGCGCCGAGCAGTCGTTCCGTGCCGCTGTTGCCCTGTTTGACGATGATCATGGCCTGTCGACCTGGTCGCCAGAGCGCTGGGCAGCGTTTGCCCGAGTGACAGCGGCCAGTGATTTTGTCATTGAGCAGAGCCTGCGTGACCCTTTGATGTTGCTTGAGCTTGTGCAGTCCGGCGAACTCGACCGAAGTTTCACCGCCGGTGAAATGTGCGCTCAGATCGCCGCCGCTGTGCAGGTGGCCACCACCGACGATGAGTTGGGTCGCGTATTGCGCCGTCAGCGTAACCGTCAGCAAGTGCGGATCATCTGGCGCGACCTGACCCGCCAGGCGGATCTGATCCAGACCTGCCGTGACCTCTCGGACATGGCCGATGCGAGCATCGATCAGGCTTATCAATGGTTGTATCAGCGCCATTGCCAGCAATTTGGTACGCCCACCGGGCGGCGCAGTGGCGAGCCGCAGCAAATGGTCATCCTCGGGATGGGCAAGCTTGGTGCAGTGGAGCTCAACCTGTCGTCGGACATCGATTTGATCTTCGCTTACCCCGAAGGCGGCGAGACGGTCGGCGTAAAGCGTCCATTGGATAACCAGGAATTCTTCATTCGCCTGGGCCAGCGGTTGATCAAGGCGCTGGACCCGATGACCGTCGACGGTTTTGTATTCCGCGTCGACATGCGCTTGCGGCCGTACGGTTCATCCGGCGCGCTGGTGCTCAGCTTCAACGCATTGGAGCAGTACTACCAGGACCAGGGTCGCGACTGGGAGCGTTACGCGATGATCAAGGCGCGGGTGGTGGCCGGTGATCAGGCGGCGGGGGCGCAATTGCTCGACATGCTGCGGCCGTTCGTTTACCGGCGTTACCTGGATTTCTCGGCCATCGAAGCACTGCGCACCATGAAGCAGCTGATTCAGCAGGAAGTCCGGCGCAAAGGCATGGCCGACAACATCAAGCTGGGCTCCGGCGGCATTCGCGAAGTTGAATTTATCGCGCAGGCCTTCCAGCTGATTCACGGGGGGCGCGACCTGAGTTTGCAGCAGCGTCCACTATTAAAAGTACTCAGCACGCTGGAAGGGCAGGGTTACCTGCCGCCAGCGGTGATCAGCGAGCTGCGCGAAGGTTACGAATTCCTGCGCTACACCGAGCACGCGATCCAGGCGATTGCCGACCGTCAGACGCAAATGCTCCCGCATGGCGAGCAGGATCAGGCGCGCATTGCTTTTATGATGGGTTTCGCCAATTGGACGGCGTTCCATGAGCAACTGATGTATTGGCGCGGCCGGGTCGACTGGCACTTCCGTCAAGTGATCGCTGACCCGGATGAAGAGGACGGCGAGGAGAGCGAAGTGGTGGTCGGCGGTGAATGGTTGCCGCTCTGGGAGGAAGCCCAGGATGAAGAGGCTGCTTGCCGTCAGTTGGAAGAGGGCGGTTTTGTCGATGCGCCCAAGGCCCTGAAAATGCTTGCCAGCCTGCGCAGCAGTCCGCAATTGCGGGCGATGCAACGTCTGGGGCGCGAACGACTCGATGCCTTTATTCCTCGTTTGCTGGCGCAAGCGGTGGAACATGCCAGCCCGGACCTGGTGCTGGAGCGCGTGTTGCCGTTGGTTGAAGCGGTGGCGCGGCGCTCGGCTTATCTGGTGTTGCTCACCGAAAATCCCGGCGCACTGCGACGCCTGTTGACCTTGTGTGCGGCCAGCCYATGGATTTCCGAGCAGATCACTCGCTTCCCGCTGCTGCTCGACGAATTGCTCAACGAAGGGCGACTATTCAAGCCACCGTTGGCACCGGAGTTGGCCGCTGAATTACGCGAGCGGCTGACGCGGATTCCCGAGGATGATCTTGAACAACAGATGGAAGCCTTGCGGCACTTTAAGCTGGCGCACCGCCTGCGGGTGGCGGCCTCGGAAATTGCCGGCAGCCTGCCGCTGATGAAAGTCAGCGACTACCTGACCTGGCTCGCCGAAGCCATTCTGGAGCAAGTGCTGGCCCTGGCCTGGCGCCAGACGGTCGCCAAGTACGGCTCACCGCAGCGTTCCGACGGAACCTTGTGCGACCCGGGTTTCGTCATTGTCGGTTATGGCAAGGTCGGCGGCCTGGAGTTGGGGCATGGTTCGGACCTCGACCTGGTGTTCATCCATGATGGTGATCCGCAGGCAGAAACCGACGGCCCGAAACCGATCGACGGCGCGCAGTTCTTCACCCGACTGGGCCAGCGGATCATCCATTTGCTGACCACCCAGACCAACTCCGGCCAGCTGTACGAAGTCGATATGCGCCTGCGCCCTTCCGGTGCGTCGGGGTTGTTGGTCAGTTCGTTGGGGGCGTTCGAGCGTTATCAGGAAAACGAAGCCTGGACCTGGGAGCATCAGGCGTTGGTGCGGGCGCGGGTGCTGGTCGGCAGTCAGGATGTCGGCCAGGCCTTCGAGAAAGTCCGGGCGAAAGTCCTGGGCCGTGCACGCGATTTGCCCAAGCTGCGTCAGGAAGTCAGTGAGATGCGCGCCAAGATGCGCGACAACCTGGGGAGCAAGGGCACCGCTGCCGGGACTGCGCCAAACGCCTTTGAAGCCACTGCTCCGTTCGACCTCAAGCAGGACGCCGGTGGTATCGTCGATATTGAATTTATGGTGCAATACGCCGCCTTGGCGTGGTCTGACACGCACCCTTCGCTGCTCCGCTATACGGATAACATCCGCATTCTGGAAGGTCTGGAGGAGGTCGGGTTGATGCCCGCCGAAGACGCCAGCCTGTTGCGTGAGGCCTATAAAACCTACCGCGCGGCGGCTCACCGCCAGGCCCTGCAGAATGAGGCCGGGGTGATTCCGGGGGACCAGTTTGTGGCCGAGCGACGGGAAGTGTTGCGGATCTGGCGCGAGCTGGGGTTAAGCTGAACATCCAAGTTGACTGTCAGGCCGTCATCGCGAGCAGGCTCGCTCCCACAGTGGATCGACAGCGTTTTGTAGGATTCTCGAGGCGGGGAGGCGTATGCCTCCCCGGTTTGTTTTTGGAAAACACATGAAAATTCTGATCGTTGGGCCCAGTTGGGTCGGTGACATGGTGATGGCGCAGACACTCTTTCAGTGTCTGAAACAGCGTCATCCTCAGTGCGAAATCGACGTGCTGGCACCCGAGTGGAGTCGGCCGATCCTTGAGCGGATGCCCGAAGTGCGTCAGGCCTTGAGCTTTCCGCTCGGCCACGGCGTGCTGGAGCTGGCAACGCGGCGGCGGATCGGCAAGTCCCTGGCCGGCCAGTACGATCAGGCGATTCTGCTGCCCAATTCGCTCAAGTCGGCACTGGTACCGTTCTTTGCCGGCATCCCGAAACGTACCGGTTGGCGTGGCGAGTTCCGTTACGGCTTGCTCAACGACGTGCGCACCCTTGATAAAGAGCGTTACCCGCTGATGATCGAGCGCTTCATGGCGCTCGCCTATGAGTCGGGCGCCGAGTTGCCCAAGCCGTATCCGCGCCCGAGCCTGCAAATCGACCCGAGCAGCCGCGACGCTGCGCTGGCCAAGTTCGATCTGGCCCTTGATCGTCCGGTGCTGGCGCTGTGCCCGGGTGCCGAGTTCGGCGAGTCCAAGCGCTGGCCGTCGGAGCACTACGCCAAGGTCGCCGAGGCGAAAATCCGCGAAGGTTGGCAAGTCTGGCTGTTCGGTTCGAAGAACGATCACGCGGTCGGCGAAGACATTCGCTCGCGACTGATCCCGGGCCTGCGTGAAGAGTCGGTGAACCTCAGCGGCGCTACTTCGCTGGCCGAGGCCATCGACTTGCTGTCCTGCGCCGATTCGGTGGTGTCCAACGACTCCGGCCTGATGCACGTCGCGGCAGCGCTGAACCGTCCGCTGGTGGCCGTCTACGGTTCGACGTCGCCGGGCTTCACGCCGCCGCTGGCCGAGAAGGTCGAGATCGTTCGTCTGGGCATCGAGTGCAGCCCTTGCTTCGATCGCACCTGCCGTTTCGGTCATTACAACTGCTTGCGCCAGCTCACGCCGCAACCGGTGAACGACGCCCTAGATCGCCTGCAAGGCGCTCCGGTCGAGGTCCGTTAAGTTGCGGGTACTGTTGATCAAGACTTCCTCGCTGGGCGATGTGATTCATGCGTTGCCGGCGTTGACCGACGCGGCGCGGGCGATCCCGGGCATCAAGTTCGACTGGGTGGTGGAAGAAGGCTTCGCCGAGATCCCGACCTGGCACCCGGCTGTCGGCAAGGTGATTCCGGTGGCGATCCGCCGCTGGCGCAAGAACGTCTGGCAGACCATCAAAAGCGGCGAGTGGAAACGCTTCAAGCAAAGCGTTCGTGCCACCAAATACGATCTGGTGATCGATGCCCAGGGCCTGCTCAAAAGCGCCTGGCTGACCCGTTACGTCCGCGCGCCGGTAGCCGGGCTGGACAAGAACTCGGCCCGTGAGCCCATCGCCGCGCGGTTTTATTCCCGACGTCTGGCGGTAGCCCGAGGGCAACACGCCGTGGAACGACTGCGTCAGTTATTCGCCGTGGCGCTGGGCTACGACCTGCCACAAGGGTTGGGCGACTATGGCCTGAACGTCGAGCGGTTGGTCGAGCTGCCGCGCAAGAATCCTTACGTACTGTTCCTGCATGGCACTACGTGGGACACCAAACATTGGCCGGAAGCTTACTGGCGCGAGTTGGCCGAACGCATGGGCCACCTCGGCATGGCGGTGAAGCTTCCGTGGGGCAACCCGGCCGAAAAGGCCCGGGCCGAGCGCATCGCCAAGGGGCTGCGCAATGCCGAAGTGCTGCCCAAATTGAACCTGGCCGGCGTCGCCAAAGTGCTGGCCGGTGCGCAAGCCTGCGTGGCAGTCGACACAGGCCTCGGTCATCTGGCCGCTGCGCTGGATGTGCCGACGATATCGTTGTTCGGCCCGACCAATCCGGGCCTGACCGGCGCCTATGGCAAAAGCCAGGTGCACCTGGCGAGCGACTTCCCGTGTGCGCCATGCATGCAAAAGAAATGTTCTTACCAACCGACTGCTGAAGATCAGCGTCGATTCGATCTCAAGCGTGAGTGGCCATTGTGCTTCACTCGCCTGAACCCCGAGCGTGTCGCGAACCGTTTAAGCACGCTTTTGCAGCCGCCGCTACTGGCTGAGGAGCTGCGCTGATGCAATTGGCTTTTGTCCTTTACAAATATTTCCCGTTTGGCGGATTACAGCGCGATTTCATGCGCATCGCCCTGGAATGTCAGCAGCGCGGGCATCAGATCCGCGTCTACACGCTGATCTGGGAAGGCGATGTGCCGCCGGGTTTCGAAGTGCTGGTGGCGCCGGTCAAGGCGATCTTCAATCATCGCCGTAACGAGAAGCTGAGTGCCTGGATGGAAGCCGATCTGGCCAAGCGTCCGGTGGACCGGTTGATCGGCTTCAACAAAATGCCGGGGCTCGACGTCTACTACGCTGCCGATGGCTGCTTCGAGGACAAGGCGCAGACCCTGCGCAATGCCCTCTATCGGCGCTGGGGTCGCTACCGGCACTTTGCCGAGTACGAGCGCGCGGTGTTCGCCAAAGATGCGAAAACCGAAGTGTTGATGATTTCCGAAGTCCAGCAGCCGCTGTTCATCAAGCATTACGACACGCCGCTTGAGCGCTTCCATCTGCTGCCACCGGGCATTGCCCTGGACCGGCGTGCGCCGGCCAACGCGGCTGAAATTCGCGCTGAATTCCGTCGCGAATTTTCCCTGGCTGACGATGACCTGTTGCTGGTGCAGATCGGGTCCGGGTTCAAGACCAAGGGTGTCGATCGCAGCCTCAAGGCACTGGCCGCGTTGCCATCGGGGCTGCGTAAACGTACCCGGCTATTTGTAATTGGCCAGGACGACCCCAAAGTATTCCAGCTACAGAGTGCCACGTTGGGGCTCGGCGATAACGTGCAGTTCCTCAAGGGCCGCAGCGATATCCCGCGTTTCCTGCTTGGCGCCGACCTGTTGATCCACCCGGCGTACAACGAAAATACCGGGACGGTATTGCTTGAAGCGCTGGTGGCCGGCTTGCCGGTGCTGGTCAGTGCGGTGTGCGGTTATGCGCATTACATCGCTGAGGCCGACAGCGGGCTGGTGCTGGACGAGCCGTTTGAACAGGCGCAACTCACGCAGTACCTGACGACCATGCTGAGCGATGACGCAGCGCGTGCGGCCTGGAGCCGTAATGGCCTGGCCTTCGCTGACACGGCCGATCTCTACAGCATGCCGCAGCACGCGGCGGATGTGATTCTGGCGGAGCAACACTGATGAAGCTGATTCTTGCCGAACCGTTCAAGAGCCTTTGGGCCGGACGCGATGCGTTCACCGAAGTCGAAGGCCTGAAGGGCGAGGTTTACCGTGAACTCGAAGCTCGCCGGACCCTGCGCACCGAAGTGGCCGGGAACGGCTTCTTTGTGAAAATTCACCGGGGCATTGGCTGGGGCGAGATCTGCAAGAATCTGCTCACCGCCAAACTGCCGGTCCTCGGTGCTGGCCAGGAGTGGCGGGCTATCCAGCGTTTGCAGGAAGTCGGCGTGCCGACCATGACCGCTGTCGCTTACGGCGAACGCGGCAGCAACCCGGCGGACCAGCACTCGTTTATCGTCACCGAAGAACTGGCGCCGACCGTCAGCCTGGAAGACTTCAGCATCGATTGGGTCAAGCAGCCGCCAGAGCCAAGACTCAAGCGTGCGTTGATTGCCGAAGTGGCGCGCATGACCGGCATGATGCACCGCGCCGGGGTCAACCACCGCGACTGCTATATCTGTCACTTTCTGCTGCACACCGATAAACCGGTGACGGCTGACGATTTCAAGCTCTCGGTGATCGATTTGCACCGTGCCCAGACCCGCCGGGCGATCACCCGGCGCTGGCGTAACAAGGATCTGGCGGCGTTGTATTTCTCGGCGCTGGATATCGGCCTGACGCGTCGCGACAAGCTGCGTTTCCTCAAAGGTTACTTCCAGCAACCCTTGCGCCAGATTCTGCGTGAAGAGGCGTCGTTGCTGGCGTGGCTCGAGGGCAAGGCCAACAAGCTGTATGAACGCAAGCAGCGCTATGGAGATGCGCTTTGATGGTGGGGACGGAGCCTGAAATTGCTGTACCGCCAAGGGTCTCGACTCAAGGCCTTCGACACGCGCCGGAACCGGCGGATCGTGAGATTTTCAAGGGATACGAATGACTGACTTTCTGGCCACTGACGACCGCGAACTGCTGGAACGTCATGGCCTCGACGGGTTCGATGCCCTGTGGGGCAAGCAACTCGACGCAGTGGATGAACCGAACATGTCTCAAGGTGGCTGGAGCAGTGTTTTTCGGCTGGATCTGGACGGTAACGGTTACTACCTCAAACGTCAGAGCAACTACTTGACGCGGTCCTTGTTCCGGCCGTTTGGCGAGCCCAGTTTTGCCCGTGAGTTTCGTAACATCAGCCGCTACCAACAGTTGGGAATTCCAGCGCTGCAGGCGGTATTTTTTGGTGAGCGCAAGCGAGAGGGTGAAGTCAGGGCGATTCTGCTGACGCGTGCACTGGACGGCTGGAATGATCTGGATTCGCTGCTGGAGCAGTGGTCGGGTCTCAGTGATGCGCAGCAGGCGGGGATTCTGCATGCCTGCGCGGGGCTTGCGCGTCGGCTGCACGATGTGGGTCAAGTGCACGGCTGCTTTTATCCCAAGCACATTTTTTTGCGACCCGCTGGCGCTGGTTATCAGGCGCAACTGATCGATCTGGAGAAAACCCGGCCGCTGCTGTTTGGTCAGCGTGACCGGATCAAGGATCTGGAGCCGTTGGTACGCCGGGCGCCGGTCTGGACCTGTGAGGAGGTGCGGCTGTTGCTGGCAACGTACCTGAATCAGTCGGCGAATAGCCCGCAGGTCGAGCGTTGGGTGCAGCGCCTGATCGCTCGACGCAGTCACAAGGAGACGCGTTGATGCGTTTGTCTGAACTGAAAAACGCCGGTCGTGAACCGGGATTGCCATTGAGTATCGAGCTGGCGGATGCCGCAGGTCCGGCGCAGTTGCAACTGCTCAGCGTGCTGCGGGTTTTGCCGGGCCAGCGTTATGTGGGGGCCGCTGTTTGGCGCGGGCGTCCGGTGCTGGCCAAACTGTTGGTGGGCAGCAAGGCGGCGCGACATTTTCAGCGTGAGCGGGACGGTGTCCGTCTGCTCGCCGCTCAAGGCCTGACCACACCGATGCTGCTGGCCGATGGTCTGAAAGACGGCGAGGGCGGCTGGTTGCTGTTCGATTTCCTCGAAGGCGCTGAAAGCCTCGGCGATGCCTGGAAGCAGGTCGAAGCACTACCGGTGCTGGCGGACGAGCAAACGGCGGTGTTGGCTGAGGCGCTGGGCGCCATCGGTCAATTGCACAGCAAGGGCCTGTGGCAGGAAGACTTGCACCTGGACAACCTGCTGCGCCAAAACGGCCAACTGTACTTGATCGACGGTGCGGGTATTCGGGTCGAGCAGGCTGGTCAGCCGTTGTCCCGACAGAAAGTCCTGGAGAACCTCGGGGTGTTTTTCGCCCAGTTGCCCAAGTCGCTTGAGCCGTTCACCGAAGAATTGCTGGTGTATTACCTGTTGAGCAACGGCGAGCATGCCTTGCCGCTGGAAGCCTTGCAGAAGCAGGTCGACAAGGTCCGCAGTTGGCGTTTGAAAGACTTTCTGATCAAGGTCGGCCGCGAATGCACGTTGTTCAGTGTGCAACGCGGGGCGTTCGGATTGCGCGCGATTCGTCGCGAGGAAGAAGCGGCCATGTTGCCGGTATTGGCGCAGGCCGATGCGTTGCTCGATCAGGGGCATCTGTACAAGACCGGTGGTGCTGCGAGTGTTGGCAAGGTCGAGGTGGCGGGGCGCACGCTGCTGGTCAAACGCTACAATATCAAGGGCGTTGCCCATTGGCTCAAGCGCTTCTGGCGCCCGAGTCGCGCCTGGCATTCATGGCGCGAGGGGCATCGCCTGGCGTTCCTCGGCATCGCTACACCCAAGCCGTTGGCGCTGCTGGAGAAGCGTTTTTTCTGGCTGCGCAGTCGGGCCTATCTGGTTACCGAGTATTTGTCGGGGCCGGACATTATTGAGCGTTTTGCGCCGTTCGTTGAGAGTGGTGAGGCGCCTGAAGCTGAGTTGCTGGCGCTGGATCATTTGTTTGCCGAGCTGATTCGCGAGCGGATCAGTCATGGGGATTTCAAGGGGCATAATTTGTTTTGGGACAAGGATCGCTGGTCGTTGATCGATCTGGATTCGATGTGTCAGCACGGTTCGCTGAGTAGTTTTGCTCCGGCGTATGCGCGGGATCGGGCGCGGTTTATGCGTAACTGGCCTGAGGGCAGTGCGCTGTATCGGGTGATTGATCAGCGGTTGCCCAAGAATGTGTAGGCGCTGAGCTTGCTTGCGATGGCGGCCTGACAGCCGACCAATCTCCCGCAGATGTACACCCATCAAACCTGTGGGAGCTGGCTTGCCTGCGAAGGCGGCCTGACAGCCGGCCTATCTCTTGCAGATGTACACCAATCCACTGTGGGAGCGAGCCTGCTCGCGATGACGGCCTGACAGCCGACCAACCTCTTGCAGGTGTACATATCCATTCCTGCGGTAACGGCCACTTAGGGTTTCGCCTGACGGCGACTCACTTTTTTTACAAGCGCCTAAAAAAAGTAAGCAAAAAAACGCTCGCCCCAAGCGTACGGCCCCTCGCCTAGGCTCGGCGTTCCCTCGCTCCGGTGTCCATCAGGGGGCATCGCCTACGGTCTGCTTCGCGACGACCTCCTCTCGATGTGTCCGGCTGCGCCGTACGGCGCTGCGCGCCCACCCCCTGATGAACACCTCCACTCGGCCTCCCGAAGGGGCGGGTGGATCAAGATCAACAGCGGCAGGCGAGCTAACGCTCGGCCTGTTGAGTGGTGGGGGCGAGTTCGATTTTTGTAGGAGCTGCCGCGGGCTGCGATCTTTTGATTTTGGCGACCTGACGGTCGGCCAATCTTCCGCTGGTGTACACAGTTCAACTGTGGGAGCTGGCTTGCCTGCGATGTCGGGCTGACAGCCGACCATTCTCTTGCGGATGTACACCAATCAAAACTGTGGGAGTGAGCCTGCTCGCGATGGCGGCCGGACAGCCGACCATTCTCTTGTTGGTGTACACAGTTCAACTGTGGGAGCGGGCTTGCTCGCGAAGAGGTCATCTCATTCAACATCTCAGTTGACTGTCAGCCCGCTTTCGCGAGCAAGCCCGCTCCCACAGTCCGGCGCTACCGCTCTTCCGGTTGGTCGAAACTATCCAGCGCCCGGTTCACCAACAGTTCCCCCAACGAGATCATCTGCTGAATCGCCAGCGCCACATGTCGGCGGGTGCCTTCAAGCTCAAACGCCAGATCGCTCGCCAGCACATTGACCGAGGCGAGGGTTTCCGAGGCATGCGCCAGCAGGGTTTCGTTATCCAGATCAGGGATGACCGCGAAGATGTTGGAGGGACGTTTGTCGGGCAGGTTGCCCTTGTCGAATGGTGGTTTGAGGTAGTGATCCAGCGCCCGCTCGGCAGCGTCGTGGAGTTTTTTGGAGTCGGTGGAAGCGTAAGGGGAAGTGCTTGGGGTTTCAGGGAAATCGGGGGTGACTTTGTGCATGGCGACGCTCCTAAGTGCGCCTAGAGTGTGCTCGGACGGTCAAACCCGGTCGCTGAATTGGCAGCGACCACCAGAGACTAGTCACGCGGCTTCCCACCAGCAACCTGAAAAACATGTCGGATGCTTCCCTGAAACCTACAGGCTTTATAAACATCGTTCTTTTTGTCGTCGTCGCTTGCTGTGTTCTGTTGAATATGAGCTTTGTGCGTCAAACAACCTCTGGGTCATTCCGGTCATCTTTACGCTATAATCCCGCCCTTTAGCTGTTTCTCGCCCTTTTGCGAGGACACATTATTTTCAGGCGCACGTCGCCTGCATGCAGACTTAAGAGGCTAGACCCCTGTGGCATTGACGATTCTTGGCCTGTCCGGCGCCCTTAGCCATGATCCTTCCGCAGCCTTGTACATCGACGGCAAGCTGGTCGCGGCTGCTGAAGAAGAGCGCTTCGTACGCGATAAACATGCAAAGAACCGCATGCCTTACGAATCGACGAAGTTCTGTCTGGAACAGGCTGGCATCAAACCTTCCGACGTTGACGTAGTGGCGATCCCGTTTGCCCCGATCAGCCTGTTTGGCAAGGCCCGCTGGCACTACGCCAAGCGTTACTGGTACGCCCCGGACCGCGCGCTTGATGCGATCCTGATGGGCAACCGTCGCTACAAGCGCTATCGCAACAAGATTGTCTGGTGCCTCGAGCAACTGGGCTTCGATCCGAAGAAAATCAAGATCGAGCCGGTCGAGCATCACCTGGCTCACGCCTCCAGCGCCTACCACTGCTCCGGTTTCAAAGAGAAAACCGCGATCCTCGGGATCGACGGCAAGGGCGAGTACGCCACGACCTTCTTCGGTTATGGCGAGAACGGCAAGATCCACAAGATCAAGGAGTTCTTCGATCCGGATTCCCTCGGTGGCCTGTACGGCGCGATCACCGAGTTTCTCGGTTTTGAAATGCTCGACGGTGAGTTCAAGGTCATGGGCATGGCGCCGTACGGCGACGCCAGCAAATATGATTTCTCCCGTCTGGCGTCGTTCGAAAACGGCGAGCTGGTGATCAACACCGATTACGCCAACGTCATCGGCCTGCGTCGCTACAAAGAGAAGGGCAAGGGTTTCTACTTCTCGCCGAAGTTGATCGAGTGGCTGGGCCCGAAACGCGAAGGCGATATTGCTGACGAGCCGTACATCCACTACGCCGCGAGCATGCAAGCGCTGTTCGAGAAACTGGCCTTGCAGATGATCGACTACTATCTGGGCGACGTGCTCAAGGAAACCGGCAAGCTGGCGTTCGCTGGCGGCTGTGCGTTGAACGTCAAGCTGAACCAGAAAATCATCGCTCGCGACGACATCAAGGAGCTGTTCGTACAGCCTGCGTCCGGCGATGCCGGCACCGCGGTGGGTGCTGCGGCTTACGTGTCCCATGCCCGTGGTGTTCCGGTCGAGAAAATGGAGCACGTTTACCTCGGCCCGTCGTACAGCAACGAAGACGTGATCGCGGCTTGCGCCCGTCACCCGAGCGCGCCCAAGTGGCGCAAGCTCGACGACATGCCGGAGAAGATCGCCAAAATCATGGTTGATGGTAATCCGGTGGCCTGGTTCCAGGGGCGCATGGAGTTCGGTCCGCGTGCGTTGGGCGGTCGTTCGATCATCGGTTGTCCAAGCGCCACTGGCGTGGCTGACCGGATCAACCATCAGATCAAGTTCCGCGAGCGCTGGAGGCCTTTCTGCCCGTCGATGCTCGACACCGTGGCGCCGCAGATGATCAAGATCGATCACCCGGCCCCGTTCATGACCTTCACCTTCGAAGTGGCTGAAGAGTGGAAAACCCGCGTGCCGGAAGTCGTCCATGAAGACGGTACGTCCCGTGCCCAGGTGCTCAAGCGCGAATACAACCCGCGTTACTACGACATGATGAAAGCGCTGGAAGTGCTGACCGGTAACGGCGTGTCGCTGAACACCTCGCTGAACCGCCGCGGCGAGCCGATGATCTGCTCGCCGACCGACGCCCTGAACATGTTCTTCGGTTCCGATCTACAGTATCTGATCATGGAAGACATTCTGGTGGTCAAAGACGGCGCGGACGCTTATGACACGCTCGGCTGAGCGCCATGTGCTGCAGTTCTGTCACGGCTATGACGGGCCGTTCCTGGACTGCGCCCGACAGTACGCAAGCCTGTTTGCAGGGTCTGGCTATCGAGTGACCACGGTGTTTCTCACCGGGGTTGCCGATGCTGACGTTGCGGCGGGCTGTGCGTCTGATGAAGTGCTGTTCATGGAATACAGCTCCAAGGCCATTCGTGGCCTGAAGCTTTCGGCGATTGCCGATCTGCGCAAGATCGCCCAGTCGCGCAATTTCAGTTTTTGTATTGCCCACCGTTTCAAGCCGATCTACATCGCCTTGCTCGCAACGCAGCTGCCGGTAATCGGCGTGCATCACGCCTTTGGTGATTACCAGCGGCGGACGCGCAAGCTGTTCGCGCATATTTTTCGCAAGCGCCTGAGTCTGATCGGGGTTTCCGATGCAGTCCGCGACGACATGCGCCGTTGCTTGCCGAAGTGGCCGGCGGCGCGGATTCAAACTCTCTACAACCGCATCGATGTCGACGCGTTGCAGGCCACTCAGGTGTCCTTCGATGCGGCGCGTGACGCCTTGGGGCTGTCGCCGGATGCGTGGGTGATCGGCAACGTCGGTCGCCTGCACCCGGACAAGGACCAGGCCACTTTGCTGCGCGGCTTTGCCCAGGCCTTGCCGCGTTTGCCGGTCGGCAGTCAACTGGCGATTCTTGGCTCCGGACGTCTGGAGCAGCGGCTCAAGGATCTGGCTCGTGAACTCGGTATTGGTGACCGTGTGCTGTTTCTCGGTCAGGTGCCGGAGGCGCGTCGCTACTTCCGGGCTTTCGATGTGTTTGCCCTGAGTTCCGACCACGAGCCGTTCGGCATGGTGCTGCTCGAAGCCATGGCCGCCGGTGTGCCGTTGCTGGCCACCGCGTGTGGCGGGGCGAAGGAAGTAGTCGAAGGTGTCGGTATTTTGTTCCCTCTGGGAGATGTCGAGCACCTGGCGCAGGGCCTGCAACACCTGGCCGTGATGAATCAGCACGAGCACCAGGTCTGCGCCGAAATGATGCTTGATCGTCTGCGCGAGCGCTTCTCGGATCGCGTCGTGCACGAGGCGTTCTGGCGTCTGCCGCACGTCCTTGAACTGACGGCGAGGGCCTGATGCTCAACCGATTTCAAGGCTGGCGCGAGCGTGGCTGGTCCGTTGTCGATGCGTCGACGTATAGCGATGCCTGGCAGCGTTTTGGCGGTAGCGTCGCAACTCATCCTCTGGTGGTCGAACGCCTGGCGCAGTTGGCCGATATCCCGGTGCGTTACCTGGCCTGGGAGCAGGGCGGCGAACTGAAAGCCGCGATCCCGACCTGGGGCCGCGACCTTGCATTGTCCAAGGACGTGCTCAAGCGTAAGGGCAAGAAGGGTTTGTTCGATCTCGGCAACGCTGAGTTCATCCTGCCGGCTGCGGCCGACGCGCAAGCGCTGTTGCGGCATCGCGGGCGCTACTTGTCGGCGTTGAATGAAGGTCGCTTTGCCGGTCTCAAGCTGCAAGCCGAACAACTGGCCATGGCCCGCACACCTGAAGAGCTGTCGAAGAAGTTTCGCTACAACCAGCGCCGTGAACTGCGTTTGCTGGAAGAGGCCGGTGGCGTGATACGACCGGTCAGCGACTTTTCCAGCCAGGAACTGGCGGCTATTTATTGTGATCTATTCCAGCGCCGCTGGGGGTTTCCGGCGACCGGTGCGGCACGCATGAGCGAGGTGCTCGAATTGCTGCGCGAGCTGATGATCGGCTCGGTGATTTTCCTCAACGATGCGCCGATTGCGATTCAGCTGGTCTACCGTGTTGAAGCGCCAGAATGGATCAGCGTCGAGTACATCAACGGTGGCGTCGACCCCGAGACTCGCGAGTTCAGCCCTGGCAGCGTATTGAGTTTTCTCAATACCCAAAGCGCTTGGGAGCACGCACGAGCAATCGACAAGCCGCTGCGCTTTTCCTTCGGGCGGGCTGATCGTGAATACAAGGACCGCTGGTGCAACCCTGTGCCGGTGTTCACCGTATGAGCCAGACCATGAGCCTGCCACTCAATCGCAAGCAGCAACTGCTCAAGCGTCATCGACGTAACAAGCGCATCGGTCTGTTGATCGGTGTCCTGCTGTTGATTGCCGTTGGCCTGCTGGTCACCTGGTGGCTGCCGCTGGTACTCGCGGTCCTGGCCTGGGTTGCCCATGAAGCGTGGTTTGCCGACCACTTGTTTTACTCACCCAAGGACGATTACCAGTACAGCTTCCCACCGTACACGCAGCAGCCCAAGGTCCGGCTGGAGGGCGCGCGTCTGCTGCTGGACGACGGCGTCATCCTGACTGACGACACCACGCTGGTACTGGCACTGAGGGTAAAAAGCACCTGGCTTGGACGTTTTTTCGACCCTGCAGTCGAGTTGTCGGGTGGTGATAATCCAGACCGACAAGCCTTCGAACGTGGTGTAGACGGCCTGCGTTACCTTAATCTCAGTGGTCAGGCGCATGTTCTGTCGCAGGGTGATTTGCGTGTGCGCGGGCGCTTCTGCCGATTGCTCGGCGAACCCGTGCTCTGGTCGTTCGAACAACCTGATTACCGCCGTCAACGAGTGATGGTGATCGCGCCTCACGCCGACGATGCGGAGCTGGCCGCTTTCGGTTTGTACAGCCAGGCCGACGAGGCCTGGATCGTCACGTTGACTGCCGGTGAAATTGAAGCCGGGCACTATCGGCAGATGGGGCTGAACGCCGTCGAGGCGTCGCGCGTCAAAGGCCGCTTGCGCGCCTGGGACAGCATTACGGTGCCGCGCTGGGCCGGCGTGCCTGAATCACAGTGTGTGCAATTAGGGTATTTCTGCCTGCAATTGCCAGCCATGCAGGCGGCGCCGGATCAACCGGTGGGCTCGCGTGAGGCGGATCTGAACGACACGCGACTGTTTCGCCAACTCAATCCGTTCGCGCTGCCGGGTGACCGCGATGGTGCCCCGACCTGGAATAACCTGCTGGCCGATCTGCGTGAACTGCTGCTCAAGGCGCGCCCTGAAGTGATCGTTTTGCCGCACCCATCGCTCGATCCGCATCCCGATCACATCTGTGCACAGCATGCGGTGCTGGAAGCCTTGAAGGGGCTTGAGTGGCAGCCGACTACACTGCTCGGTTACGCGAACCATCTGCACGACAATGATCGCTGGCCAATGGGTGATTCAGAGGCTGGTATTGCGTTGCCACCGGTGTTCGATTCGGCACACGTGCTACAACCCTATTGCCTGGTCTTGTCGATCGAGCAACAGCGCGACAAGGCCATGGCGCTGGGGATGATGCATGACTTGCAGCCGCGTGCGCCGTTCAAGCGTCGGATGCGTCGCGGTTTACAGCGTCTGCTGGCAGGGCGTTCAGGTTCGCCTTACGGCGAGAACGAATTTTTTCGCAAGGCTGTGCGTCGGCATGAGCTGTTCTGGCGTTTGTAAATGGCTGTCGCATGGAGTCTTTCTGCCAGGGCAGAAGGGTGATTTCAGGTTTTTGTCGGGCTGTTCAATGCTGCAAGGAAGACAATGAAGGTTCTATTTCTGGTGCAGAAAGAACAGCGGGCCATTCTGGACCGTTTGTACGAAGGTGTGGCCGCTCATTGCGAATGCGACCTGCGCTGGTTGAGCAGTGATGAACAGCGCAACCTGCGTAGCTATTTTCGGCGTGAAGTGGACGTGTCGCGCTATGACCGTATCGTGTTCTTCCTGCGGTTCAAGCAGGAAATTCGACAGGCCGGGTTTATCCGCACGATTCCCAATCTGGTGATTCTCGAACACGATGCCTACCAGAACTACATTCCCTGCAAGTACACCGGCAAGTTCAGTGCACATTACCGCCGCCTGCCGTGGGCCCGGGTGATCAGTTCCGGTTTTGTGGTCGCCAAGCGTTTACGTGAAGAAGGCGTTGACGCGGTGTTCGTGCCCAAGGGCTATGACCAGGCGTTGTTGCAGGATCAGGGGCGTGAGCGCGATATCGAACTGGCCTTCGTCGGCAGTACCAATAGTGTGGCGTACAGCGGTCGCAAAGCGCTGCTCGATGAGTTGGCGGGTGTCGAACCCTTGGTAGTGACGCGTACCCATTCCGGTGACGAATATCGCGACACGCTCAACCGTATCCGCTTCTTCGTCAGTGCCGACGTTGGTATGGGCGAATTCATGATCAAGAACTTTGAAGCGATGGCCTGTGGCTGTGTGTTGTTGGCCTTCGATCAGGGGGATGCGGAAAGTCGGGCCCTGGGGCTGCAGGATATGCACAACGTGGTGCTCTATCGGGATATCCCGCAACTGCAGGAAAAACTCGCCAGGCTGCGTGCCGATCCTGAGTTGGCTTCGATCATTGCCCGAAACGGACGCGATCTGGCGGTCAGTCAATTCAGCTTCGCACGTATTGGCCAACGTATTGTCGAAGAACTCCAGCCGGCTTTGAGGCCTCGCGCAGCGTTGAGTCTGATTGAACGGTTACGCCTGAATCTGGGCATTTGACAGGGTTTTCAAATCATTGAAAGTGCTCGAAATTATAAGAAGATGTGCCATCAGCCGATGTGAAAAAGGGCCTTCTGCTCGATGAGTATCCTTAATGTCATGTGGTCCGGGGGGGCTGCCTATGCCTCTGTCCACAAGGTTCATCTGCAGATACTTGCTCAGGTAGAACCCGCAACACCGATCAACACCTGGCTGTTGCAGGGTAGTGCGCGCGGCTGTGTCGCTGAAATCGGTGAAACTCGGGAGTGGCATCTGCCCTCCAATCAACTCAAGGGCAGGCGTTTCTGGAAACTGCTGACCCTGTGGATGCAGGCGCGCTTTTATCGCGCACTGCATCAAAGTGACGTACGCGTGCTGTTGCTCGACGGCTTAGGCACGGCTCGTGTGCTGCTGCCGGTTCTCAAGAAGCTGCCGCAACTTCGTGCCGTAGTACTTTTTCATGGCGCGACCCGGTTCACCGCAGCGGATCACAAGTTGCTTTCACAGCTTCCTGCTTCACAGCTGACCCTTGCGGCGGTTTCGCAAACCCTGGCCAACGCACTTGAGGCCGATTTACAGATCCCCGTCGTCACGTTGCGCAGTGCACTTGATCCATTGGCTTTTCGTTCCCGGCTGCTTTCTCGTGAGCAGGCGCGTGCTCGGCTGCAATTGCCAGTCGACAACACACCTGTCGTGGGGGCTGTAGGGCGCCTGGTTGGCAAAAAAGGCTTTGCATGCCTGATCGAAGCCTTTGCCAAGGTGCTGATACAGCGCCCGCAGTTGCGCCTGGTGATTATCGGGGAAGGTCAGGCAAGGGCTGCGCTGGAGGCGCGGGTCAACCGGCTTGGGTTACGCGACAAGGTGCTATTGCCCGGGAACCTGGAGGATGCAGCGACGCTTTTTCGGGCTTTCGATTGGATCGCGATCCCGTCACTTGAGGAAGGTCTTGGCTTGATCCTGCAAGAGGCTGTAATGGCCGGTGTCCCGGTGCTGGCCAGCGATTTGGCAGTGTTTCGCGAGCAATTGGCAGGGGCGGGTTGTTACGCCATGCCTGAGGATGTGACCGCCTGGAGTGAGGCGTTAATACAGGCGCTTGGTGTCGCTTCTGAATCGGTCGCTGCGGCTCAATCCACTGTACTTTCACCGGACGACGCCTGGCTGGATTTCAGCCAGGTTGCCCGCAGGCTGTTGTCATGCACAAAGTAGAATGTGCTCCAGCGTCTGCATCGGAAAGCTCTCGTTCAGCTTCTCTCGATCAATATACCGTGCGAAATGTTGCAGGTTGCGCTTGACCAGGTGTTGTGGCAGCGGTCCGCGCAAGAAGCGCATGTCGGCGACATCGATCAGGCCGAGCTGGTTGCCTGGAGTCACGACGATGTTGCCCAGGTGCAGCGAGCGAAAGTAGACCCCGGCCGCATGGAGTTCGCGGATGAATACGGTCAGCGCCGGCAAGGTCTGTTGCCAGTCGAAGCCGTCTTTGCCTGCCAGCTGGCGCAGGGTTTCTCCTGGCAGGGGGCGGTAAAGCACGGCCGTCATGCCAGGCGTATCCAGTTGATGGAATGTGAGCGTCTGAAGGGTGGGAATGCCGAGCTGTTCGAGTCGGGCGGCATTGTCGATGAAACGCTTTGAATAGGGGCGAAACAGTGCTGACGAAAGAAACCGCTTGCGGCGAAACAGTTTGAGAATATTCCCGTCCGGTAGAAGAAATACTTTCGGGCCGAAGCTGTCGGCTTCTAGTACTCTGGCGCCTTTAATCATCTGATTTAAAGCGGCTTGTGGAAGCCGGAAGCATTGCATGTGGAGAGCCTTGTAGAAATTGCGGGCGTATTGGCGATCAATGATGCCGAAAAGTTGCTGTTTTCACCATGCCGGGTTGGCGATCGGACCATTTAACGAGGATAGGCCAATGCAGGAAACGCGTTGGGCGCAGGTATGGATGGCGACTGGACTGTTCTGGTTTTTGACTGCCATTGCTTTTGCGCCGACCAATAAGCTTTATCAGCAAGGGTTGACCGTGTTTCTCTGGTTGCCGGCAATGTTTTTTGCCTGGTCGGCACGTGCTCGGTTATTTGAGCTTTGGCAAGCACAGCGCGTGTTTTGCCTTGGGTTGCTCGGGCTGGTGCTGTGGTCGTTGATCAGCGTGTCGTGGACGCATGACGATGACCTGACGCGGGGCGCCAAGCGAATATTGTACATCGTGGTGTTCCTGTTGTTTTTTCCGGTATTTGCCAATGCCCGTCCGGAGCGTGTCGTGCGTGTCATGCAATGGGGCGGCCTGGGCCTGGCATTGAGTGCGCTGTTGGCGGCCATCAAATTTTATCTGATCGACGGTAACACCTGGACGGCGCGCGTTGAAGGGTTGGGAGAGTTGAGTCACCCGATTCTGGGCGGTTACGTACTGGGAGTGGCGGCGGTCTGGATGATCCATTGGGTACCTCGGACCCGCTGGCTACAAGGTGTCTGGTTGGTTGCACTGGGTTTGCTCGCAGGCTTTGTCGTGCTGTCCCAGAGTCGTGGGGCCGCGCTGGCGCTGTTGCTGACGCTGGTGGCAATGCCCATTTGGTGCCGCAACCGACGTAGCTGCATTATCGCTATTAGCGCACTGGTTCTGGCGATGCTGGCGTTCTGGCTTTTCGAACCGCTGGTGTTGGCTCGCGGTACCTCGTACCGGCCACAAATATTCATGGCCAGCCTGCACATGATCGCTGCACATCCCTTGCGTGGACTGGGGTTGGAGTCTGGTTACACGGTGCTTGCCGAAGGCATCGAATTTGATCATGCGCACAACCTGTTCACCCATATCGCGATCGAATTGGGATTGCCAGGGCTCTTGCTGTGGTGTTTGGTCTGGTTTGCGGTATTGCGTGAGGCATGGCGAGCCCGTGAAACGCTGTATGGTCAGGGTATCATCGGGATCTGGTTGTTCTCGTTCCTGGCCATGCAATTCGATGCGGCCAGCATCAGTGGATCACCGCGAGCCGAATGGTTCATCAGCTGGCTACCGGTTGGCCTGGCCAGCCTTTTGGTATGGACACAGGCCAAATACAAAGCCTGTGATAAAATTTCGCGTTCAACCTAATCAGTGAGCTCTACGATGAGTGCAGCACCGCCCAATGCGGAACAGGAATCAAGCCTGAAAATCTATTTGCGACTGTTGGGGTATGTAAAACCCTACGTTGGCATTTTCCTGTTGAGTATCGTGGGCTTTGTGATATTTGCCTCCACCCAGCCGATGCTGGCCGGAATTCTCAAGTATTTCGTCGATGGCTTGAGCAACCCTGACGCAGTGCTCTTCCCCCACACTCCGTATCTGCGGGAGTTGAAGTTGCTGGTTGCCGTGCCGCTGTTGATCATCTTGATCGCTGCCTGGCAAGGGCTTGGTTCGTTCCTGAGTAACTACTACCTGGCCAGGGTTTCCCTGGGGCTGGTTCATGACCTGCGGGTAGAGTTGTTCAACAAGCTGCTGGTGTTGCCTAACCGTTATTTCGATACCCACAACTCCGGGCATCTGATTTCCCGTATCACCTTCAACGTGACCATGGTGACCGGTGCTGCAACAGACGCCATTAAAGTGGTGATTCGCGAAGGTCTGACCGTAGTTTTTCTGTTCGGCTACCTGTTGTGGATGAACTGGAAGCTCACCTTGGTGATGCTGGCAATTCTGCCGCTGATTTCTTTCATGGTCGGCAATACCAGCAAGAAATTTCGCAAGCAGAGCAAGAAGATTCAGGTGGCGATGGGCGACGTGACTCACGTCGCGTCCGAAACCATTCAGGGCTATCGAGTGGTTCGCAGCTTCGGTGGTGAAAGCTACGAGCAACAGCGCTTTGCCAAAGCCAGTCAGAGCAACACCGACAAGCAACTGCGCATGACCAGAACCAGCGCGATCTACACCCCTGCACTGCAACTGGTGATTTATAGCGCCATGGCGGCATTGATGTTCCTGGTGCTGTTTCTGCGCGGTGATGCGACGGCCGGTGATCTGGTGGCCTACATTACGGCTGCGGGTTTGTTGCCCAAGCCGATTCGTCAGCTGTCCGAAGTCAGCTCGACTATTCAGAAAGGTGTGGCCGGTGCTGAAAGCATTTTCGAACAGCTCGATGTCGAGCCGGAGCTCGATGCGGGCATCATCGAGCGCGAGCGTATCAGCGGTCGTCTGGATGTACACAACCTGAGTTTCACTTATCCGGGTACTGATCGCGAGGTGTTGAAAAACATCAGCTTCACTGCGGCGCCGGGGCAGATGATCGCACTGGTTGGTCGCTCGGGCAGTGGCAAGTCGACGCTGGCCAGCCTGATCCCGCGCTTCTACCACCATGAAACGGGGCAAATACTGCTTGATGAAGTAGAGATCGAAGACTATCGCCTGCGTAACCTGCGCAAGCATGTCTCTCAGGTCACACAACACGTTACCCTGTTCAACGATACCGTGGCCAACAACATCGCCTACGGTGATCTGGCCGGGGCTCCTCGTGCAGACATCGAGAAAGCCGCGCAAGACGCCTATGCGATGGACTTCATCTCCCAGTTGCCACATGGCCTGGACACCGAGGTAGGCGAGAACGGGGTATTGCTGTCCGGTGGTCAGCGTCAGCGTCTGGCCATTGCTCGCGCCTTGTTGAAAAACGCACCGTTGCTGATTCTCGACGAAGCGACTTCGGCACTGGATACCGAGTCTGAACGGCATATTCAGGCAGCGTTGGATAAGGTCATGAAGGGGCGTACCACGCTGGTGATCGCGCACCGTCTGTCGACTATCGAAAAGGCCGATCTGATCCTGGTGATGGACCACGGTGAAATTGTCGAGCGCGGTACTCACGCCCAACTGCTGGCACAGGGCGGGTACTACTCGCGTCTGCATGCCATGGGACTGGACGAACCCTCTCCGGCGGACATCGCCTGAGTTCGACGCCAGGGTGAGCATTGCTCACCCTGTCAGCCTCCCGGGCGCGCAACGCGTCCGGCGATTTGTATCCAGCCCTTTACATACTTGACCAAGCCTAAATAATTCTGCGTGCCGTGCTTGTTATGGTTCCTGCTTCGATTGTGAATGCAAACGGGAAGGACAACCTTCTCGTGCGGGGACTGGAATGTTGCAACGTCACCTCTGGAAACTACTCCCCAAAACACAACGCACCTTTTTGCTGGGCCGTTTGTCGGTCGTTGACCGGCAGGCCGTGAACAAGTCGATGTCCGGCAATACCGCTTTTCCAGCGCACTTTCAGCAGCGTTCATGCCTGTTCATTCATGTTCCGAAATGTGCCGGCAGTAGCGTGTGCTCTGCATTGTTCAACGGTTGGACGCCTGGGCACCTGCCGCTGTACTGGTACGAACAGCAGTTTCCCGAACACTACGCAGGCAGTTTCAAGTTTGCGTTTGTCCGCGATCCGTTGGAGCGGGTTTATTCCGCCTATGCCTATTTGCGCGGCAACCAGTTGCCGCAACGGGATGAATCGGCTCGGCTGTTGGTCAACAGTTTCCGGGATTTTGATGATTTCGTCGGGCGCTGGTTGCACCCGGATAACATCCGTAAACAGCTTCATTTCGCACCGCAATCCGACTTTTTGAATGACTCCATGGGGCGCATGGCGATGGATTTCGTCGGCTATCAGGAACACCTGGAGCGCGACTTTCAGCTGCTCTGCCAGCATCTCGGCATGACGTCATCGTTGCCTCATCTGAATATCTCGCAAGAGCGTCGCGCTGAGCCCGTGCGCGATTTTTGCTCGGTGCGCACACGGCGCCTGGTACTGCGTGTCTATCAGCGTGATTACGAGGTTCTTGGTTATGAATGAGTCGCCGCTCATTGCTGCACATTCGTTGCACATTCGCCCCTTTGCATTGTCGTTATCAGCCTCGGCCCGAGCAGCGGTCAAGCATCAGCAACCGTGTTGTCTGTGGCTGACGGGGCTGTCCGGTGCCGGCAAGTCGACCTTGGCCAATGCGCTCGAGTTGCAGCTCAATGAACAGGGGCACCACACCTTTGTGCTGGATGGCGACAACGTGCGTAACGGTTTGTGCAATGACCTGGGTATGGACGCTGCAGCGCGCAAGGAAAATATCCGGCGTATTGCCGAAGTGGCGCGGTTGATGGTCGACGCGGGGCTGATTGTGATCGTCTCGGCGATATCGCCGTTTCAGGCCGATCGAGCGTCGGCCAGAGCCTTGTTCCGCACGGACGAGTTTCTTGAGGTGTATGTCAGCACGCCATTCGACATCTGTGCCCGGCGCGACCCCAAGGGCTTGTATCAAGCTGCGCTGCAAGGGCGAATCAAGGACTTCACCGGTCTTGACAGCCCATATGAGGCACCGCAGCAGGCGGACTGCGAAATCAACACCGATGAGGTCGAGTTGGCCGACGCCGTGCAGCACATCCTGGCTGTTTTGCTTAAAAAATGAACAATGTAACGGCGTGATGCACCCCAGATGAAGCTGTCGAACTAGGTAGCGCCCACCCTGTGCTAATATCGCGCCCCTGTTCATTTTGTATGTGGGTTGCTCCATGAAGTTGTCCATGCCGCGATTCGATCAAGCCCCTGTCTTGGTGGTCGGCGATGTCATGCTCGACCGTTACTGGCATGGTGGTACCTCACGGATTTCTCCTGAGGCACCGGTGCCGGTGGTCAAGGTCGAGCAAATCGAAGACCGCCCGGGCGGTGCTGCCAACGTTGCCTTGAACATTGCCGCGCTCGGCGCGCCGGCGTCCCTGGTCGGTGTGACCGGTGATGACGAGGCCGCCGACAGCCTGACCAATAGCCTAAAGGGCGCCGGTGTACGTGCATTGTTTCAGCGCATCGCGCATCAGCCGACCATCGTCAAACTGCGGGTCATGAGTCGTCACCAGCAATTGCTGCGTATTGACTTCGAACAACCGTTTGCCACCGACGCGCTGGCGCTCGGTGCTGAAGTCGACGGCCTGCTCGAAGGCATCAAGGTGCTGGTGTTGTCTGACTATGGCAAAGGCGCGCTGAAGAACCACCAGGCCTTGATCCAGGCCGCCCGTGCCCGTGGCATTCCGGTGCTGGCGGATCCCAAAGGCAAGGATTTCTCGATTTACCGCGGTGCCAGCCTGATCACCCCGAACCTCAGCGAGTTCGAAACCATTGTTGGTGGTTGCGTCGACGAGCATGATCTGGTCAGCAAGGGCGCGAAGCTGATGCACGACCTTGATCTGGGGGCCTTGCTGGTCACGCGTGGCGAGCACGGCATGACCTTGCTGCGTCCTGATCATCCGGCGCTGCACTTGCCCGCACGGGCTCGTGAAGTATTCGATGTGACCGGTGCCGGTGATACGGTGATTTCTACGTTGGCGGCGGCGATTGCTGCTGGCGAAGAACTGCCGCACGCAGTGGCCCTGGCCAACCTGGCCGCTGGCATCGTGGTCGGCAAGCTGGGTACGGCGGCGATCAGTGCTCCGGAATTGCGTCGCGCGATTCAGCGCGAAGAGGGTTCCGAACGGGGTGTCCTGGGCCTGGAGCAATTGCTGCTGGCGGTCGACGATGCGCGCGCGCACAAAGAGAAGATCGTCTTTACCAATGGCTGCTTCGACATCCTCCATGCGGGCCATGTGACCTACCTGGAGCAGGCGCGGGCGCAGGGCGATCGTTTGATCGTTGCAGTCAACGACGATGCATCGGTGAGCCGCTTGAAAGGTCCTGGGCGACCGATCAACAGCGTTGACCGACGCATGGCGGTGCTGGCGGGCCTGGGTGCGGTGGACTGGGTGATCAGCTTCTCTGAAGGCACTCCGGAAAACCTCCTGGCGCAGGTCAAGCCGGACGTGCTGGTCAAGGGCGGCGATTACGGGATCGACCAAGTGGTCGGTGCCGACATCGTCAGCGCTTATGGCGGAACAGTGAAAGTGCTGGGGCTGGTGGAAAACAGCTCGACGACGGCTATTGTCGAAAAAATCCGCAAGACCTGAAACGGGGGCGAGGGAGCTTGCTCCCGCTCGCCTGCGCAGCAGGCGTAAACCAGCAAACGCGGTGTATCTGTAGAAACTCAATGGCGGGTTTTAGGGCCGCTTCGCGGCCCAGCGGGAGCAAGCTCCCTCGCCACAGGGTGAGTTAGCGTGCCACCTTGCGTGGCACGATTTTCTTCAGCAGCAGTCTGGCTTTGCCGGTCAATCGGCTGAAACCCGATGCCTTGTCCGGTTGGCTCAAGCCCTGCTGCCTGAGCCAGTCCTTCCAGCGAATCCGTTCGTCACGCACCAGCCAGCCTTCCTGTCGGGCAAAACTTTCTGCCAGATACAGTCCGCGCGTGCTTGCCGGGTAGAGCTGATCTTTTTTCAGGGTGTAGAGCTCGGGCAGCGGCTGGCCATCCTCAAGCGGCATCAGGTACAGGTCGGGGCGCTTGCGATCCAGTCGTGCAACGAGTTGATCGCCTTCAAGACGTTCATCGACATGGAACAGGCTCAGGGATTTGGTTTCCTTGGGAACGTCCAGGCGCAAATCGTAGATCAACTGCAAGGACGCCGTGGGCAGATGCACGTAGGCCCGTGGTCGTTCGAGCAACTGCATATTGGCACAACGCACCGGGCGTGCAGCTCCAGACAGCGGCGTCAGGCGAAACGGCAGCGCTTCGCGGTAATGCAGCGCGCTGGCATAGGGGGCTGGCAGCCAAGTGTCATTGAAGCGCCCGCCGAGCCAGCCTTCTGGGGTCTCCAGCAGGCATTCTTCGGCGATCTCCTGAATGGCCGTGTGCAACGGCAGGTTCAGTTCATGGGCCGGCACATAACCCGAGATCAGCTTGAGCACCACGTCGCCACGGTCCTGACGACGCTGGCGAACCAGCACCCAGTAATCGCGATTCTGCCAGTGCAGGGTCAGCCGTACCGAGACGCCAAGGTTGGCCAGCTCCAGCGAAAAGTGCTCTGGATTGGCCACTGTGACCGGGCGCCGACGTTGCAGGGTTTGGGAGAAGTTCAGCGGCCTGCCGACACTCTGATAACTCAGGCCTTCGGGAGTCGCTTCGACGTATAACGGCAGGGTCTTGAAGTTGCTGGGGTTCTTTCTTATGAGCGTTCGCGGCATGTCGGCTCCTTCTTGCGTCGGGGTCGGCCGCCTCGGCGGCTGTTCAACGACTACGTAGGACTTGAGCAACAGTCGCCACATTGTGGGCGAGGTGCAGCGGATTAATGGTCCCGACAATAGCACTGGTGACACCGGGTTGCGCAAACAACAGTTCGAAGCTGGCGCGTACCGGATCAACACCCGGGCTGAGGCAGACGTGACCGCTGGCCAGAGCCTTCTTCACCAGGATCGCTTTGCCGTGGGCAGCAGCGTAGTCGATGACTGGCCGCTCGGCCTGTTCGTTGAGATTGTAGGTGACCATGGCGCAATCGCCTTGTTCCAGAGCCTTCAAACCGCCATCAACGGTCTTGCCGGAAAAGCCGAACCCGCGAATCTTGCCTTCGCGCTTGAGCTCGGCGAGGGTCTGGTAGACCTCGCACTCGTTGATAATCGCCAGATCGTTGCCGTCCGAGTGCACCAGCACCAGGTCGATAAAGTCGGTTTCCAGGCGTTTCAGGCTGCGCTCGATGGAAAAACGTGTGTGGGCAGCGCTGAAGTCATGGTGCGACAGACCGTCGGCGAATTCTTCACCGACCTTGCTGACAATCACCCACTCCTGACGCTGACCGCGCAGCAGCGGGCCGAGGCGTTCTTCGCTACGGCCATAGGCGGGGGCGGTGTCGATCAGGTTGATGCCCAGCTCGCGGGTCAGCTTGAGCAATCTGCGCGCTTCGTCATCGTCCGGGATCTGGAAGCCATTGGGGTACTTCACGCCTTGGTCGCGGCCGAGTTTCACCGTGCCCAGGCCCAGCGGCGAAACCAGCAGGCCAGTGCTGCCCAACGGGCGATGCAGGTCGTGCAGGGTGGCTTGGCTCATGGCAACAATTGCTCCCAGGCAGGCACGCCCATTGGCGGTTTTGGCAGGGTTGGCAACGGCGCCGGGTGGCTTGGCTGGATGCCGTCGCGTTGCAGCGACGCCATTACCCGGTCAGCGAAGTCCGGTGCCAGCGCCAGTTTGGTCGGCCAGCCCACCAGCAGGCGATCCTGCTCGGCGAGGAAGGCGTTGTCGGGTCGGCTCAGGCCCGATTGCAGTGGTTCGGCGCGCTCGACCCGCAAGGTCGCCCATTGCGCCTGGCTGAGGTCGACCCAGGGCAACAGGTTGCCGAGTTCTTTCTGTGCGGCGGCAATTTGCGCGGCAGGTTCGCGAGCCACGCCTTCGGCTTCGGCGATATCACCGCCCAGGTACCAGACCCATTGACCATCGGCGGCCGGGTGGGTGGTGACGGTGATGCGCGGCTTCGGCCCGCCGCCCAGGCAGTGGGCGTACAAGGGTTTGAGGCTCGGGCCTTTGACGATGACCATGTGCAGCGGCCGACGTTGCATGGCCGGCTGACTCAGGCCGAGTGCCGTGAGCAAGTCGGCGTTGCCAGCACCGGCGCTGAGGACGATGCGCTGCGCACGGATCTCGCGCTCGTCGACCCGCAGGCCAACCAGTTCGCCGTTTTCCAGCAGTGGCTCGATCTTCTGCCCGGCCAGCAGGCCGTCACCGGCCAGTTCGGCCAGACGCCCGATCAGGCTTGGCACATCGACCACCAGTTCCGCCAGGCGATAGACCTTGCCCTTGAAGCGCTTGTCTTGCAGGGCGGGTGGCAGTTGCTCGCCCTTGACCTGATCGACCCGGCCGCGCACCGCTTTGCTGGCGAAGAAACTGGTGAGGTTGCCGGCGAGGGTGCCAGGGGACCACAAATAGTGGGCTTCGGAGAGCAGACGCACGCCGGACAGGTCCAGCTCGCCGTCTCCGGCCAAGGCTGCACGCCAACGGCGCGGCATGTCGGAAATCGCTTCGGAGGCACCGGTCAACGCACCATGCAGCGCGTACTTGGCGCCGCCGTGGATGATCCCCTGGGATTTCACACTCTGCCCGCCGCCGAGGCTGGCGCTTTCCACCAGTACGGTCGAGAAACCCTGACGACGCAGGCGTGCGTTCAGCCAGAGGCCGGCGACACCAGCGCCGACAATCAGCACGTCGGTAGAAATAACGGATGGCATGCAGCGACCTCGGAGTTCAGGACTAGAGGCGCAGTATACAGACTCGACGAGTGGAGGTTTTGCTGGCGATCAACAGGTGGCTGGTCAGGCCATGCACAAATCTGTGGCGAGGGAGCTTGCTCCCGCTCGGGTGCGCAGCAGCCGCAAATGAACCAATGCGGTCTATCCCCAAGCCTCGATATCAGGTTTTGGGGCCGCTTCGCGACCCAGCGGGAGCAAGCTTCCTCGCCACAATGGACAGGTATCGGGCTTTAGTGGCCTGCGGTTTTCGAGAACAGCTGGATGACCACCACGCCCAGGACGATCAGTGCCATGCCGAGCATGGCCGGGATGTCGAGTTTCTGGTCGTAGAGAAACAGCGCCGCGATGCTGACCATCACGATCCCCATGCCGGCCCACACCGCATAGGTGACGCCAACCGGAATGGTGCGCACCACCAGGGTCAGCATCCAGAACGCAATGCCGTAACCGACGATGATCAACAGCAAAGGGAGTGGCGTGCTCAGGCCCTTGACCGCTTTCATCGATACGGTGGCGATCACTTCGGCGCAGATGGCGATAGCCAGGAGGTAGTAAGCGTTCATGGTGTGATCCTCGTATTTTGGCCTGCTTGATGAGGTCGGCATTCTAGAGGCTTTCGAGATGGGGTAAAGTCATTACCTATCTGATTTGAAGATGGGTTGAGCCATGAGTGTGCAATGGAGTCTGGAACAGATGCGTTTGTTCGTCAGCGTGGCCGAGCAGCGTTCGTTTTCGGCTGTCGCGCGGGACCAGCGCAAGGCGCAATCGGCGGTCAGCAGTGCGATTGCACTGCTTGAGGCAGACCTTGGCCTGAACCTGTTTGACCGCAGTAGCGGCCGCCAGCCGCGCTTGACCGAAGCAGGCAGCGCGTTGCTCGAAGAAGCGCGAGAAGTGCTGCGCCAGTGCGAGCGCCTCAACGGTCGGGCGCTGGCGTTGATGCGGGGTCAGGAAGCGCGGCTGCGTCTGGCGCAGGATGAGGCCATGCCTTATCAGCCGGTGCTCGACAGTCTCGAGGCATTGGCCGAGCAATTTCCCAGCCTGGAAGTGCAACTGGCCAGCGCCGCTCAGGGCGATGTGGCGCGCAAACTGGTGGAGCGCCGGGCCGATCTGGGCTTGCTGTTTTATCACGAGCAGATTCCCGAAGCCTTGGAACGTCGGGTGCTGGGCAGCGTCGAGATGGTCACGGTGTGCGGAGTAGGGCATCCGCTGGCTGTAGAAGGGCAGGTCAATTGCCAGCAGATGGCGCAGCATCGACAGCTGCTGATGGCCACGCATTCCAGCGTCTACCCCGGCAGTGAGCAAGCCAGCCCGCAAGTCTGGCGCGCCGACAGTTTCTACGTTCTCGCCGAGTGGCTGATGCGTGGCCTGGGGTGGGGCTGGCTGCCGCGGCATGTGGTGCAGTACCCGGCGTATCAGGGGCAGATGGTCGAACTGGTCAGCGAATGGACCCCGCCAGCCTTGGTGGTTGAGTTGGTCTGGCGGCGTGATGAACCGCTGGGGCCGGCGGCGCGTTGGTTGGCGGAACGTTTTGCCGTGCACTTGCAGGCGATTGGCTAAAAAAGCCGATAAACTCCGCCGCCATGAATAGAACTCTCTACACCGTGCTGTTTTACCTGGGGCTGCCACTGGTAGCGATTCGGCTGTGGCTGCGCTCGCGCAAGGCACCGGCGTACGCCAAACGTATTGGCGAACGTTTCTCCATCGGCTTGCCGGTGATGAAAACCGGCGGCATCTGGGTACATGCGGTGTCGGTTGGCGAAAGCATTGCCGCTGCACCGATGATTCGCGGGTTGCTCGAGCGTTATCCACAGCTGCCGAYCACCGTGACCTGCATGACCCCGACCGGGTCCGAGCGGATTCACGCGATGTTCGCCAATGAGTCGCGCATCCAGCACTGCTATCTGCCTTACGATCTGCCGTGCGCGGCGGCGCGGTTTCTCGACCGGATTCAGCCGAAACTCGCGGTGATCATGGAAACCGAGTTGTGGCCCAACCACATTCATCAATGTGCCAAGCGCGGGATCCCGGTGGCGCTGGCCAATGCCCGGCTCTCGGAACGCTCGGCCAAAGGCTATGGCCGTTTCAGCAAGCTGACACAGCCGATGCTGGCCGAAATGAGTCTGTTCGCAGTGCAGACCGAAGCCGAGGCCGAGCGTTTTCGGCAGCTGGGCGCGCGTGCGGAAACGGTCGAAGTGACCGGTTCGATCAAGTTTGATTTGCGCATCGACCCCCAGCTGCTGCAGCGGGCCGCCGAGTTGCGTCAGCAATGGCAAGCAGTCGAGCGTCCGGTATGGATCGCCGCGAGTACCCATGAAGGTGAAGACGAAGTGGTGCTGGCGGCGCATCGACAATTGCTCGCCAGCCATCCGGATGCGCTGTTGATTCTGGTGCCGCGTCACCCCGAGCGTTTCAACCCGGTATTCGAACTCTGCCAGCAGCAGGGTTTCAACACGGTCCGTCGTTCGACCGGTGAAGCAGTCAGCGCCAGCACCTCAGTGCTGCTCGGCGACACCATGGGCGAGTTGCTGTTTCTCTACGCCTTGGCCGACAGTGCGTTTGTCGGCGGCAGTCTGGTGCCCAATGGTGGGCATAACCTGCTGGAGCCGGCAGCACTGGCCAAACCGGTGTTGAGCGGGCCGCACCTGTTCAACTTCCTTGAGATCGCCGCGCTGATGCGTAGCGCCAAGGCATTGCAGGAAGTGGATGACGCCCATGGGCTGGCGGTGGCGGTGCAGCGGTTGTTCGAGTTGCCACGCGATGCGCAGCGGATGGCAGAGGCGGGGCTGAACGTGATGCGCGCTAATCAAGGCGCCTTGCAGCGATTGCTGGATGGGTTGGGGCGGTTGATCAACTAATTCGGAATCTGACACCTGTGGCGAGGGAGCAAGCTCCCTCGCCACAGGGTGGGGTTTATTACTGCCCGGGATTAGCCTTCAGCTGTTCCGCTGCAGCCTTGGCCAGGTCCGGTGGCAGGAAATCCTTGTCCGGGTTGTAGTCGGCCTTGAGGTAACGCTTCAGGTCCTGCAAGTCGCCCGGGCTGAGAGTACCGGCCGCCTGCTTCAGGCGCAGGTTGTCGAGAATATAGTCGTAGCGGCTGTTGTTGTAGTTGCGCACCGAGGTGTACAGCTGACGCTGGGCGTCAAGCACGTCGACGATATTGCGCGTCCCCACCTGATAACCAATCTCCGTGGCTTCCACCGCGCTCTGGTTCGAGATGATCGACTGCCGACGTGCCTGCACCTGCTCGACATCGCTGTTCACCGCGCGGTGCAGGTTGCGGGTGTTTTCCACTACTTGCCGACGCAGTGCTTCGCGTTGCTGTTCGCTTTGGTCCAGGCGCGAGTACGACTCGCGAACCTGCGAGCTGGTCAGCCCGCCGCTGTAGATCGGAATGTTCAATTGCAGGCCGACCGTGCTTTGCGAGACGGTGCCGCCGTACGGTTGACCAAAGGCGCTCGGGTTGCTGAAGCCTAGCGCATCGTTGTCACCGGTCTTGTACTGCGCCACGGCGTCGAGGGTCGGTGCGTGGCCGGCCTTGCGCTGCTTGAGCGTTTCTTCGGCGGCGCTGACCGCGTAGTTGCTGGCTAGCAGATTGAGGTTCTGTTTGGCGGCGGTATCGACCCAGGCCTTGGCGTCGTTCGGTGCTGGCGGCAGGACCGGCAAGGTGTGGACGATGCCCTGAATCGAGTTGTACTGACGGTTGGTCAGGGTGATCAGTGCTTCGAACGCATCATCCACCTGGCGCTGGGCGAGAATCCGGTTGGCGCGCGCGGTGTCGTAACTGGCTTGCGATTGCAGCACGTCGGTCTTGTCCGAGAGGCCGACATCGAAGCGCTCATTGGACTGATCGAGCTGGCGCTTGAACGCGGCTTCCTCGGCCTTGGTCGAGGCAAGGTTGTCCTGACTGCGCAGCACGTTGAAGTAGGTTACGGCGCTTTGCAGTATCAGGTTCTGCTCGGTCGCCGAGAGTTGCAGCGCCGCTTGCTCGTTGACATCCTTGGCCGCCTGGAACTGGAACCAGCGATCGGCGCGGAACAACGGCTGGGCCAGCGTCGCTTGATAGAAGTGGGCACTGCGGTTGGCGATGGCTGACGGCTGGTCGATTTTTGTCCGCACATCGGCAACCTGGGCACCACCCGAGAGGTTCGGCAGCAGGCCGGCACGGGCCTGAGGCACGACTTCCTTTTGTGCGCCGTATTGGGCGCGGGCGGCGGCCAGGTCGGCGTTGTTGTCGACAGCTTCCTGGTAGACGCTGACCAGATCGGTATTGGTCGATAATGGCGCTTCTGCTGCCCAGGCCATTCCGTTGGACGCACAAGACACGGCAAGAGCCAGTGAGAGTTTGCGCAGCATGAGGCGATCCCTAAAATTTTATTACGTCGATAATTTGAGCGCCAAGGCTACGGCGCACGCCCTACAGCGTCAAGGCGCAGCATGGCGTAGCGAGTGTAGATGCGCCAACCTGCGGCAACAATCCTGTAATTACGCCATTCATCACGCTGTTTGCACCGGTGTTGGCGTTCTTTGCCAGTTGTGTCTAGACTGGCCGGGTTCTTGTCGGGGTGCCTTGCTATGAGGCTGAGATCGAATAATTTCGGATCCCGTTGAACCTGATCAGGTTTAAGCCTGCGTAGGGAACAAGATTTCTCGTCACCCGGCGAGTCCTCTTGTGCTTCGTCCGGGATGTTGTTCGACAATCGAACAGCCCTCGTGCACTCAGCACAGCACTCATCCAGCTGGAGTTTTCACTGGTGGGCTGCGTCCATTCGTTACAGGTTCGCTCCGACAAAATTCCACTGCCTGGATGAAGTCTGGAGAGCCCGTGATGACTATAAAATCAAAAAATGCGATCAATCTGAGTGACTCGGCCAAAGTCGATCAGCAATCGGTTCAGCCCTTTACCCGCTCGCAAAAAATTTATGTTCAGGGCTCTCGCCCGGACATCCTCGTGCCGATGCGCGAAATCAGCCTCGACGTGACGCCAACCGATTTCGGCGGTGAGATCAACGCACCGGTTGTGGTCTACGATACTTCGGGTCCATACACCGACCCCAACGTCATCATCGATGTGCGCAAAGGCCTGGGCGACGTGCGTTCGCCGTGGATCGAAGCGCGTAGTGATACCGAGCGTCTGGCCGGCCTGAGCTCGAACTTTGGCCAGGAACGCCTCGCCGATCCGGAGCTGACCAAGCTGCGTTTCGCTCACGTCAACAACCCGCGCCGCGCCAAGCCGGGCGCCAACGTCAGCCAGATGCACTACGCCCGCAAAGGCATCATCACCGCGGAGATGGAATACGTCGCCATCCGCGAAAACATGAAGCTCGAAGTGGCCCGCGCCGCAGGTTTGCTGGATCAGCAGCACGCTGGCCACAGCTTCGGCGCCAGCGTGCCGAAAATCATCACCCCGGAATTCGTCCGTGAAGAAATCGCCCGCGGTCGCGCGATCATCCCGGCGAACATCAACCACACTGAACTGGAACCGATGATCATTGGCCGTAACTTCCTGGTGAAGATCAACGGCAACATCGGCAACAGCGCACTGGGTTCGTCCATCGAAGAAGAAGTGGCGAAACTGACCTGGGGCATTCGCTGGGGCTCGGACACGGTCATGGACCTGTCCACCGGCAAGCACATTCACGAAACCCGTGAGTGGATCATCCGCAATTCGCCAGTGCCGATCGGTACCGTGCCGATCTATCAGGCGCTGGAAAAAGTCGGTGGCGCTGCCGAAGACCTGACCTGGGAGCTGTTCCGTGACACGTTGATCGAGCAGGCCGAACAGGGCGTCGACTACTTCACCATCCACGCCGGCGTGTTGCTGCGCTACGTGCCGATGACCGCCAAACGCGTGACCGGGATCGTTTCCCGTGGCGGTTCGATCATGGCCAAGTGGTGCCTGGCGCACCACAAAGAGAACTTCCTCTACACTCATTTCGAAGACATCTGCGAAATCATGAAGGCCTACGACGTCAGCTTCTCGCTGGGCGATGGCCTGCGTCCGGGCTCGATTGCCGACGCCAACGACGAAGCGCAATTCGGTGAGCTGGAAACCCTCGGCGAGCTGACCAAGATCGCCTGGAAGCACGACGTGCAAACCATGATCGAAGGCCCGGGCCACGTGCCGATGCAGTTGATCAAGGAGAACATGGACAAGCAGCTCGAGTGCTGCGACGAGGCGCCGTTCTACACCCTCGGCCCATTGACTACCGACATCGCACCGGGTTACGACCACATCACCTCGGGCATCGGCGCGGCAATGATCGGCTGGTTCGGTTGCGCCATGCTCTGCTACGTCACGCCGAAGGAGCACTTGGGCCTGCCGAACAAGGATGACGTGAAGACCGGGATCATCACCTACAAGATCGCCGCCCACGCGGCAGACTTGGCCAAAGGACATCCGGGCGCACAGATCCGCGACAATGCCTTGAGCAAGGCGCGTTTCGAATTCCGCTGGGAAGATCAGTTCAACCTCGGCCTGGACCCGGACACCGCGCGTTCGTACCACGATGAAACCCTGCCGAAAGACTCGGCCAAGGTCGCGCATTTCTGCTCGATGTGCGGGCCGAAATTCTGCTCGATGAAAATCACCCAGGAAGTCCGCGAGTATGCGGCCAACCAGCGGATCGAAACCGTCGATGCCGAAGTCGCCCAAGGTCTGGCCGAACAGGCTGAGCGCTTCAAGCAGGAAGGCAGTCAGTTGTACAAGAAGGTTTGATCTGACTTGAGGTTGGCGGTGCCTGCACCGCCGCCATCGCGAGCAGGCTCGCTCCCACATTGGATTTGTGTCGTTCACAAGTCCCCTGTGGGAGCGAGCCTGCTCGCGATGGCGATCAACACAACAACAAATGTTCCTCTGAGATACCCCCCCTTGAGTATTCAACCCAGTACCTATTCTCCCGACCACGCCGTGCCTCTGGCCCAGCGCGTGTTCGGTGCCCGTGATCTGTTCTCCCTGTGGTTCTCCCTCGGCATTGGCCTGATGGTCTTGCAGACCGGGGCCTTGCTGGCACCCGGTTTGGGCTTGTCGGGTTCGTTGCTGGCGATTTTCCTGGGCACGCTGGTCGGCGTTCTGCTGCTGGCGTGCGTCGGGGTGATCGGCAGCGATACCGGCCTGTCGGCCATGGCTGCACTCAAACTGAGCCTCGGTACTCGCGGTGCGAGTCTGCCGGCGCTGTTGAACCTGCTGCAACTGATCGGTTGGGGTTCGTTCGAAATCATCGTCATGCGCGACGCGGCCAGCCTGCTCGGCGCCCGTGCGTTCAGCGACGCTAGCCTGATGGCCAATCCATTGCTCTGGACGCTGGCGTTCGGCGCCTTGGCGACCTTGCTCGCCGTCAGCGGTCCGTTGACGTTTGTCCGTCAGATCCTGCGCAAATGGGGCATCTGGTTGCTGCTGGCAGCGTGCACCTGGCTAACCTGGAACCTCTTCACCAAAGCCGATCTGGCTGCGCTGTGGGTACAGGCCGGTGACGGTTCGATGCCATTCGCCGTGGGTTTTGATATCGCCATCGCGATGCCGCTGTCGTGGCTGCCGCTGATTGCCGACTACTCGCGTTTCGGCAAGCGTGCGAAAAGCGTATTCGGCGGCACGGCGCTGGGCTTCTTCATTGGTAACTTCTGGCTGATGAGCCTGGGCGTTGCCTACACCCTGGCGTTTGCCCCGAGTGGTGAAGTCAACGCCTTGCTGTTGGCGCTGGCCGGTGCCGGCTTGGGCATTCCGCTGTTGCTGATCCTGCTGGACGAGTCAGAAAATGYGTTCGCCGACATTCACTCGGCGGCGGTCTCCAGCGGGATTCTGTTGCGCATGAAAGTCGAACACCTGGCCTTGGCCATTGGTGTGATCTGCACCTTGATCGCGTGCCTGGCGCCATTGGCCCAGTACCAGAACTTCCTGCTGCTGATCGGTTCGGTGTTTGCGCCGCTGTTCGGCGTGGTGCTGGTGGATCACTTCATCCTGCGCAAGCGCAGTGCCCGGATCGCGTCAGCCGCCTTGCGCTGGCCGGCGTTGCTCGCCTGGCTGGGCGGGGTGAGCACCTATCACTTGCTGGCGAATCTGTATCCGGAAGTCGGCGCAACCCTGCCATCGCTGGTACTGGCAGGGCTGCTGCAACTGCTGCTGGGGCGGGTCTTCAGCTACGCTCCGGCACCAGCTCAGGCTTGATCTGACCCTTGAGACGAGCGTAGGGGATGGTCATCTCGATGAGGCCACTCGAATAGGGCGCGATGGTCGCGACGTTGTACTTGAGCACCACCCCGGCGCTGGTCAAGGCCACGTTCGGGGTTTTCTGGAAGGGCCAGGTTTTGACGAAGTCCGGATCCCGATCCAGTTGCGAATTGATCAGCCAGCTATTGTGCGCAACTTGCGCGGTCTTCCAGAACGCCACTTCCTGCCCCGGCAACAGCATGTCGCTCAGGCTCAGCTCTTTTTGCAGCTGGCGCGAGTAGTTGATAAAGCCTCGTCCCGGCGTGCCATTGGCCGCGCCCGTGTCCAGATAGCTGGATACTTCAATGATCACCAGTCCGTCATGCTGCTCACGTACCTTGGCTTGCAAGTAGACGCTGTTGCGATCGCCTGATTCACGCAGGAACTGTTCGCGGAAGGCGTTGAGGGAGGCGGGTAGCGCCGCGCCCGGTGAGGTGCGGGCCATTTGCAGCAGGCGCTGTTCGACGATCCGGTCCAGTTGCGGGTCGGTCGGGAAATGCACCGTGTCGATATTCACCAGCGGACAGTCGGGGCCGTCGCAACCCGGCTTGACCTGCTCGGACGCATCGCGAGTGGATGTCACCTGTGCCCGATAGCTGGGTTGGAACAGGCTTTGGCAGGCGCCGAGCGTGAGGGCAATACAGGCCACGGAGGCGATTTTCAACAGCGACATGGGCGTCCTTCATGAATCAGAGAAAGGCAAAATTCAGGGTCTTCGACTGCCAGCGGCGCGGTCGGTTCGCCACTAAGCTAATTAGAGCCAATTAGAGTTGTTTTCACCCCTTGCCGTCTATCCCGCTGACGGCAAAGAGGCTGCATCAACCGGTGCGGGCGCGTTAGGATGGCGCGAAGCCTGGGGGGGAGCCTCAGACAGATCGACAGTAAACGAGGAATGTTATGACTGATTTTGCCACTGCTACCCCGACCATCGTAGACGTCGTACGCAGTGAAAACTGCTTCAAGGGCTTCTACAAGCTTGAGCGCGTGCATCTGCGCCATGAGCTGTTTGCCGGTGGCATGAGTCGCGAGATCAGCCGCGAGCTGTTCGTTCGCCATGATGCCGTGTGTGTCTTGCCTTACGATCCACAGCGGGACGAAGTGGTATTGATCGAGCAATTTCGCGCCGGCGCATTGGGCAAAGTCGATAATCCGTGGCTGATCGAACTGGTCGCCGGTCTGATCGACCGGGACGAAATACCGGAAGAAGTTGCTCACCGCGAAGCGCAGGAGGAAGCTGGACTTGTATTCACTGCGCTGTGGCCGATGCTCAATTATTTTCCGTCGCCTGGTGGCAGTACCGAATATGTGCACTTGTATCTGGGGCGGTGTAACAGTGCCGGGGCCGGCGGCCTGCATGGGCTGGTGGAGGAAGCAGAAGATATTCGCGTGACGGTCTGGGACTTCGAAGATGCCCTGCAAGCCGTACGTGATGGACGGATTTCCAACGCGGCGAGCATTATTGCCTTGCAATGGCTGGCTTTGAACCGCGTTGAAGTGAGGGGGTTATGGTCGTAAACAAACAGCGCGATCGTTATCGGGTCGACCTTGTGGGGCTGCAAAGCGCCTGCGAGGCCAACTACGCCCGACTGATGCGCCTGTTACCGGAGATGCGCAACCAGCCGGCTGCCCGGCGCATTGCCATGACCCAGGGTGAGCAGATGCTGGGCGTGCTGATGCTGGAAGTGTTGCAGGCGTGTCCGTACACCACGACCCTGCGAGTACGCCAGGAGCACAGTCTGCCATGGCTGCCGGTGCCGCAGTTGGAAGTGCAGGTCTACCACGATGCGCGTATGGCCGAAGTCATCAGTGCCGAACATGCACGGCGCTTTCGCGGCATCTATCCTTATCCGAATGCGTTGATGCACCAGCCGGACGAAAAGGCCCAGCTCAATGTGTTCCTCGGCGAGTGGTTGAGTCATTGCTTGGCCTGCGGGCATGAGTTCGAAGTCGTACGCTAGTTGTGAACTGCGTCTGGTTCACGGGTTTCCTCTTTTCAATTTCCCCCAGCATAATTGCGCCATTCATCCATATCCGTGATCACGCCTTGGGAGAACGCCTTGCCGAGCGTATCCACTCTGACAGCCAACGATGCCGTATTGCTGGTGCAGCTCTCTGACAGCCATCTGTTCGCCGAGGCGGATGGCACGTTGCTGGGCATGAACACCCGCGACAGCCTGCAAAAGGTTATCGAGTTGGTACTGGCGCAACAGCCGCAGATTGACCTGATGATCGCCAGTGGCGACGTGTCCCAGGATGGCACGCTTGAGTCGTATCAGCAGTTTCGCGAGATGACCCGGCAGATCGATGCGCCCGCGCGCTGGATTCCGGGCAACCACGATGAGCCGCAGATCATGGCCCGGGCCGCGGTCCAGAGTCAGTTGCTGGAGCCCATCGTGGACATCGGTAACTGGCGGATCACCTTGCTGGATTCGGCGGTACCGGGTTCGGTGCCAGGGTATTTGCAGGACGATCAACTGCAATTGCTCGTCCGCGCCTTGAGCGAAGCGCCGGAGCGCCATCATCTGGTGTGCTTGCATCATCATCCGGTGTCCATCGGTTGTGCCTGGATGGAACCGATTGGCCTGCGCAACCCGGACGCCTTGTTTGCCGTGCTCGATCGCTTCCCGCAGGTGCGGGCAGTGCTCTGGGGTCATGTGCATCAGGAAATCGATCAGTTGCGCAACGATGTGCGGCTGATCGCTTCGCCATCGACGTGCATCCAGTTCGAGCCTGGTAGTGTGGATTTCAAGGTCGATACCCTGGCGCCGGGTTATCGCTGGTTGCGGTTGCTGCCGGACGGACGGCTGGAAACCGGGGTCGAGCGCGTGACCGGGTTCGATTTCCAGATCGACTACGGTTCCAACGGCTACTGAAATTTTTGTAGCTCAGGAAAACCGGGTCGCGGCCATCGTCGGAACGCCGCCCGGAGCAGGCTCGCTCCCACATTGATCTCGGGTGTTCACAAATGGTGTGCTCACCGCAGATCCACTGTGGGAGCGAGCCTGCTCGCGATGGCGTCCTTAAAGAGGGCCTGATTTCTGTGGATGTCCCCGATCCGCCCGACTCCCTGTAAACTGCGGCATCTTTGCCCGCCTCACAGGGAGCTCGCATGTCTGGTTCGATCCTCTATATCCACGGTTTCAACAGCGCACCCGCGTCGAAAAAGGCCTGTCAGCTGGTCGACGTGATGGATCGTCTGGGTCTGGGCGACCAGTTGCAGGTGCCGGCCTTGCATCACCATCCGCGCGAGGCCATCGGTCAGCTGGAACAGGCGATTGCCAGGCTGGGGCGGCCACTGCTGGTCGGCAGCTCCCTCGGCGGCTACTATGCCACTCACCTTGCCGAGCGCCATGGCCTCAAGGCCCTGTTGATCAACCCTGCCGTCAGCCCGCACCGGATGTTCGACGGATACCTGGGCACGCAGAAAAACCTGTATACCGAAGAGACCTGGGAATTGACCCACGACCACGTGACGGCCCTGGCCGAGCTGGAAGTGCCGGCGCCCCAAGACCCGCAGCGGTTTCAGGTGTGGTTGCAAACCGGGGACGAAACGCTGGACTATCGCCTCGCCCAGCAGTATTACCGAGCCTGTGCCTTGCGTATCCAGGCTGGCGGCGACCATAGTTTCCAAGGATTCGCCGGGCAATTACCGGCTCTGTTGAGTTTTGCCGGCATCGGCGCAGATGTGTACCAGGCGATCGATTTCACAGCACTGTGAACCTTCGCCCCTATTTTCATGAACGACTGACGACGAGACCCCATGGCCACTCCCAGCGCTAGCTCTTATAACGCAGACGCCATCGAAGTCCTCTCGGGCCTCGACCCGGTGCGCAAACGCCCCGGCATGTACACCGACACCAGTCGGCCGAACCACCTTGCCCAGGAAGTCATCGACAACAGTGTCGACGAAGCCTTGGCCGGGCATGCGACATCGGTGCAGGTCATTCTCCACGCCGACCACTCCCTGGAAGTCAGCGATGACGGCCGTGGCATGCCGGTGGACATTCACCCCGAAGAGGGCGTCTCGGGCGTCGAGCTGATCCTCACCAAGCTGCACGCCGGCGGCAAGTTCTCGAACAAGAACTACCAGTTCTCCGGCGGTTTGCACGGGGTGGGTATTTCGGTGGTCAACGCCCTGTCGACCCAGGTCCGGGTGCGCGTCAAACGCGATGGCAACGAGTACCAGATGACCTTCGCCGATGGCTACAAAGCCACCGACCTGGAAATCGTCGGCACCGTTGGCAAGCGCAACACCGGGACCAGCGTGTACTTCTCGCCGGACCCGAAATACTTCGACTCACCGAAATTTTCCATCAGCCGTCTCAAGCACGTACTCAAGGCCAAGGCCGTGTTGTGCCCGGGGCTGCTGGTCAGCTTTGAAGACAAGGCCACCGGCGAAAAAGTCGAATGGCATTACGAAGACGGTCTGCGTTCCTACCTGGTAGACGCGGTCAGTGAATTCGAGCGTCTGCCCGACGAACCCTTCTGCGGCAGCCTGGCCGGTAATAAAGAAGCGGTCGACTGGGCGCTGCTGTGGCTGCCTGAAGGTGGCGACAGCGTGCAGGAAAGCTACGTCAACCTGATCCCGACGGCCCAGGGCGGTACTCACGTCAACGGTCTGCGTCAGGGTTTGCTCGACGCCATGCGTGAGTTCTGCGAGTTCCGCAACCTGCTGCCGCGTGGCGTGAAGCTGGCACCGGAAGACGTCTGGGAACGCATTGCCTTCGTCCTGTCGATGAAAATGCAGGAACCGCAGTTCTCCGGCCAGACCAAAGAACGACTGTCGTCCCGCGAGGCGGCGGCGTTTGTTTCCGGCGTGGTCAAGGACGCCTTCAGCCTGTGGCTCAACGCGAATCCCGAGTTGGGCCTGCAACTGGCTGAGCTGGCGATCAACAACGCTGGCCGCCGTTTGAAGGCCAGCAAAAAGGTCGAGCGCAAACGCATTACCCAAGGGCCGGCCTTGCCGGGCAAGCTCGCCGATTGCGCCGGGCAGGACCCGATGCGTTCCGAGCTGTTCCTGGTGGAAGGTGATTCCGCCGGCGGTTCGGCCAAGCAAGCGCGGGACAAAGAGTTCCAGGCGATCCTGCCGCTGCGCGGGAAGATTCTGAACACCTGGGAAGTCGACGGCAGCGAAGTGCTGGCCAGCCAGGAAGTGCACAACATTGCCGTGGCCATTGGTGTCGATCCGGGCGCTGCGGACATGAGCCAGCTGCGTTACGGCAAGATCTGCATCCTCGCCGACGCCGACTCCGACGGTCTGCACATCGCGACCTTGCTGTGTGCCTTGTTCGTCCAGCACTTCCGTCCGCTGGTGGATGCCGGCCACGTCTACGTGGCGATGCCGCCGCTGTACCGTATCGACCTCGGCAAAGAGATTTACTACGCCCTCGATGAAGCCGAGCGCGATGGCATTCTCGATCGTTTGGTGGCCGAGAAGAAACGCGGCAAGCCGCAGGTCACCCGATTCAAGGGGCTGGGTGAAATGAACCCGCCGCAACTGCGCGAAACCACCATGGACCCGAACACTCGACGTCTGGTGCAACTGACGCTGGATGATTTCGAAGCCACCTCGGAAATGATGGACATGCTGCTGGCGAAAAAACGCGCCGGCGACCGCAAGTCCTGGCTGGAGTCCAAAGGCAATCTGGCCGAGGTTCTGGGTTGATGCGGAGCGGTTTCGCCCTCGCGTTGCTGCTGTTGGCGTCCGCCGTTGCGGCGGAGCCTGCGCCGGAACTGACGCTGGTTGCCGAGCATGCCGTGGACGGCATGCGCGGCGGTAACCTGTCGGGGCTGGCGCAATGCGGCAAAGACCTGTGGGCGGTTTCCGATCGTGATGATGACCAGATCTACCGGCTCGATAGCAGCGAGCGCGTCTGGCAGGCCGAAACCGTGCGCATCAATGTGCCGCCAGTGCCTGACAGCGGGTTGCCCTGGGGGCTGAAGTCGCGTACCTGGGCGGCATCGTTCGTACGCGGTGGAAACCTCGACTTCGAGGGGATCACCTGCGACAAGGCCGGTAACCGCTACATTGTCAGTGAAGCCCAAGCTGCGGTGCTGCAAGTGCCGGTACAGGGGCCCGCCGCGTGGCTGAGAATTTCACCGATCATGGTTCGCGAAGCGCGAGCCAGTGGCATGTTGCTGCACTTCAACGCGCTGTTCGAAGGGCTGGCGATCAGTCCGCAAGGTGATCAGCTATGGCTGGCGGCCGAGCGCGAGCGGCGTGGTTTGTTGCTGATCAAGCGCCAACAGACCGTCTGGGACTGTGACGGCAGCTGTGTGCTGTTGAGCGAAGCTGGCAAGGAAATGCAGCCCGCGCCATTTCCCAACGCCAAGCCGGTATCCAAGGATTTTGCGGACCTGGCACTGTTCAACGGCAAGCTCTTCACCCTGGAGCGCAACGCTTTTCAAATCTGTCGTCGCGATGCGCTGAGCGCCAAGGTCGAGCGTTGCTGGTCATTTGCGGCTGAAGCCTTGCAGGAACATCGACGTTATTCACAGCCCTACGGTCTGGCCGAAGCCCTGGTGGTCGATGCCGATGGCGCCTGGATCGGCATCGACAACAACAACGGTGCCCGCGCGGACGGCGAAGCCCGGCCGATAGTCTGGCGCTTTGCCGCACCGCAAGGTGGCTGGAGCGCCAAGTTGTGATCGTCCTGAAAACACTTGAATTTACCCAGCGCAGTGGCACCTTGTTGCTGCGCCAGACAACGAACTGATGAGGCCCGCATGAGCGACTCCCTGGATCTCAGCCTGGACGGCGTTGAACGCCGCTCACTGGCCGACTTCACCGAAAATGCCTACCTCAACTACTCCATGTACGTGATCATGGACCGAGCTTTGCCGCACATCGGCGACGGCTTGAAACCTGTGCAGCGGCGTATCATCTACGCCATGAGCGAGTTGGGGCTGGACGCTGACTCCAAGCACAAGAAATCCGCGCGTACGGTCGGTGACGTACTCGGCAAGTTCCACCCACACGGTGACTCCGCGTGCTACGAAGCCATGGTGCTGATGGCCCAGCCGTTCAGCTACCGCTACACGCTGGTGGACGGGCAGGGTAACTGGGGTGCGCCGGACGATCCGAAATCCTTCGCCGCCATGCGTTACACCGAAGCGCGCCTGTCGCGTTATTCCGAAGTGCTGCTCAGCGAACTGGGCCAGGGCACGGCGGATTGGGGCCCGAACTTCGACGGCACCCTCGACGAGCCGCTGGTATTGCCGGCACGTTTGCCGAACATCCTGCTCAACGGCACCACCGGCATCGCCGTGGGGATGGCCACCGACGTTCCGCCGCACAACCTGCGGGAAGTCGCCACGGCTTGCGTGCGTTTGCTCGATGAACCGAAAGCCACGGTCGAGCAGCTCTGTGAGCACATCCAGGGCCCGGATTATCCGACCGAAGCGGAAATCATCACGCCGCGCGCCGACCTGCTGAAAATCTACGAAACCGGTCGCGGTTCGGTGCGCATGCGCGCCGTGTACCACATCGAAGACGGCGACATTGTCGTCACCGCATTGCCGCACCAGGTCTCCGGCGCCAAAGTGCTGGAACAGATTGCCGCGATGATGCAGGCCAAGCCGTCCAAGGCGCCGCAAGTGGCGGACCTGCGCGATGAGTCGGACCACGAGAACCCATGCCGTATCGTGATCATTCCGGTCAACAGCCGGGTCGATCATGAGGCGTTGATGCAGCACCTGTTCGCCAGCACCGAGCTGGAGTCGAGCTACCGGGTCAACATCAACATCATTGGCCTGGATGGCAAGCCGCAGCTGAAGAACCTGCGGGCGTTGCTGGTGGAATGGCTGGAGTTCCGGGTCCAGACCGTACGCCGCCGCCTGCAATTTCGCCTGGACAAGGTCGAGCGTCGCCTGCACCTGTTGGACGGCTTGCTGATCGCGTACCTCAACCTGGATGAAGTGATCCACATCATCCGTACCGAGGAACACCCGAAAGCCAAGCTGATCGAGCGCTTCGCCCTGAGCGAAATCCAGGCCGATTACATTCTCGATACTCGCCTGCGTCAGTTGGCGCGACTCGAAGAAATGAAGCTGCGCGATGAGCAGGATGAACTGCTCAAGGAACAAGCCAAGCTGCAAGCCTTGCTGGGCAGCGAAGCCAAGCTGAAGAAGCTGGTACGCAGCGAGCTGATCAAAGACGCCGAAACCTATGGCGACGACCGTCGCTCGCCGATTGTCGAGCGTGCCGAAGCCAAAGCGCTGACCGAGCACGATCTGCTGCCGAACGAAAAGGTCACCGTGGTGTTGTCCGAGAAAGGCTGGGTGCGTTCGGCCAAGGGCCACGACATCGACGCCACCGGGCTTTCGTACAAGGCCGGGGACGGCTTCAAGACCGCGGCAGCCGGTCGTTCCAACCAGTTTGCGGTGTTCATCGACTCCACTGGTCGCAGTTATTCGGTGCCGGCGCACACGCTGCCGTCAGCTCGTGGTCAGGGTGAGCCGCTGACGGGGCGTCTGACGCCGCCGCCCGGCGCGACCTTCGAATGCGTGTTGATGCCTGAAGACGATGGGCTGTACGTCATCGCCTCGGACGCCGGTTACGGTTTCGTGGTCAAGGGTGAAGACCTGCAAGCCAAGAACAAGGCTGGCAAGGCGCTGTTGAGCCTGCCGAACAACGCCAAGGTGATTCTGCCGCGTCCGGTCGCTGACCGTGAGCACAACTGGTTGGCCTCGGTGACCACCGAAGGTCGCCTGCTGATTTTCAAAATCAGCGATCTGCCGCAACTGGGCAAGGGCAAAGGCAACAAGATCATCGGTATCTCCGGCGAACGTGTGGCCAGTCGCGAGGAATATGTCACCGACATCGCGGTATTGCCGGAAGGTGCGACCCTGGTATTGCAGGCGGGTAAACGCACGCTGTCGCTTAAAGCCGATGACCTCGAACACTATAAAGGTGAGCGCGGACGCCGTGGCAACAAGCTGCCACGGGGCTTTCAGCGTGTCGATGCACTGTTGGTAGAAACTCTCAATTAAGCGCTCCTGGGGGCTCGATCTACGATTTAACCCGTAGATCGATGCTTTCGCGCTGGAGTCGGAAGCCATATTCACGGATGATATGGCCTTTCAAACGTGGGCGTGGTCCTGCGTTCTTCATATTGGTTGAGTATTTTTCACTGTGGCCGGCCTGTTGGCCGTCACTTGGATGGGATGATGACTGTTCTGCGCCTTCCTCTATTTTTGTTGCTCGCTGGCGTATTTGGCCTGGCGGGTTGCAGCGTTCACCAGCCGGTGTCGCTGTATCAGCTGGACAGCGGAAGTCCGGCTCAGCCTGCGCAAAGCGCGGGCATGGCGGTTTTGTTGGGTCCGGTATCGATTGCCGATTACCTGCAACGTGAAACCCTGCTGCAGCGTCAGCCTGATGGCAGCCTGCAAGCGTCCACCGACGGTCGTTGGGCAGGCAGCCTGTCTTCGGACATCAACCAGCTTTTATTGCGTCAGGTGGCCGGCCATCTGGACAGCCAGCGCGTAGTGCTGGCGCCGGCGACCTTGGGTTTCACCCCGGATGTACAGGTTTTGCTGTCGATCACACGCCTGGATTCGGGTGAGTCGCAACCGGCGATCCTCGATGCCCAGTGGCGTTTGATCGATCGTCGTGGCCAGGTGCGTGACAACCGCATCATTCATCTGCAAGAGCCACACGCCAGTGGTACGGCGGCTCAGGTACAGGCCCAGGGCATATTGCTGCAGCGTTTGGCCGAGCAACTGTCGGTCGCGCTCAAGCCGCTGGCCAATCAGCCGCCGGTTGTCGAAGCACCGCGTAAACCTGCGTCCAAACCAGCGGCGCCGGCAGAACCGGAGAAACCGAAGATCCCGATGGCTTCACCGATTCGCACTGACATGGAAGTGTTCAGGTTCTAAGGTGAATGCCGTACAGACAAAGCCCGCGTTGATGCGGGCTTTGTTGTTTCTGCAGGTTGGGAAACTCTAGCGCTGCTCCCGGCCTCATCGCGAGCAGGCTCGCTCCCACAGTGGATTTGGGAGCGATCTAGATCAAATGTGGGAGCGAGCCTGCTCGCGATGAGGCCGGAACAGACGACAAAAAAGCCCGCAGACAATCACTCGTCTGCGGGCTTTTGGGTTCGCGGCCGGGTTCAGCTCTTGGCGCGCGTCTCATGCATGCGCGCCAGTTGCCGCTCCAGCATCGACGGGTAAGGCTCCATCAACCGTTCGACGCAGCAAGCGCCTTCAGGGCTGGCGATTGGGCGGATCCGCGCACGCTGGCGGATCAGTACGTCGTCGCTGATCTTGCGCTCCACCAGCAGCAGGTTTCGGCTGTGCTGGGACAATGCGAGCGCATCCTGAGCGGTTTCGGTCAGCAGCAGATCAATCTGGCTGAGGCCGAAGAGCCCATCGCCCAAGGTCAGGCCCAGCTGCAATTGCAGGGTGATGCCGCTGTCGGCGACTTCGATCTGCAACTGGTGGCCGAGCGCACGCAGCAACTCACCACAGCAGATGGCGTTGGTCAGGTAGTCGTCGCCGCTGTCTTCACTGTGGAACAGCATCAGCGTGCTGCCATCGTTCAGGGTGTGCAGTTCGCTTTCATACAGCGAAGCCGCCTGGTCCAGGCAGTCGCGATAACGCTCCAGCAGTTCGGTCAGGCGTGCCCGCGGCAAGCGACGCAGTTGATCCTGAGCACCCAGCTGCACCGCCAATACCGCGCTGTGCTGTGGTTGCGCCGGGGCAGCAGGCTTGGGTTGCGGCTTGGCAACCGGCGTAGCGACGGCGGTGTCGCGCAGGTCGGCAAACGGATCTTCTTCGTCCAGTTCGTCTTCTTCAGCGTTGACCACATGCCGTGTCGCCGGTTTCAGGCCAGCCAGCGGAGCACTTTCGTCGAAGCTCGGATCGCGCAGATTACGCACTTCGAAGGTCGGCTCGGCCTCTTCAGTGTCTTCGAAATCGTCGAACTCAGGCTCTGGCTCGGGTTCAGGCTCGACCTTTTCAGGTGCATAACTGCTGTGGAGCTGGCGGGCCAGGTCACCGATTTCGTCCTGGCGCTGAGTCGCCGGAGTGTGTTCGTCAATGTCACGCAGCCACACCCGCAATTGCAGCAGCGGTGTGGAGATGTGCCGACCCAGGCGCAAGCTCAGGGCCAGGGACAACGCCAGCAGGATCGCGCTGAGAATGCCCATGCTTTGCAGGCTGATGGTCATTGGCTGCTGGAACTGCGCCATGTCCAGGCTGATCCGCAGTTGACCGGCGGTCACGTCCTGAAAGGTGATCTTGCTCTCGTACATGCCTTCGGCTTCGCCCAGCAAGCCATGCTTGGGGCGCTGTCCGGCCTCGGCGAGAATCCGGTTGTCCACGCTATAAATAGCCGCGTGAGCCACCAACGGGTTCTTGGTCAGGTTGTTCAGCAACACGTTGAGGCTGAGGATGTCGTTGGACACCAACAGCTCGGTTGCCGACATCGCTGTCTGGGTGGTCAGGCTCTGGCCGAGGGCATCCGCTTGCTCGTGCATGGCCTGTTTGAACTGCAGACCCATCACGCAGGCGTAGATCACCAGGGCCAATGCGACCAGGATCACGTTATGGCTGGCAATGCGCAATGCAATCGGTACACGGCGATGGCGCAGTGCCCGGAAGATCAGCAGAAAGAAGTTATCGGTTTTGACTGGCGTAGGCCGGTTCACTGAGCTCGGCTCTTTTGTCCGTGAAGTTGAGGCGCAGTATAGCGACAGGCCCCAGACCGGCAAAGCGCTCGCTGTGCCCGATGGTCACTGAAAGTGGGTAGAATGCGGTTTTTTTCCACTTGCGGGGGTGCGCCTTGCGCGAAATCGTCCTGATAAACATCACGGGAGTCGACCGTCCGGGTCTGACTGCGGCCATTACCGGTGTACTGGCCCAGGGTGGTGTGAACATTCTCGACATCGGTCAGGCGGTGATCCACGACACGTTGTCGTTCGGCATCCTGGTTGAAATTCCCGACACCAAACAGGGTTCGTCGGTGCTCAAGGACATCCTGTTCAAGGCCTACGAGCTGGGGCAGCAGGTGCGTTTCACGCCGGTCTCCGAAGAGGATTACCAGCAATGGGTCGGCGCCCAAGGCAAGAAACGCCACATTGTGACCTTGCTGACCCGCAAAGTGACGGCCGAGCAGTTGCAGCGCGTGAGCTCGATCACCGCCAAATACGGGCTGAACATCGATCACATCGACCGTCTGTCCGGGCGTATGCCGCTGGACACTCCGGCCGACAAGGGCAAGGGCTGCATTGAGTTTTCCGTGCGCGGCGAAGCGGCCGATCCGCAGGCCCTGCGTGCCGAATTCCTCAGCGTGGCCCAGGAGCTGAACGTCGATATCGCCTTCCAGGAAGATTCGCTGTTCCGCCGCAACCGGCGTCTGGCGGTGTTCGACATGGATTCGACTCTGATCGAGGCCGAAGTCATCGACGAGCTGGCCAAGGCCGCCGGGGTGGGCGAGAAGGTGTCGGAAATTACCGAGCGGGCGATGGCCGGCGAACTGGATTTTCGCGCCAGCTTCAAGGAACGCCTGGCCTTGCTCAAAGGGCTGGACGTCAGCGTGCTGGACTCGATCGGGGCTTCCCTGCGCCTGACCGAAGGTGCTGAAACCTTGTTCGCCGAACTCAAGCGCCTGGGCTACAAGACGGCCATTCTGTCGGGCGGCTTCACTTACTTTGCCAAACAGCTGCAAGCCAAGCTGGGCATCGACTACGTGTTCGCCAATGAACTGGAAGTGGTCGACGGCAAAGTGACCGGCGTGGCTGTCGAGCCGATTGTCGATGCACAGCGCAAAGCCGATTTGCTGCGTGAACTGGCGCACAAGGAAGGCTTGCGTCTGGAGCAGACCATTGCCGTCGGCGATGGTGCCAACGATTTGCCGATGCTGGCGATTGCGGGTCTGGGGGTGGCGTTCCGTGCCAAGCCGCTGGTCAAGCAGTCGGCCAAGCAGGCGATTTCGACCCTGGGTCTGGATGGCGTGCTGTATCTGCTGGGCTTCAGGGACCGCGACGGTCAGCTTTAACACCACGAGGCCTGAGTGAATGCAGGCCTTTGTGGGAGCGAGCCTGCTCGCGATTGTATCGCCGCGGTTTATCAGATAGACCGCGGTGCCTGAATCGCGAGCAGGCTCGCTCCCACATTTCCCACATTGGATCTGTGTGCAGATCAGGCTTTCGGCAAGCCCATGCCTTGGCCCATTTGTACCGGCGAGCCAGCCGCCAGCTCTTCAGCCCACTTCACTTGATTCGGGCCAAACAGCACAACCGCCGTCGAACCCAGCTTGAAGCGACCCAGCTCGGCACCTTTTTCCAGGTGAATCGGCGCGCGGGCAGCTTCGTCGTAGCGGAAGGTTTTCAGTTCGCGCTTGGGCGGCGTTACCAGCCCGGCCCAGACGGTTTCGATCGAAGCAACGATCATCGCACCGACCAATACCACAGCCATTGGCCCGCGCTCGGTGTCGAAGATGCACGCGACGCGTTCGTTACGGGCGAACAGCTCCGGAACGTTTTCCGCGGTGGTCTGGTTGACCGAGAAGATCCGGCCCGGGATGTAGACCATTTCGCGCAGGGTACCGGCCAGCGGCATGTGGACGCGATGGTAGTCTTTGGGCGACAGGTAAATAGTGGCGAAATCACCGCCCATGAACGGCGCCGCGTTTGCCGTATCACCGCCGAGCAATTCCAGCACGCTGAAACTGTGGCCCTTGGCCTGGAACACCCGACCGTGCTCGATTGGGCCGAGCTGACTGACGGCGCCGTCGGCCGGGCTGAGGATTGCGCCCGGGGTCTGGTCCAGCGGGCGTGCGCCGTCTTTCAACGCGCGGGTGAAGAACGCGTTGAAGTGTTCGTAAGCGGTCAGGTCCTCGACCAGCGCTTGCGACATGTCCACCTGATAACGCTTGGCGAACCAGGCGGTGAAGGCGTTCTTGAACCAGCGCACGCGGCATTCGGCAATGCAGCCGGCCAGACGCGACAGCAGGTGATGAGGCAGCAGGTACTGGCTGAGGATAAACAAACGCTTATTCATAACTTTCCTTAAAAAAACTTAAATCTCTACGGGCGTGTCAGGGTGATTGCCCCATTCGCCCCAGGAGCCGGCGTAGCCTTTGACCCGCGGATAACCGAGTGACTTGGCCACCAGATAGGTGAAGCCAGAACGATGGTGGGTCTGGCAGTGGGTAATCACTTCTTTGTCTTTGCTGATCCCGAGCTGTTCGAGGATTTGCGGCATGTCGCTGCGGATGCGCAGGTTACGCGCCTTGTCCATGCCGGCGGTCCATTCGAAATTGACTGCGCCGGGGATGTGTCCGCCCTTGGCGGCGAGGACTTTCTCACCGGAATATTCCAGCGGCCCGCGTGCGTCCCAGATCGCCAGGTCGGCGGCGCCGAGACGGCTTTGCAGGTATTCGCGGGTGGCGGTGGGCTCGTCGTGCAAGGTCAGTGCAACCGGGCCGCCGACAGCCGCGGGAACCTCGGTCGACACCGGCAAGCCTTCTGCCAGCCAGGCCAGCAGACCGCCGTCCACATAGTGGTAGTTGCTGTGGCCAATGACGTCCAGCAGCCAGATGAAACGCCCGGCCCAGCCACCACCTTCGTCGTCGTAGACCACGTAGACCGCGTCCGGGTTATGCCCCAGTTCGCCGAACAGGGCTTCAAGCGCGGCCTGTGACGGCAGCAGACCCGGCGCTGGCGGATGACCCAGTTGAGTCCGTTTGGGGTCGACGAAGCGCGCGCCGGGAATGTGGCCTTCGGCGTAGCGGGCGCTGCTGGTCAGGTCGACCAGAATCAGTTCGCGAGCATCGAGACGGGTGAGCAGGTCGCTCGGCTCGATCACCAGCGACAAGCCAGAGAAGTCAGACATGTGAGGTCTCCAGAGCACAAAGGGGAGGATTGTAGCGCAGGAACTACTGGCCGCGGTTGGTAAAGCTGTGCAGGGCCTTTTCGATGCACTGTGCGGTTTTACCAAAGGCTTGCACGGTGATTTCCGAAAAGGGACCGCCGCCCTGATCCGCCACGACCAGCATGATCACCCGGCCATTGTTGACCAGTGAGCGCAGCAGCAGGTGCTCGCCGCCGAACAGTGCCCGCAGGCTGGCAGGCAGCAAGGCTGAAAACTGTGCGTTGTTGGCTGGCGTCAGCCGCACCTGAGCCTGTTGCGAGAGCAGGCGTTGCAGCACGGTGCTCTGGCTGACCACAAAGTTCAGCGTCGCGGCTTCTTTAGGCAGGCCGTGAATCTGGTGCACGCGCAATTGGCTGTGCGTGCGATCAGCCATCAGAATCATCACCCGACGCATGCCGCAGGCAGCCAGCGCATCCCGTGCGGAGGTGGTCAGGTGCATGGCGTTGGTAAAGCGGCTCGGCTCCGCCAGCAGTTCTGCGCATTGCTTGCGCCACTTGGTCAGGTCTTCGGCGGTGGGGGCGGGCGCCGGAAGCTGGCCGCGATGAAGACGCCGCTCGTCCCACGGCCAGAGCAATGCTCCGGCGGGATGCCAAAGGTCCGGCATGGCGTGGTTACGGGCGCTGAGTGCCGCTTGCTGGTGCAGTTGCTGCTGGACCTCGTCCATCGGCATTTGCAGGTAGAGGCTGGTCAGAAACTGCCAGCGCAGGCAGTGAGGGCTGCTCCAGGCTTGCTGCGCCGATAACGCCAGACCGTTGGCCAGCAATACCGTGTTGGCGGGTTGATTGAGCCAGCGGCGCAGGGTCGGGTCGTCATCAAGTCGGTTTTGCTGGCGCAACGGGTGATCGGCATCGCGGGCGATATGCACGACTTTCGCCAGTTCGCGTTGCTCATCCAGCAGCAATCGATAGCCTTGTCCTACCCAGATTGGCAGACGCCAGACGTCCACCAGTGCCTGGCCGAGTTCCAGCAGGCGTACGCCGAACAGTTCTTTTTCGACCTTGCCTGCTGGCTCATGCTTGTGCAGGACCCGCAGTTCCCAGTCTTCCAGCAACTGCGGGAAGGTCAGGGCCAGTGGCCAGAACGGCGAGAGGAACAGCAGGCTACCCCAGTGGATGTCCTGCCAGAGCCGCGCCAGGCGACTGGCAAAAAAACCGTTGGCCTGTTGGGTCGCGTGCAGGCTTATCAATTGGAGTTGGCGCAGGGCCGGCGGGATTTCGTTCTCGGGCAGGGCGGGCAGGCGCGCGAGCAGTTCTTCGGTGCGCTTGAGACCGAGGCGATTGATCGCCACTTCCAGGTTCTCGCTGGGCTCGCTCATACTGCCGAGGGTGTGGCGATTGGCTTCGCGGATGACGCTGAGGGCCAGGGCCGGGCTGCCCTGCATCAGTTCGGCAATATCGCGCAACGAGCTGCGATTGTCGGCGATTGCCTTGCAGACGCGATCATGGCTGGCTCGCGGCACGGGCAAGGTCACGCCGTCGAGCAGCTTGACCCAGCTTTCGAGTGTGGTCGGTCTGGCAGTTGGAACGGTCGTTTCATTAGCCATGGTTGGGCGCGATCATCGTCTGCATTAAACACGCCCGGAGTGGGCCAAATTAGCTTTTCGCCTTAACTGGCTATAGTCTGGCGCAGTTTTGCCGATAAGTAGAAGAAGAGATTTTTTAACTTCCGAATATGACCTTGAACCCGACTTAAGTAAGTACCTTCTACCTATGGCTAAAATTATCGGCATCATCGTCGTATTCGCGAGCGTGCTCGGCGGATACGTGCTTTCCCACGGCAAGATTGCCGCCCTGATTCAGCCTTTCGAGGTGATGATCATCGGCGGTGCGGCGCTGGGTGCATTCCTTCAGGCCAACCCCGGCCACATGACGAAACACGTGCTCAAGAAATCCTTGGGCATGTTCAGTTCGCGTTTCAATCACACCTTCTACCTGGAGGTGCTGGGCCTGATCTACGAGATCCTCAACAAGAGCCGTCGCGAAGGCATGATGGCCATTGAGGGCGATATCGAAGACGCTGCTGCCAGCCCGATTTTTGCCAAGTACCCGGCGGTTCTCAAAGATGACCGCATGACCGCGTTCATCTGCGATTACTTGCGCATCATGTCGTCCGGCAACATGGCGCCGCATGAGCTTGAGGGTCTGTTCGACATGGAGCTGTTCAGCCTCAAGGAGGACCTCGAACACCCCTCCCACGCGGTCAACGGTATCGCCGATGCCATGCCCGGCTTCGGTATCGTTGCGGCGGTACTGGGTATCGTGGTGACCATGGCCTCGCTGGGTGAGGGCGATCAGAAGTCCATCGGTCTGCACGTAGGTGCCGCGCTGGTCGGTACCTTCTTCGGTATTCTCGCGGCCTACGGTTTCTTCGGTCCGCTGGCGCACTCCCTGGCTCACGATGCCAAGGAAGAGCTGAACATCTACGAAGCCATCAAGGCTTCGCTGGTGGCTTCGGCTTCTGGCATGCCGCCATCGCTGGCGGTGGAGTTCGGGCGCAAGGTTCTGTACCCGGCACACCGTCCGAGCTTCGCTGAGCTGGAACAAGCGGTTCGCGGTCGTTAAGTCATGGAGAATAATCAGCCGATAATCATCAAGCGCGTCAAGCGCTACGCCGGCGGGCATCACGGGGGCGCGTGGAAAATCGCCTTCGCTGACTTCGCGACGGCGATGATGGCGTTCTTCCTGGTGTTGTGGCTGTTATCCACCGCCACGCCAGAACAGAAGATCGCCATCGCCGGTTACTTCAAGGACCCGATCGGCTTCTCTGAAAGCGGTACGCCGTTCATTATCGACCTGGGCGGCACGCCGGTGCTGGCGCCGGAGAAAACCCTCAATCCCGAGGTCAAGTCCCAGCCGCAACCGGACAAGGTCACCGTCGATACCGAGCAGGTTGAAGGCATGGCCGAACAGGTCGAGCACGAGCGTCTGGAGCTGTTGCTGCAAGAGTTGCAGAACAAGGTCGAAGAGAACCCGCAACTGCAGAAGTTCAAGGATCAGATTCTTTTCGAAATCACCCCGGATGGTTTGCGCATCCAGATCATCGACTCCGAAAACCGGCCGATGTTCGACTCCGGCAGTGCACGCTTGAAGCCGTACTTCGAAGACATTCTGCTGGCCATGGCCGACACCATCAAAGCGGTGCCGAACAAGATCAGCATCGGTGGCCACACCGACGCCAAGCCTTATGCGGGCACCGGTGAATTCGGCAACTGGGAGCTTTCGGCCAACCGTGCCAACGCCGCTCGCCGGGCGCTGGTCGCAGGCAGCTATCCGGAACAGCAAGTGGCGCGAGTGGTGGGTTACGCTTCGTCGACGTTGTTCGATCGTAAAAATCCGCTCAATCCGGTCAACCGCCGCATCGACATCGTCGTGCTGACCAAGAAGGCCCAGCGCGCCATCGAGGGTGAGCAAGGCGCGGAACCGACACCAGCACCAGGGCAGGGCGCTCCGGGTGAAGTGCCTGCCRTACCTGCCGATCCGAATGCCTTGCCGGCGGACAAGGAACCCCTGCCGGCACATGAGCTTCGGGAACGCTTGAACCTGTTCGACAACCCGGCGCCGAAAGCCGGCGACCCGGCCAAACCGGCCGGGCCTCCCAAGCAGTGACCCAATAAAAAGCCGCGATAATCGCGGCTTTTTATTGTCTGTCGATGCGCCAGTGGGCGGTCAGCAACCTTCAGTGTCGGGGGCTGCTGAGCGCTCTGGTTAATAACTGGTTTCAGGCAAGCTGGCGATGATCGAGCGGTAGCTGTTCATGCGCTGCTGTTGCACGCGGCCTTCTTCCAGTGCCTTGAGCAGGGCGCAACCGGGTTCGCGGTCGTGCTTGCAGTCACGGAAGCGGCAGGTGCCGATCAAGTCGTTGAACTCGATGAAACCGGCTTCGACGTCGGCACGGCTGACGTGGCCCAGGCCGAATTCCCGAATACCCGGGGAGTCGATCAGCTCGCCGCCGCCGGGGAAGTGGAACAACCGCGCGGTGGTGGTGGTGTGGGTGCCCTGGCCGGACAGCTCGGACAACGGACCGACACGGGTTTCGACTTCCGGCAGCAGGCTGTTGACCAGCGAGGACTTGCCGACGCCGGACTGACCAACGAACACACTGATGTGCCCGTCCAGTTGCTTCTGCAACTGCTCCATGCCGTTGCCGTGATGGGCCGAGACTTCCAGCACCGGGTAACCCAGCGTGCGGTAGACTGCCAGCAAGGCATTCAGCGCCGGGGCGTTCTGCTCGTCGATCAGGTCGAACTTGTTGAGCAACAGCAGCGGGCGAATACCGGCGTGTTCGGCGGCGACCAGGTAACGGTCGATCAGGTTGGCGTGAGGCTCGGGCAGCGGGGCGAAGACGATCACGATCATGTCGACGTTGGCTGCTACCGGCTTGAGCTGGCCACGGCTGTCTGGACGGCACAGTTCGGTTTTACGCGGCAATTGCGCGACGATCACGCCGATGCCCTGGTTGCCGGCGCGCCAGACCACCTGGTCGCCGGTCACCAGCGCAGGCAGGTTGGCCCGCAAATGGCAGCGGAACACCTGGCCGGCGAGTTCACCGTCACGGGCTTCGACCTCGACCTGAACGCCGAAGTGAGCGATCACCAGGCCGGTCTGCTCGGGGCCAAGGTCACCGCCCTCGAGCGCTTCTACGGCGGAGGATTCGCGTTTGGCGGCGCGGGCAGCGCGCTCACCTTGAATCTTTTCGATGCGCCAGTTTTGACGACGATTGAGTTGGCGTTTGGCCATGGGTGTTCCGTGTGGATAATGCAGCGATTAGGTAAAACGGCCGCKAGTTTAGCACGCCCCGAGAGTCCTCTAGGCTAAACTGCATGCCTACGCCGAGGAGCCGACACATGCAAAACCCGCAGAACCTGATTTGGATCGATCTGGAAATGACCGGTCTGAATCCTGACACCGACGTCATCATCGAGATGGCCACCATTGTCACCGACAGCAATCTCAACACCTTGGCCGAAGGCCCGGTAATCGCCATCCACCACAGTGATGAGATCCTGGCGGGCATGGACGAGTGGAACACCCGTCAACACGGCGGTTCCGGCCTGACCCAGCGGGTACGCGACAGCCGCATCAGTATGGCCGAAGCGGAAGCCCAGACCATCGCCTTCCTGGAAAAGTGGGTACCGAAGGGCACGTCGCCGATCTGCGGCAACAGCATCTGCCAGGACCGGCGCTTCCTTTATACGCACATGAAGGCGCTGGAAAGCTACTTCCACTACCGAAACCTTGATGTCTCGACCTTGAAGGAACTGGCCGCACGCTGGGCTCCGGACGTACGCGACAGCTTCAAGAAGGGCAGCACTCACCTGGCACTGGATGACATCCGCGAATCGATCGCCGAGCTGCAGCACTATCGTACGCATTTCATCAAGTTCTGATCCTGCGACGCCAGTTCCGGCCCCATCGCGAGCAGGCTCGCTCCCACACTGGATTGCGTTGTTCCTGTGGGAGCGAGCCTGCTCGCGATGGCGTCCGCCCAGCCGCTGGGGATGGAACGGAGGTCGATTCTACTGCGCCCTCTTTTGGTGCCCCGGCGATCTGAGTAGACTGCGCGCCTTCCCGTAAGGACCGCCGCCATGTTGTTGATGCTCTACCTGATTGCCATTACCGCTGAAGCCATGACTGGCGCGTTGTCTGCCGGTCGGCGTGGCATGGACTGGTTTGGCGTGGTGCTGATCGCCTGCGTGACGGCGCTGGGCGGTGGTTCGGTGCGTGACGTGCTGCTCGGGCACTACCCGCTGACCTGGGTCAAGCACCCGGAATACCTGGTGTTGACCTCGGCTGCGGCAATGCTCACGGTCTTTACCGCACGCTGGATGCGCCATCTGCGTTCGCTGTTCCTGGTGCTCGACGCCTTGGGGTTGGTGGCGTTTACCCTGATCGGCTGCATGATTGCACTGGAAACGGGCCACGGTATGTTGGTGGCGTCGGTCAGCGGGGTGATCACCGGGGTGTTCGGCGGCATCTTGCGCGACATCTTCTGCAACGACATCCCGCTGATCTTCCGTCGCGAGCTCTACGCCAGCGTCTCGTTCGCCGCCGCGTGGTGCTACATGCTCTGCCTTTACCTGCAATTACCTGGCGAACAGGCGATCCTGATCACCTTGTTTGGCGGCTTCCTGCTGCGCTTGCTGGCGATTCGTTTCCACTGGGAAATGCCCAAGTTCGTCTACAACGACGAAGCCTGATACCACAGCTCCTACGAGAGTCCGTGTTGCTTCAGGGCCCACGCCACGTGCTCGCGCACCAGCTCTGACGGATAGTCCGCGCGCGCTTTCAGGGCTTCCAGTACCGGAATCGTTGAAGGCGCATTGCCAAGTCCGACGGCCAGGTTACGCAGCCAGCGTTCATAACCGGCGCGGCGCAGCGGCGAGCCTTCGGTGCTGCTCAGAAATTTGTCTTCGTCCCACATGAACAGTTCGGCCAACTCGGCGTTGTCGAGGTTGTGTCGCGGTTTGAAGTCGCTTTCGCCGGACGGACGGGCGAAGCGGTTCCACGGGCAAACGATCTGGCAATCATCGCAACCGAATACACGATTGCCGATCAGCGACCGCAAGTCTTCGGGGATCGCCGTTTTCAGCTCGATGGTCAGGTACGAAATGCAGCGACGGGCGTCCAGCACATAGGGGCCGACAAAGGCATTGGTCGGGCAAATGTCCAGGCACGCCGTGCAGCGCCCGCAGTGTTCGGTGCTGTGAGGCGGGTCTACCGGCAGCGGCAGGTCGACGAACAGTTCGCTCAAAAAGAAGTAACTGCCGGCCTTGCGGTTCAGCACCAGGGTGTTTTTGCCGATCCAGCCGAGGCCGGCTTGTTCGGCGATGGCTTTTTCCAGCACCGGGGCGCTGTCGACGAAAGCCCTGTAGCCGAAGGGGCCGATGACCTGCTGGATCTTCTCGGCCAATTGCTGCACGCGTTTGCGGATCAGCTTGTGATAGTCGCGGCCCAGAGCATAGCGCGAGACGTAGGCTTTTTCCGGTTGGCCCAGGCGCTTGGCCATTTCAGTGTCACCCGGCAGATAGTCCATGCGCAGCGAAATCACCCGCAGCGTACCCGGCACCAGCTCTTCCGGGTGCGAGCGTTTGCTGCCGTGGGCGCCCATGTAGTCCATTTCGCCGTGGTAGCCGGCTTCGAGCCAGCGCTCCAGGTGTTGTTCATGCTCAGCCAGGTCCAGACCACTGATGCCGACTTGTTGAAAGCCCAACTCGCGACCCCAGTCTTTGATCGATTGGGCGAGAGCAGGAAGATCTGTGGTAATTGCAGGCATGAGACAGGGGAAACCGGAGCTGAGGTGCGTATAATTCTGCCAGACATCGGAGCCTGAAGACGCATGCCGCAGACAAAACACCATTTACCCGACGCGCTGTACAGCGCCGCACAGGTCCGGGCGCTCGACGCGCGGCTGATTGCGGCCGGGACACCGGGCTTCGAATTGATGCATCGGGCTGCCCGCGCCACGTGGCGAGCGTTGGTCCGGCACTGGCCGACGGCCACTGAACTCAGCGTGTTGGCGGGCCACGGCAATAACGCCGGGGACGGTTATCTGGTGGCGGTACTGGCGTTGCGTGCCGGTTGGCAGGTGCGAGTGCTGGCGGTGGTTGAACCGTCGCGCCTGCAGGGCGATGCCGCGCTGGCGTATGCCGAAGCGCTGGCCGCCGGGGTTGTCGTCGAGGCCTGGTCACTGGCCATCGAACTACGTGGGGTGGTGCTGGATGCGCTGCTGGGCACCGGCCTGAGCGGTGAGGTGCGCGAACCCTATATTGCTGCGATCGAGGCGATCAATGCCTGTGGCCTGCCCGTTGCGGCGGTGGATATCCCGTCCGGCCTGTGCGCCGATACCGGGCGAGTCCTCGGGGTTGCGGTTCGGGCCGACCTCACTGTGACGTACATCGGCCTCAAGCTTGGGCTGTTCACCGGCGATGCGGCGGATCAGGTGGGGGAATTGCAGTTCAACGATCTGCAAGCCGACCCGCAGATCGTCGCTCAAAGCACCGTCAGTGCTTATCGCCTGAATCCCGGTAACCTGCCGCGCCTGGCAGCTCGGGCACCGAGCGCTCACAAAGGCCGCTTCGGTCACGTCCTGCTGATCGGTGGCGATCGCGGTTTTGGCGGCGCCATTCTCTTGAGCGCCCAAAGTGCCCTGCGCAGCGGCGCGGGCATGGTGTCTCTGGCGACCCGCAGTGAACATGTGCCGGCCGCATTGGCGCGGGTGCCCGAAGTCATGGTGCTGGGCGTTCACTCGGCCAACCAGTTGATGGGCCTGCTCGGCCAGGCCAGTGTGCTGGTGGTCGGACCGGGTCTCGGCAAGGGCGCGTGGGGTCGCAGTTTGTTGTCGGCGGCGGCCAATGCCCCGTTACCGCAGGTCTGGGACGCCGATGCGTTGAATTTGCTGAGCCAGGGTGATGTGCGCCTGCCAAAGGATTGCGTGATCACTCCGCATCCGGGGGAAGCGGCGCGGTTATTGGGGATTTCCACGGCCGAGGTTCAAGCCGATCGCCCCGCCGCGGCCCATGCATTGAGCAAAAAATACACAGCCACCGTCATTCTCAAAGGGGCCGGCAGCCTGATTGCCAGCCCTGATGGTCGTTTGGCGCTGTGTCATCAAGGCCACCCGGCCATGGCTGCCGCGGGTCTGGGGGATGTGCTGGCCGGACTGGTCGGTGCCTTGCTGGCTCAGGGTCTGTATGCATTCGATGCAGCTTGCCTGGCGGTCTGGCTGCACGCCAGTGCCGGTGAGCGTGAAGGTAAATCTGGCCGTGGGCTGGCGGCCAGTGATCTGATTCCCGCCATTCGTCAGTTGCTGGAGGAGCAAGCACCGTGTCTGAAGTAACCCTGTATCTGGCCAATGAAGACGCCATGGTCGCGTTGGGCAACCGTATCGCTCAAGTGACCAAGGGGCACGGCATCATCTTTCTGGACGGTGACCTTGGGGCGGGTAAAACCACCCTGTCACGGGGCATTATTCGCGGTTTGGGGCATGTTGGGGCAGTAAAAAGTCCGACCTTTACCTTGGTCGAGCCCTACGAGATCGGCGACATTCGCGCCTTCCATTTTGACCTGTATCGACTGGTCGATCCGGAGGAACTGGAGTTTCTTGGCATTCGTGACTACCTCGAAGACGATGCACTGTGCCTGATCGAGTGGCCCCAGAAGGGTGCAGGCTTTTTGCCAAAGCCCGACCTGACCATTACCATTAGCCCGCATGACAGCGGGCGTTCGCTGAATCTGTCGCCCCAGGGTTTGCGTGGCGAGTCTTGGTGTGCCGCTTTGGCATTGGAATTCAAATAAATGATGGGGTTAGGTATGCGCTTTCGCGCGTTGGTTGCTGTCGTAGGAATGCTGCTTACGGCACTGGCCGTCGACGCTGTGGCCGCGACAAAGGTCAACAGTGTTCGCTTGTGGCGGGCGCCGGATAACACCCGACTGGTGTTTGACCTGTCAGGCCCGGTCCAGCACAGCGTCTTTACCCTGACGTCCCCGGATCGTCTGGTGATCGACATCAATGGCGCCGTCCTTGGTGCACCGCTGAATGTCTCCACTGCCAATACCCCGATTACTGCCATGCGTTCGGCTCAGCGCACGCCGACCGATCTGCGGGTGGTCATCGACCTGAAAAAAGCCGTCACCCCGAAAAGCTTCGTGCTGGCGCCGAATGCGCAGTACGGCAACCGACTGGTGGTCGACCTGTTCGACAACGCCGCCGATGCCGCACCGCCACCTGTGCCGACCCCGTCCCCAACCGTTGCCACCGTGCCTGCGGTGCCGGTGACCCCGGTTGAGCCGGCGATCAAGCTGCCGCCTGCTCCGGCCGGCAAGCGCGACATTATCGTGGTCATCGATGCCGGTCACGGCGGCGAAGACCCGGGGGCCTCCGGTTCCCGTGGCCAGCACGAAAAAGATGTGGTGCTGGCCATCGCTCGCGAACTGCAGCGCCAGGTCAACGGCATGAAAGGCTTCCGGGCCGAGCTGACCCGTACCGGCGACTACTTCATTCCATTGCGTGGCCGTACCGAGATCGCCCGCAAAAAGGGCGCCGACCTGTTCGTCTCGATTCACGCCGACGCAGCGCCATCGGCAGCAGCGTTCGGCGCTTCGGTATTTGCCTTGTCCGAGCGCGGCGCAACGTCCGAGACCGCGCGTTGGCTGGCCGACAGCGAAAACCGCTCCGACCTGATCGGCGGTGCCGGTAACGTCAGCCTCGACGACAAGGACAAGATGCTTGCCGGCGTACTGCTCGATCTGTCGATGACTGCGTCGCTGACCTCCAGCCTGAACGTCGGCCAGAAGGTCTTGAGCAACATTGGCCGGGTCACCTCGTTGCACAAGCAGCGCGTCGAGCAGGCCGGATTCATGGTGCTGAAGTCGCCGGACATTCCATCGATCCTGGTGGAAACCGGGTTTATCTCCAACGCCAACGAAGCCTCGAAACTGGCTGCGTCTGGTCACCAGCAAGCGCTGGCCCGTTCGATCAGCGCGGGTGTGCGCCAGTTCTTCCAGCAGAACCCGCCACCGGGCACCTACATCGCCTGGTTGCGTGATTCCGGCAAGATCGCCCAGGGCCCGCGTGACCACACGGTGCGTCCGGGTGAAACCCTGGCGATGATCGCGGTACGTTATCAGGTCTCGCCGGCGACTCTGCGCAGCGCCAACGGCCTGCAATCCGATGAACTGAAAATCGGCCAGCACCTGAATATTCCGGGCACCGAATTGGCGGCCAAGGAATGAACGATGCCGTGAACACCGCAGCGCGTATCGAGCTGCTCAGCCCGCGACTGGCGAACCAGATTGCCGCTGGTGAGGTGGTTGAGCGCCCGGCTTCGGTGATCAAGGAACTGTTGGAAAACAGTCTTGACTCTGGCGCCAAGCGTATCGACGTCGATGTCGAGCAGGGCGGCGTCAAGCTGCTGCGGGTTCGCGACGATGGCAGTGGGATTTCCTCCGATGATTTGCCGCTGGCGCTGGCGCGACATGCCACCAGCAAGATTCGCAATCTCGAAGACCTCGAGCAGGTGATGAGCCTCGGGTTTCGCGGTGAGGCACTCGCGTCGATCAGCTCCGTGGCACGTCTGACCCTGACGTCCCGCACTCGAGGTGCCGATCAGGCCTGGCAGGTCGAGACCGAAGGCCGGGACATGGCGCCTCGCGTCCAGCCGGCCGCCCACCCGGTCGGCACTTCGGTTGAAGTGCGCGACTTGTTCTTCAACACCCCGGCACGGCGCAAATTCCTCAAGACCGAAAAAACCGAATTCGATCACCTGCAAGAAGTGATCAAGCGTCTGGCGCTGGCGCGTTTCGACGTGGCGTTCCATCTGCGCCATAACGGCAAGACCATCCTCAGCCTGCACGAAGCCCATGACGACGCGGCTCGCGCCCGGCGTGTGGCGGCGATTTGCGGCGCAGGCTTCCTGGAGCAGGCGCTGCCCATCGAGATCGAGCGCAATGGCCTGCATTTGTGGGGTTGGGTCGGGTTGCCGACCTTTAACCGCAGCCAGGCAGACCTGCAGTATTTCTTTGTGAATGGTCGTGCGGTGCGCGACAAACTGGTGGCCCATGCGGTGCGCCAGGCGTATCGCGACGTGCTGTTCAACGGTCGGCACCCGACGTTCGTGCTGTTTTTCGAAGTCGATCCGGCGGGCGTCGACGTCAACGTGCACCCGACCAAACACGAAGTGCGCTTCCGTGACGGGCGCATGGTCCACGACTTCCTCTATGGCACCTTGCACCGCGCCTTGGGCGATGTGCGTCCGGAAGATCATTTGGCTGCGCCTGTCGCGACGGCCGTGGTCAGGCCGACCGGCATTGAAGCCGGCGAGTTCGGCCCGCAAGGTGAAATGCGTCTGGCGGCCAATGCGTTGCTGGAGCAGCCGCAGGCACAGCCGTCCTTTAATACGACGGCAGGCTCGAGCTCGGGCACCGGCGCCGGTTATCAGTATCAATACACGCCGCGTCCGCAGTCGGGCGTGCCGGTGGCCGAAGCGCAGGCTGCCTATCGCGAGTTTTTTGCGCCACTGCCTGAGGCGAATGCCACGGCACTGCCTGACGGGCAGGGTGATATCCCGCCGCTGGGGTATGCGCTGGCACAGCTCAAAGGCATCTACATTCTTTCGGAAAACGCCCAAGGGCTGGTGCTGGTGGACATGCACGCCGCGCATGAGCGGATCATGTACGAGCGCCTGAAAATCGCGATGGCCAGTGAAGGCCTGAGTGGCCAACCGCTGCTGGTGCCGGAGTCGATTGCAGTCAGCCAGCGTGAAGCCGATTGCGCCGAAGAGCACGTCAGCTGGTTCCAGCGCCTAGGCTTCGAACTTCAGCGTCTGGGCCCGGAAACCCTGGCGATCCGGCAGATTCCGGCGTTGCTCAAACAGGCTGAAGCCAATCGCCTGGTTCACGACGTATTGGCGGACCTGATGGAATACGGCACCAGCGACCGGATTCAGGCACACCTGAACGAACTGCTCGGGACCATGGCCTGCCACGGCGCTGTTCGCGCCAACCGGCGCCTGGCCTTGCCGGAAATGAACGGTCTGCTGCGGGACATGGAAAACACCGAACGCAGCGGTCAATGCAACCATGGCCGACCGACCTGGACCCAATTGGGCCTGGACGATCTGGACAAACTGTTCTTGCGCGGTCGTTGATGAGCCAGCTTCCTCCAGCGATATTCCTGATGGGCCCGACCGCAGCGGGCAAGACCGATCTGGCCATCGAGCTGACCAAGGTCCTGCCGTGCGAGCTGATCAGCGTCGACTCGGCGCTGGTTTACCGGGGTATGGATATCGGCACCGCCAAGCCTTCGAAGGAGCTATTGGCCGAGTTCCCTCATCGGTTGATCGACATTCTTGATCCGGTCGAGGCCTATTCGGCGGCTGATTTTCGCCGGGATGCCCTGCAGGCCATGGCCGAGATCACCGCGCGCGGCAATATTCCGCTGCTGGTCGGCGGCACAATGCTCTATTACAAGGCTTTGCTCGAAGGTCTGGCCGATATGCCGGCGGCCGATCCGCAGATCCGCGCTGAAATCGAGGAAGAGGCTGCACGCCTTGGCTGGCAAGCCCTGCACGATCAGTTGGCGGTCATTGATCCGGTGTCGGCAGCGCGAATTCACCCCAATGACCCGCAGCGACTCAGTCGGGCGCTGGAAGTTTATCGGGTCAGCGGCCAGAGCATGACCGAACATCGAGCGCGACAATCTGCGCAAAGTACTGAAGCAGGCGCTTCGGGTCGCCCACAATTGCCCTATACTGTCGCGAACTTGGCTATCGCTCCGGCGAATCGTCAGGTACTGCATGAGCGTATTAAACAAAGATTCACACAAATGTTGGAACAGGGATTCATTGACGAGGTCGTAGCCCTGCGTAAAAGAAGTGACCTGCATGCCGGGTTGCCGTCTATACGCGCTGTAGGTTACCGACAAGTCTGGGATTACCTGGATGGCAAGCTGACGTCAGCCGAGATGCAGGAACGTGGGATCATTGCCACGCGCCAATTGGCGAAGCGCCAGTTCACCTGGCTACGCAGTTGGGATGATTTACACTGGCTGGACAGCCTCGATTGCGACAATCTGCCACGCGCCTTGAAATACCTTGGAACGGTCTCCATATTGAGCTGAGTCCTTGCAATTGCCGTCTATCCTTGGGGGTGTGACGGCCTAAGCCATTTTTTTACCTATTTTTATTATTGAATCCTTAAAGGAGTGCGGCACATGTCAAAAGGGCATTCGCTACAAGACCCTTACTTGAATACATTGCGTAAAGAGAAAGTGGGGGTTTCCATCTATCTGGTCAACGGAATCAAACTGCAAGGCACGATCGAGTCGTTCGACCAGTTCGTTATCCTGCTGAAAAACACCGTCAGCCAGATGGTCTACAAACACGCGATCTCTACAGTGGTGCCGGTTCGTCCAATTCGTCTGCCTAGCGCAACCGAATCCGAACAAGCTGACGCTGAGCCAGGTAACGCCTGATAGGAGTCTCCTTTGTTCTTTGAGCGCCACGGTGGTGGTGAACGAACCATTCTCGTTCACTTGGATGGTCAGGACCCTGAGGCGCGCGAAGATCCGCAGGAGTTTCAGGAGTTGGCAATTTCGGCCGGCGCCGAGACCGTCGCGTTTGTTAACGTGCCGCGTCATCGGCCAACCGCCAAATACCTGATTGGCAGTGGCAAGGTCGAGGAATTACGCGACCAGGTCAAAGCCGAGAAGGTCGATCTGGTTATTTTCAATTCCGTCCTCACGCCCAGTCAGGAACGTAACCTCGAACGCGTTTTCGAGTGTCGCGTGATTGACCGTACCGGCCTGATTCTCGATATCTTCGCCCAACGCGCCCGCACCCATGAAGGCAAGCTCCAGGTTGAACTGGCCCAGCTTGATTACATGAGTACGCGACTGGTTCGCGGCTGGACTCACCTTGAGCGGCAGAAAGGCGGTATCGGTCTGCGCGGCCCGGGTGAAACCCAGCTGGAAACCGACCGGCGTCTCCTGCGGGTTCGCCTGCGGCAGATCAAGGGGCGTCTGGAAAAGGTCCGCAGTCAGCGTGATCAGGCTCGTCGTGGTCGTCAGCGTGCGGATATCCCTTCGGTTTCACTGGTGGGCTATACCAACGCCGGCAAGTCGACGCTGTTCAACGCGGTCACCGATTCCGACGTGTTCGCGGCAAACCAGTTATTCGCTACCCTCGACCCGACCTTGCGCCGGCTCGAACTCGCCGACCTCGGTCCGATCGTACTGGCCGACACTGTGGGCTTCATCCGTCACTTGCCGCATAAGCTGGTCGAGGCATTTCGGGCTACGCTCGAAGAGTCGAGCAACTCTGACCTGCTGCTGCATGTGATCGACGCCCATGAGCCAGAGCGGATGGCCCAGATCGAACAGGTCATGGCGGTGCTCGGCGAGATCGGTGCACAAGACTTGCCGATCCTTGAGGTCTATAACAAACTCGATTTGCTCGAGGGCGTAGAGCCTCAGATCCAGCGTGATGCCGATGGCAAGCCACAGCGGGTCTGGTTGTCGGCGCGTGACGGTCAGGGTCTGGATCTGCTCAAGCAGGCGATTGCGGAATTGCTCGGCAACGATTTGTTCGTCGGCACCTTGCGCTTGCCGCAGCGTTTTGCTCGACTGCGTGCGCAGTTCTTTGCGCTCGGCGCCGTACAGAAAGAAGAACACGACGAAGAAGGCATCTGTTTGCTGGCCGTTCGTTTGCCGCGAGTCGAGCTCAATCGACTGGTGAGCCGCGAGGGAATGCAGCCGTTGGAATTCATCGAGCAACACACTTTGCAATAAAAGCCTGAAAAAGCGGTTGTGCCGCTGTGGCAGGCATTCTGTAGCATTGGTCGGCGCGCCGTGGGTGCGTCTTTGCTTTATCAGATGGAGAGCGCTATGGCTTGGAATGAGCCGGGTGGCAACTCGAATAATCAGGATCCTTGGGGTGGTAAACGCCGCAATAATGGCGACCGCAAGGGGCCACCAGATCTCGACGAGGCCTTCCGAAAGCTGCAGGAAAGCCTGAATGGGTTGTTCGGTGGTAGCAAGAAACGCGGTGATGATGGCGGTGGTTCGGGCAAGGGCGGCGGTTACGGCCTGCTCGGCATCGGCCTTGTCGTGCTGGCGGTCGTCTGGCTGTACAGCGCGGTTTATGTCGTCGACGAACAGGAGCAAGCCGTGGTGCTGCGCTTCGGCAAGTACTACGAAACCGTCGGGCCGGGCCTGAACATCTACTTCCCGCCGATCGATCGCAAGTACATGGAAAACGTCACGCGTGAGCGTGCCTACACCAAGCAGGGTCAAATGCTCACTGAAGACGAGAACATCGTCGAAGTGCCACTGACCGTGCAGTACAAGATCACCAATCTGCAGGACTTCGTGCTGAACGTCGATCAGCCGGAAATCAGCCTGCAACACGCGACGGAGAGTGCCTTGCGCCATGTGGTGGGTTCCACCGCCATGGACCAGGTGCTGACTGAAGGCCGTGAATTGATGGCCAGCGAAATCAAGGAGCGTCTGCAACGCTTCCTCGATACCTATCGCACCGGCATCACCGTCACTCAGGTCAACGTTCAGAGCGCAGCGGCACCGCGTGAAGTCCAGGAAGCCTTCGATGACGTGATCCGCGCTCGTGAAGATGAGCAGCGTTCGCGCAACCAGGCTGAAACCTACGCCAACGGCGTTGTGCCGGAAGCCCGTGGTCAGGCCCAGCGCATCATTGAAGATGCCAACGGTTATCGCGACGAAACGGTATCGCGCGCCAAGGGTGAAGCGGATCGCTTTACCAAACTGGTCGCCGAGTACCGCAAGGCGCCAGAAGTCACTCGTCAGCGTCTGTACCTGGACACGATGCAGGAAGTCTTCAGCAGTACCAGCAAGGTTCTCGTGACCGGCAACAAGAATGGCCAGAACAATCTGCTGTACTTGCCGCTGGACAAGATGATCGACAGTGGTCGTAGTGGTGCAGCGCCGGTAACCAGCGCGGCCGCGACCAGCAATGAAGGGCATACGCGTTCGGCAGCTGATCTGCAACAGCCGGCACGTACCAGGGAGAGTCGCTGATGAGCAATAAATCGCTGATCGCCCTTATTGTCGGCGTCGTCGTGGCGATCGCAGCCTGGAACTGCTTCTACATCGTGGCTCAGACCGAGCGTGCGGTGCTGCTGCAGTTCGGGCGCGTGGTTCAGACTGACGTTCAGCCGGGCCTGCATGTGAAAGTGCCTTACGTTAACCAGGTGCGTAAATTCGACGCACGCCTGATGACGCTGGATGCACCGACACAGCGTTTCCTGACGCTGGAAAAGAAAGCCGTCATGGTTGATGCCTATGCCAAGTGGCGCGTCAAGGATGCCGAGCGTTTCTACACCGCGACTTCCGGCCTCAAGCAAATTGCAGACGAGCGCCTTTCGCGTCGCCTGGAATCGGGCCTGCGTGACCAGTTTGGCAAGCGCACCCTGCACGAAGTGGTTTCCGGTGAGCGTGACGCACTGATGGCGGATATCACGGCTTCGCTGAACAAGATGGCGGAAAAAGAGCTGGGCATCGAAGTGGTCGATGTTCGGGTCAAGGCCATCGATCTGCCGAAGGAAGTGAACCGCAGCGTGTTCGAACGCATGAGCACCGAGCGTGAGCGTGAAGCGCGCGAGCACCGTGCCAAGGGTAACGAGCTCGCCGAAGGCATCCGTGCCGACGCCGATCGTCAACGCCGCGTACTGCTGGCTGAAGCCTATCGTGAGTCTGAAGAGGTTCGCGGTGACGGTGATGCCCAGGCCGCAGCGATCTACTCCAAGGCCTACGGCCAGGATCAGGAGTTCTACGGTTTCTACCGTAGCCTGCGTGCCTACCGTGAAAGCTTCGCGAACAAATCCGACGTCATGGTTCTGGACCCAAGCAGCGACTTCTTCCGTTACCTGGAAAAAGCCAAGCCTTGATCCGACACTGATCTTGAGGACCCCCGCCGGGCGGCTAAAACCTCTCGCGGGGTGATCCTTTGAGAAAACGTGTGTATGATGCGGCAGCCGGGAAATTCCCGGCTTTTTTGCGTCTGCACGTTTGATTGCGGTTTTTTATTGCAAGACTCGGGTTGAACAACTCGACAGGTTTTTCGAGGAAAGTGTTTGGCGAGGCCGATTCCAGGCCGATCGCCGCGTTGTTCATGCGCGCGACTTATGCGTATGGTTCAGACATTTTCTGCTTCACTCAAGGCCGGCCCGAGGGTTGGCGGCCCGGATCATAGGGGAATGGCGTAATGGCAACGGTAGACCGCTGGCTGCTGCCAGATGGCATCGAAGAAGTACTGCCACCAGAGGCGGCGCGCATTGAAGTTGCGCGTCGTCAGGTGTTGGATCTGTTCCAGAGCTGGGGTTACGAGTTTGTCGTGACCCCGCATATCGAGTACCTGGAATCCCTGCTGACTGGCGCAGGCCAGGACCTCGATCTGCGGACCTTCAAGGTCATCGACCCGCAGTCGGGCCGGCAGATGGGTTTCCGTGCCGACATTACGCCGCAAGTGGCGCGCATCGATGCGCACACCTTGCGTCACGAAGGCCCGAGCCGTCTGTGCTACGCCGGTAGCGTGCTGCATGYGCAGCCGCGAGCCTTGTCGACCTCGCGTAGCCCGATCCAGCTGGGCGCCGAGTTGTACGGTGATGCCAGTCCGAGCAGCGACGTGGAAGTCATCAGCCTGATGCTGGCCATGCTGCAACTGGCCGATGTGCCGGATGTGCACATGGACCTTGGTCATGTCGGCATCTACCGTGGCCTGGCGCGTGCTGCCGGTTTGTCCGGTGAGGTCGAGCAACAATTGTTCGATGCCCTGCAACGCAAGGCTATCGATGAGGTCATTACCTTGACCGAAGGCCTGCCTGCCGATGTGTCCGGCATGCTGCGGGCACTGGTTGATCTGTGCGGCGGCCGTGAAGTGCTGGCTGCCGCTCGCGAACGCCTGGCCAGTGCGCCGGCGCCTGTTTTGGCAGCACTGGACGACTTGCTGGCGATTGCCGAGCGTTTGTCCGTGCGTTTCCCGGATCTTGCGCTGTACTTCGATCTGGGCGAGTTGCGCGGTTATCACTACCACACCGGTGTGGTGTTCGCGGTATTCGTACCGGGTGTTGGCCAGTCCATTGCTCAGGGCGGTCGTTACGACGACATCGGCGCCGACTTCGGTCGTGCCCGTCCGGCGACTGGCTTCTCTACCGATTTGAAAACCCTGGTGACCCTGGGGCGTGCTGAAATCGAGCTACCGACTGGCGGTATCTGGATGCCTGACAGTACGGATGCAGCACTCTGGCAGCAGGTTTGCCAGTTGCGCAGTGAGGGTCAGCGTGTCGTTCAGGCATTGCCTGGGCAACCATTGGCCGCCGCCCGTGATGCGGACTGCGACCGGCAATTGATTCAGCAGAACGGGCTTTGGCAAGTATTGCCGCTGGCTTCTTGAGTTTTCCTGCCGGCGGCTGCCGGCACCAAGTTTGCGCGAATGAGGACAAGTGTTATGGGTAAGAATGTCGTAGTCCTGGGCACCCAATGGGGTGATGAGGGCAAAGGCAAGATCGTTGATCTGCTGACCGAACATGCTGCCGCCGTAGTGCGCTACCAAGGTGGCCACAACGCTGGCCACACGCTGGTGATCGACGGCGAAAAAACCGTCTTGCACCTGATCCCGTCGGGCGTGCTGCGCGATGGCGTGCAGTGCCTGATCGGCAACGGCGTGGTGGTTGCACCTGACGCCCTGCTGCGCGAGATCATCAAGCTGGAAGAGAAGGGCGTACCGGTGCGCGAGCGCCTGCGCATCAGCCCATCCTGCCCGCTGATCCTGTCTTATCACGTAGCGCTGGACCAGGCTCGTGAAAAGGCCCGTGGCGAGCTGAAGATCGGCACCACCGGTCGTGGCATCGGCCCAGCCTACGAAGACAAGGTTGCACGTCGTGGCCTGCGCATCGGTGACCTGTTCCACCGCGAGCGTTTCGCTGCCAAGCTGGGCGAGTTGCTGGACTACCACAACTTCGTACTGGTCAATTACTACAAAGAGCCGGCCATCGACTTCCAGAAAACCCTGGACGAGTGCATGGAATACGCCGAGCTGCTGAAGCCGATGATGCTCGACGTCACCGCCGAGCTGCATAACCTGCGTCGCGACGGCAAAGACATCATGTTCGAAGGCGCCCAAGGCTCCCTGCTGGACATCGACCACGGTACCTACCCGTACGTCACCAGTTCCAACACCACCGCTGGCGGCATCGCGACCGGTTCGGGTTTTGGCCCGATGTACCTGGATTACATCCTCGGCATCACCAAGGCTTACACCACTCGCGTTGGCTCGGGTCCGTTTCCGACCGAGCTGTTCGACGATGTTGGTGCATTCCTGGCCAAACGTGGCCACGAGTTCGGTGCGACCACCGGCCGTGCCCGTCGTTGCGGCTGGTTTGACGCCGTTATCCTGCGCCGCGCCATCGACGTCAACAGCATCTCGGGCCTGTGCCTGACCAAGCTGGACGTACTGGACGGTCTTGAGACCATCAACATCTGCGTGGGCTACAAGAACCAGGAAGGCGCAGTGATCGACGCACCAACCGACGCCGACAGCTACATCGGTCTGGAGCCAGTGTACGAACAAATGCCGGGCTGGACCGAGTCGACCCTTGGCGCCAAGACCCTGGAAGAGCTGCCTCAGGCTGCTCGCAACTACATCAAGCGCGTCGAAGAGTTGGTCGGTGCGCCGATCGACATTATTTCGACGGGCCCGGACCGCAACGAGACCATCGTTCTGCGTCACCCGTTCGCTTAATAAGTCGTTGATGTAACACACAAAGGGCCCTTAATCGGGCCCTTTGTCGTTTATGTCTGTTGAGCGGCATGACCTTTGCTGTGAATCTCTCTTCCAGAGTGCCATCAATTTAATGGCGTGCAAGTAGAGGGATTTCCTGTGTCGGCCGTTCTCTCACTGTTACAAAGCCGTTTGTTGCGGCCTGTGTTCGTTACCCTCGGTATCGCCCTGTTGGTGCAAGTGTTGGTGGCTGTCGCACTGACCCGGAGCACCGTGACTGCATTGGAAGCCGATTTGGGCAATCGTCTCGGCGTCGATAGCCAGAAACTCTCTGGTGAACTCGAACAGGCCGGGCGTGAAGTCACCTCAAGTCTTGATAACCTCTCCACCAGTACCCGTCAGCGCCTGACCGCCGGTTTGTCCTCGCGACTCAAGGACGAGCAGGCGCAACTGCGTGCGGCGCTGGAAAAGGACCTGAAGGACTCGGCCAATGACATGGCTCAGCTCCTGGCGTCGGTCGCACCCCGTGCGATGTGGGACAGCGACGTTCCAACGCTGTCCGAATTCGCCCGTCGTGCGCAGCGCAATCCGAACGTACTGTTCGTAGTGTATGACGACGCCACCGGCCAGCACCTGACCCGCTACCTGAACCGGGAAAACCCGATCAACCAGGCCCTTTTGGAAAAAGGCCAGGGTGAGCGGGCGCTGGATAAAGTGCTGGATGCGGCGAAACACGATCCTTCGGTCTACTACCTTGAAGCCTCGATCAACCCCAATGGCGTGGAAATCGGCAAGGTGCTGATGGGGGTCTCCACGGCGTCGGTGGAAACTGACCTGGTCGCCCTCGACAAGCGCTTCTCGGCGCTGATCGCCAGCAGTGATCAGTTGGTCGGCGACAGCCTCAAGGGCGCTGCTGCCGATAGCGCCACGGCCATGCGCTCGCGTTTGCAGTCGGCGCAGTCCACGGCTACCGAAATGAAAGCCAATACCACCCACACCGTTCAGGAGGCGGCGGCGACCTTGCGCTGGCGGATCGGCATGGCGCTGGCGCTGGTCGGCTGCGGTGTCTTGCTGCTACTGGCGGTTGTGCTTGGGCGGCGGGTGGTCAATCGTCTGAAGCTGCTGATTGCGGCAATGGAGGATCTGGCCGCGGGTGATGGCGACCTGACCAAGCGCGTGCAGATCAATAGCAAAGATGAAATCGGCGACATGGCGTCGGCGGTCAACCGCTTTGTGGATAAGTTGCAGCCGATCGTTCGCGAAGCGGGTGACGTGGCCCAGCGCACCGGCGTGGAAATCGGTGCCATGAGCAAGCGTAATGCCGGTGCCGATGCGGCGGCGAAATCCCAGCGCGATGAAGTGGCGGAGAGCTTGCGTGCCTTGTCGCAAATGGCTGACGAGGCGCAGGCCGAAAGCCATGCGATGCAGGCGGCGTTGCAGCAGGTGGTGGATATTCGCCAGGCGACGGATGAAAACACCCGTACCTCGGCGCAGGTCGGCAGCCTCATCGAGGCGTTGGCAGGACAGGTTGATACCGGGGCTAAAGTCATCGAGCGTCTGGCGCAGCAGAGCGAGCAGATTGAGGTGGTGCTGGAAGTGATTCACGGGATCGCCGAGCAGACCAACTTGCTGGCGCTGAACGCGGCGATCGAAGCGGCGCGGGCCGGTGAGACCGGGCGTGGTTTTGCGGTGGTGGCCGATGAAGTGCGGGCGCTGGCGAGCAAGACTCAAAGCTCGACTGGCGACATTCAGGCGCACATCGGGGCGTTGCAGCAAGGCGCTCGCGAGGCCGTAGCGGCGATTGGGCAAGCGGGGCGTCAAGCCAGCGAAGGTTTGCTGGTATTGCGCGACAGTGCGCGTTTGCAGCAGTCGGTGCAGGTTTCTGTCGAGCAGGTGCACGCGGCCATCGGTCTGGCGACTCAGGCGGCGGCCCATCAGGCCAAAGGCGCGCACGCGGTGCGTGGTCGGGTCGAGACCATTCATGCTCAGGCCGAACGTGCGGCGCAGGCGGTGGTGGAAACCACCGCCTGCGGCAAGGTGCTCGACAGCCTGGCGGCGCAGCTGAAGGCGAGCCTGGGGCAATTCCGGGCCTGATTTGTTGCAAGGGATACCGCCATCGCGAGCAGGCTCGCTCCCACATTTGATCTCTGTTGCTCACACATTATGTGTTCGCTGAAGATCAGTGTGGGAGCGGGCTTGCTCGCGAAGGCGATGTCAGCGGCTCAAATACATTCGGGTTGTTAACAGATAGACCGGCAACCCCGACACCAGAATCAGCAGTGCCGCATAAGGCGCCGCCGCACATTCAACATTTTCGGTGTGCGCCCGCACCTCTGTGGTCTACGAATAGCGTCGCTATCAGCTACAGAGGCTGTGTCGGTATATTCATGAGATTTCCGAACGTCAGAAACGCAAAAACCCGCTTTCGCGGGTTTTTGTGAGATTCAAGATCGTTGACCTTGAACTTTGAATTGGTGCCCAGAAGAAGACTCGAACTTCCACGACCTTGCGGTCACCAGCACCTGAAGCTGGCGTGTCTACCAATTTCACCATCTGGGCAGTATCAGCAACGTTGCCGCTGTTGATGTGGCGCACTATACGGAGAGCGTTTTGATCTGTAAACCCCTGATTTAATTTTAATAAATCAAATGGTCAGAATGCAAAAACCCGCTTTCGCGGGTTTTTGTGTGAGCCTTGAAATTGAACTAATCTCAAGCTCGAAATTGGTGCCCAGAAGAAGACTCGAACTTCCACGACCTTGCGGTCACCAGCACCTGAAGCTGGCGTGTCTACCAATTTCACCATCTGGGCAGTATCGAGATGCGTCTGCGTCGTCGATGGCGCGCACTATACGGAGCGCCCTTTTAACTGTAAACCCCTGAACTCAAAAAAACCTGGAAAATTTTACGAGCGGTGCTTAATGCTGTCTTTCCAGGCGGAGGAAGGGACTTTTAGGGTCTCCAGGAGCCTGAAATTTCCCGTTTCATTACGCCTATGCCAAACTAACCCGCATATAGACAAGGTGAAAACTCTCTAATGGCCGATTGGCAGTCCCTCGATCCCGAGGCCGCTCGTGAAGCGGAAAAATATGAAAACCCTATTCCTAGCCGCGAACTGATCCTTCAGCACCTTGCTGATCGGGGTTCGCCTGCTAACCGCGAGCAACTGGTCGAAGAGTTTGGTCTGACCACAGAAGACCAGATCGAAGCCCTGCGCCGCCGCCTGCGCGCCATGGAGCGCGATGCTCAACTGATCTATACCCGTCGCGGCACTTACGCGCCGGTAGACAAGCTCGACCTGATCCTGGGCCGCATCAGCGGTCACCGTGACGGCTTCGGCTTCCTGATCCCGGACGATGGCAGTGATGACCTGTTCATGAGCCCGGCGCAGATGCGCCTGGTGTTCGACGGCGACCGTGCGCTGGCACGGGTTTCCGGTCTGGACCGTCGTGGTCGCCGCGAAGGCGTGATCGTCGAAGTGGTCTCGCGTGCTCACGAGAGCATCGTCGGTCGTTACTTCGAAGAAGGCGGCATCGGCTTTGTGGTGGCCGACAACCCGAAGATCCAGCAGGAAGTGCTGGTCACCCCGGGTCGTAACGCCAACGCCAAGATCGGCCAATTCGTTGAAGTGAAGATCACGCACTGGCCGACCCCGCGCTTCCAGCCGCAAGGCGACGTGGTGGAAGTGGTCGGCAACTACATGGCGCCGGGCATGGAAATCGATATTGCCCTGCGGACCTACGACATTCCTCACGTCTGGCCGGAAGCGGTGCTCAAGGAAGCCGCCAAGCTCAAGCCGGAAGTCGAAGAGAAAGACAAAGAGAAGCGCATCGACCTGCGTCACCTGCCGTTCGTCACCATCGACGGCGAAGATGCCCGCGACTTCGATGACGCGGTCTACTGCGAAGCGAAACCGGGCAAGCTGCGGCTGTTCTCCGGCGGCTGGAAGTTGTACGTGGCGATTGCCGACGTTTCCAGCTACGTGAAGATCGGTTCGGCGCTGGATGCCGAGTCCCAGGTGCGCGGCAACTCGGTGTACTTCCCCGAGCGCGTAGTGCCGATGCTGCCTGAGCAACTGTCCAACGGCCTGTGCTCGCTGAACCCGCATGTCGATCGCCTGGCCATGGTTTGCGAGATGACCATCTCCAAAACCGGTGAGATGACCGACTACTGCTTCTATGAAGCAGTAATTCACTCCCACGCCCGCCTGACCTACAACAAGGTCAGCGCGATGCTGGAGCAACCGAAAACCACCGAAGCTCGTCAGCTTCGTGGCGAATACACCGACGTGGTGCCGCATCTCAAGCAGCTCTACTCGCTGTACAAGGTGTTGCTGGCGGCTCGTCACGTGCGTGGTGCGATCGATTTCGAAACGCAGGAAACCCGAATCATCTTCGGTTCCGAGCGCAAGATTGCCGAAATCCGTCCGACCGTACGCAACGACGCGCACAAGCTGATCGAGGAATGCATGCTGGCGGCCAACGTGGCCACCGCCGAGTTCCTGAAAAAACACGAAATTCCTGCGCTGTACCGGGTTCACGATGGTCCGCCACCGGAGCGTCTGGAAAAACTCCGCGCCTTCCTCGGCGAGCTGGGCCTGTCCCTGCACAAAGGCAAGGACGGCCCGACGCCGAWGGATTACCAGGCGTTGCTGGCCGGGATCAAGGATCGCCCGGATTTCCACCTGATCCAGACCGTCATGCTGCGCTCGTTGAGCCAGGCGGTGTACAGCGCCGATAACCAGGGCCACTTCGGCCTGAATTACGAAGCCTATACCCACTTCACCTCGCCGATTCGCCGTTACCCGGACTTGCTCACGCACCGGGCGATTCGCAGTGTCATCCACTCCAAGCAAGACACGCCACACGTGCGTCGTGCCGGGGCGATGACTATTCCGAAAGCGCGCATCTATCCGTACGACGAAGCGGCACTGGAGCAGCTTGGCGAGCAGTGCTCGATGAGCGAGCGCCGTGCCGACGAAGCGACCCGCGACGTGGTGAATTGGCTCAAGTGCGAATTCATGAAAGATCGCGTGGGCGAGTCGTTCCCGGGTGTGATCACCGCGGTGACCGGTTTTGGCCTGTTCGTCGAGCTGACTGATATCTACGTCGAAGGTCTGGTCCATGTGACCGCTTTGCCGGGCGACTACTACCACTTCGACCCTGTGCATCACCGCCTGGCCGGTGAGCGTACCGGCCGCAGCTTCCGCCTCGGCGATACCGTCGAAGTGCGCGTGATGCGGGTTGACCTGGACGAGCGCAAGATCGACTTCGAGATGGCTGAAAAAACCATCAGCGCGCCGATTGGCCGCAAGAAGCGTGGTGCAGAAACCTCGGCGCCTGCCGCCAAGACTGCTGCTGAGCCGGCACCGGCCAAAACCGGTCGTCGTGGTCCGGCGAAGGAAAAGGTCGTCGAGGCCTATCGCCCGAGCGATGCCGCAGCGAAAAACGCCGAAGTACGCAGAAGTCGTGAAATGAAACAGGCGTTGCTGGCCGAAGCGAAGAGCGGCGGTAAAGCGGCGTCTGGGGGAAAGACCGGGCGGTCGGCGCCTGAAAAGGCCTCCGGCGGCAAACCAGCCAAACCAAGTAAACACCGTAAAGGCCCGCCAAAAGCGGGCTCGGCTCCAGCCAAAAGCGGCGGGGCGCGTAAACCTAAGGCCAAGTCATGAGTCAGTTGGAAAAAATCTATGGCGTGCATGCCGTAGAAGCGTTGCTGCGTCACCACCCGAAACGCGTCAAGCAGATCTGGCTGGCCGAAGGCCGCAGTGATCCGCGCGTTCAGACGCTGATCGAGCTGGCCAGTGAAAACCGCGTTGCGGTCGGTCAGGCCGAGCGTCGTGAGCTGGATGCCTGGGTTGAAGGTGTGCACCAGGGCGTGGTGGCGGAAGTGAGTCCGAGCCAGGTTTGGGGCGAGGCAATGCTCGACGAGTTGCTCGACCGTACCGAAGGCGCGCCGCTCCTGTTGGTGCTCGACGGCGTGACCGATCCGCACAACCTCGGTGCTTGCCTGCGTTCTGCCGATGCGGCGGGTGCCTTGGCAGTGATCGTTCCTAAGGACAAGTCGGCCACCCTGACTCCGACTGTGCGTAAAGTCGCCTGTGGTGCTGCGGAAGTGATTCCGTTGGTGGCCGTGACCAACCTGGCGCGCACCCTGGAAAAGCTCAAGCAGCGTGGCTTGTGGGTTGTCGGTACGGCGGGGGAGGCTGAACAGGATCTGTATCAGCAGGACCTGACCGGCCCGACCATCCTGATCATGGGCGCGGAAGGCAGCGGGATGCGCCGCCTGACGCGTGATCTTTGCGACTATCTGGTGCGTTTGCCGATGGCGGGCAGCGTCAGCAGCCTCAACGTTTCCGTGGCTACCGGGGTGTGCCTGTTCGAAGCCTTGCGCCAGCGCGGCGTCAAAGCCGCCGCGACCGCCAAGAAGTCCTGATCTGCTGCAGATCTAAAATGTGGGAGCGAGCAAGCCCGCTCCCACAGTGTTTTGCGGCGAAGCAAAAATGGTGGGTGTGAACGAACTGTTCAAATAATCACCAATTGCCTTGCGCCGCTTCTGTCCCTTCTCTACAATTGCGCCCCTTGCTGTGACGGCAGGCACGCATGTGTCCATCGCCGGCAAGTCCATAAGTGTCATTCACTCCTTGTCTGACCGCTTTTGAGCGGCAGGCTACAACCCGTAAGGAGCATTCATGCGTCATTACGAAATCATCTTTTTGGTCCACCCGGATCAAAGCGAGCAAGTCGGCGGCATGGTTGAGCGTTACACCAAGCTGATCGAAGAAGACGGCGGCAAAATCCACCGTCTGGAAGATTGGGGCCGTCGTCAACTGGCCTACGCAATCAACAATGTTCACAAGGCTCACTACGTGATGCTGAACGTTGAGTGCACTGGCAAGGCCCTGGCCGAGCTGGAAGACAACTTCCGCTACAACGATGCAGTGATCCGTAACCTGGTCATCCGTCGCGAAGAAGCCGTTACCGGCCAATCCGAGATGCTCAAGGCTGAAGAAAACCGCAGTGAGCGCCGTGAGCGTCGCGACCGTCCTGAGCACTCCGACGCTGAAGGCGTTGACAGTGATGACAGCGACAACAGCGATAACGCTGACGAGTAATCCACGGACCTTTTGAGGAGCCTATTACATGGCACGTTTCTTCCGTCGTCGTAAATTCTGCCGCTTCACCGCTGAAGACGTGAAAGAGATCGATTACAAAGATCTCAACACTCTGAAAGCTTACGTATCCGAGACCGGCAAAATCGTTCCAAGCCGCATCACCGGTACCAAAGCACGTTATCAGCGTCAGCTGGCCACCGCTATCAAGCGCGCCCGCTTCCTGGCCCTGCTGGCCTACACCGACAGCCACGGCCGCTGAGACCGGGCAGTCGACACGTAGCAAAGGATTGAATGCATGCGCGCCATAGCTGAGTTCATCATGCGCGGTCGTATGCAGGCCACTCTCGTAGTGGCTGGATGCGCGGCATTGCCGTTGTTGTACTGGTTGGGTGCTGCCGCCGGGAGCCTTGTGCTGCTGCGGCGCGGATTGAAGGACGCCCTGGGCGTTCTTGCTCTGGGAATACTGCCGGCATTGATCTGGTGGCTGTATTCCGATGATCCACGCGCACTCATGGTGTTGCTGGGGTCTTCGGGCCTTGCGTTGGTTTTGCGCGCAAGTGAGTCCTGGAACCGCGTGCTGCTGGTCAGCATAGCGATGGGATTGGTGTTTTCAGTGGTGCTGGGTGCGGCGTACCGCCCTCAGATCGAGATGCTGTCGCAGGAACTGGTAAAGATCCTGCCGCTGGCCCTCGGTGACCTCTACCAGCAATTGTCGGTAGAGGAGCGAGCGCGTCTCGCCGCCCTGATTGCCCCGGTCCTGACCGGCCTGATAGCGGCCTTGTTGCAAATCGTCAGTGTGCTGAGCCTGATTGTCGGGCGCTACTGGCAGGCGTTGTTGTACAACCCCGGTGGTTTTGGTCGCGAGTTTCGCGCCATCCGAATCCCGCTGGGGCCGGCGATGTTGCTGCTGGCGTGCATGCTTCTGGGGCCGAACTTCGGTTCCCAGCTGGCCATGTTGACGCCGTTGTGCAGCGTACCGCTGGTGTTCGCCGGGCTGGCCCTGATACATGGGCTGGTGGCTGAAAAGCGACTGGCCAGGTTTTGGCTGGTGGGGTTGTACGTAACGCTGTTGCTGTTTATGCAGCTGATCTATCCGTTGCTGGTGGTCCTGGCCATTGTCGACAGCCTGATTGATTTTCGCGGTCGTTTGACGCCGAAAGACGTCGATAGCGCGAACGGTGAAGGTTAAAAGTTAAGAGGATTTTCACATGCAACTGATCCTTCTGGAAAAAGTCACCAACCTGGGCAACCTGGGTGACAAAGTGAACGTTAAGGCTGGTTACGGTCGTAACTACCTGCTGCCTTACGGCAAAGCGACCGCTGCGACCGCTGCCAACCTGGCTGCGTTCGAAGAGCGTCGCGCTGAGCTGGAAAAAGCCGCAGCAGACCGTAAAACTTCGGCTGAAAACCGCGCTGCCCAACTGGCTGAGCTGGAAGTGACTATCACTGCCACCGCCGGTGACGAAGGCAAGCTGTTCGGTTCGATCGGCACCCACGACATCGCTGATGCACTGACCGCCTCTGGCGTTGAAGTTGCAAAAAGCGAAGTTCGTCTGCCGAACGGCACCATCCGCAACGTAGGCGAATTCGACGTAGCCGTGCACCTGCACGCTGAAGTTGAAGCCACCGTACGCGTTGTCGTGGTAGCAGCTTAAGAAGTACTTGTCGGCTGGCACCCTTGGGTGCTTGCCGGTAACATCGGGCACGATCCTGTTTACAGGTCGTGCCCTTTGTCTTTCTGCAGTTCCTGATTTTTTACAACCCCTGCTTTTCCTAAAGAACCCAAGTGGCCATGAACGATATCTCCGCTCCTGAGCAATACGATCTGCAAACCGCCGCGCTGAAAGTGCCGCCGCATTCCATCGAGGCCGAACAGGCCGTGCTCGGTGGTCTGATGCTGGACAACAACGCCTGGGAGCGCGTGCTTGATCAGGTCTCGGACGGTGATTTCTATCGACATGACCACCGCCTGATCTTCCGTGCGATCGCCAAGCTGGCCGATCAGAACATGCCGATCGACGTCGTGACCCTGGCCGAGCAATTGGACAAGGAAGGTCAGACCTCGCAAGTCGGCGGTCTTGGATACCTGGGTGAGCTGGCGAAAAACACGCCATCGGTCGCCAACATCAAGGCCTATGCCGCGATCGTTCGTGAGCGGGCGACCCTGCGCCAGTTGATCGGTATCAGCACCGAAATCGCCGACAGCGCCTTCAACCCGGAAGGCCGCACCGCTGCCGAAATTCTTGATGAGGCCGAACGGCAGATCTTCCAGATCGCCGAGGCCCGACCGAAAACCGGCGGCCCGGTGAGCGTCAATGACCTGTTGACCAAGGCCATCGACCGCATCGATACCTTGTTCAACACCGACAACGCCATCACCGGCCTGTCGACCGGTTACACTGACCTCGACGAGAAGACCAGCGGCCTGCAACCGTCTGACCTGATCATCGTCGCCGGCCGTCCATCGATGGGTAAAACCACCTTTGCGATGAACCTGGTGGAGAACGCCGTGTTGCGTAGCGAGAAGGCCGTACTGGTTTACTCGCTCGAGATGCCAGGCGAATCGCTGATCATGCGTATGTTGTCGTCGCTGGGCCGGATCGACCAGACCAAGGTCCGGGCCGGTCGCCTGGAAGACGACGATTGGCCGCGCCTGACCTCGGCGGTCAACCTGCTCAACGATCGCAAGCTGTTCATCGACGATACCGCCGGCATCAGCCCGTCGGAAATGCGTGCGCGGACCCGTCGTCTGGTGCGCGAACACGGTGAGATCGGTCTGATCATGATCGACTACCTGCAACTGATGCAGATCCCGGGTTCCAGCGGCGACAACCGGACCAACGAGATTTCCGAGATCTCCCGTTCCCTGAAAGCCCTGGCCAAGGAGTTCAACTGTCCGGTAGTGGCGTTGTCCCAGCTCAACCGTTCCCTCGAACAGCGGCCGAACAAGCGGCCAGTGAACTCCGACTTGCGGGAATCCGGAGCGATCGAGCAGGACGCCGACGTCATCATGTTCGTGTACCGGGACGAGGTGTATCACCCGGAGACCGAGCATAAAGGCATCGCCGAGATCATCATCGGTAAGCAGCGGAACGGCCCGATCGGCTTTATCCGCCTGGCCTTCATCGGTAAATACACCCGATTCGAAAACCTCGCGCCGGGCAGCTATAACTTCGACGACGACGAGTAAGTTATTTGTCGTCTGAGTTGGCCCCTTCGCGAGCAGGCTCGCTCCCACCCTGGAATGCGTTCCTCTGTGGGAGCGAGCCTGCTCGCGATAGGGGCGACACCAATTTCCGACCATAGCCGTCGGAATTGGTTAAATTTTGTGCTATATTCCGCGCCCGCGATTTTTCATCTCAACACCGGTCATCGTCATGCAAACAGCCAAGCCGTTATTTGACTATCCCAAGTACTGGGCCGAATGTTTCGGACCAGCGCCATTCCTGCCAATGAGCAGGGAGGAGATGGATCAGCTCGGCTGGGATTCCTGCGACATCATCATCGTCACCGGTGATGCGTACGTTGACCACCCGTCGTTTGGCATGGCAATCATCGGCCGGCTGCTGGAGTCCCAGGGCTTTCGCGTCGGGATCATTGCCCAGCCAAACTGGCAGTCCAAAGACGACTTCATGAAGCTCGGCGAGCCGAACCTGTTTTTCGGTGTCGCGGCCGGCAACATGGACTCGATGATCAACCGCTACACCGCCGACAAGAAAATCCGTTCCGATGACGCCTACACCCCTGGTGGCCTGGCGGGCAAACGTCCGGATCGCGCCAGCCTGGTTTACAGCCAGCGCTGCAAGGAAGCCTACAAGAACGTGCCGATTGTCCTCGGTGGCATCGAAGCTTCCCTGCGTCGTATCGCGCACTACGATTACTGGCAGGACCGGGTGCGCAACTCGATCCTGATCGACGCCTGCGCCGACATCCTCCTGTACGGCAACGCCGAGCGGGCGATCGTCGAAGTTGCCCAGCGTCTGTCCTACGGTCACAAGATCGAAGACATCACCGACGTGCGCGGCACCGCGTTCATTCGTCGTGATACGCCGCAAGGCTGGTACGAAGTCGACTCCACGCGCATTGACCGTCCGGGCAAGATCGACAAGATCATCAACCCGTACGTCAACACCCAGGACACTCAGGCCTGCGCCATCGAGCAGGAAAAGGGCCCGGTCGAGGACCCGCAGGAAGCCAAAGTTGTACAAATCCTGGCAAGCCCGCGGATGACCCGTGACAAGACCGTGATCCGTCTGCCGTCGGTAGAAAAGGTTCGAAACGACGCCGTTCTGTACGCCCACGCCAACCGCGTGCTGCACCTGGAAACCAACCCGGGCAACGCCCGCGCGCTGGTTCAGAAGCATGGCGAAGTCGATGTCTGGTTCAACCCGCCACCGATTCCAATGACCACCGAAGAAATGGACTACGTGTTCGGCATGCCTTACGCCCGTATTCCGCACCCGGCGTATGGCAAGGAGAAGATCCCGGCCTACGAGATGATCCGTTTCTCGGTGAACATCATGCGCGGCTGCTTCGGCGGCTGTACCTTCTGCTCGATTACCGAGCACGAAGGCCGGATTATCCAGAACCGCTCCGAAGAGTCGATCATTCGCGAGATCGAAGAGATCCGTGACAAAGTGCCAGGCTTTACCGGCGTGATCTCCGACCTCGGTGGGCCGACCGCGAACATGTACCGCATTGCCTGCAAGAGCCCGGAAATCGAATCCGCGTGCCGCAAGCCGTCGTGCGTGTTCCCCGGCATTTGCCCGAACCTCAACACCGACCACTCGTCGCTGATCCAGCTGTATCGCAGCGCCCGTGCCTTGCCGGGTGTGAAGAAGATCCTGATCGCCTCCGGCCTGCGTTACGACCTCGCGGTCGAGTCGCCGGAGTACGTCAAGGAGCTGGTGACCCACCACGTCGGCGGCTACCTGAAGATCGCCCCGGAACATACCGAGGAAGGTCCGCTCAACCAGATGATGAAGCCGGGCATCGGCAGCTATGACAAGTTCAAGCGGATGTTCGAGAAGTACTCCAAGGAAGCCGGGAAAGAGCAGTACCTGATTCCGTACTTCATCGCCGCCCACCCCGGCACCACCGACGAAGACATGATGAACCTGGCCTTGTGGCTCAAGGGCAACGGTTTCCGTGCGGACCAGGTGCAGGCGTTCTACCCGTCGCCGATGGCCACCGCCACCGCCATGTATCACTCGGGCAAGAACCCGCTGCGCAAGGTCACCTACAAGAGCGATGCCGTGACCATCGTCAAGAGCGAAGAGCAGCGTCGTCTGCACAAGGCGTTCTTGCGTTATCACGATCCGAAAGGCTGGCCGATGTTGCGTGAAGCGTTGACCCGCATGGGCCGCGCCGACTTGATCGGGCCGGGCAAGAACCAGCTGATCCCGCTGCACCAGCCGGCCACCGACAGTTACCAGAGCGCCCGTCGCAAGAACTCGACGCCAGCCGGAAGCCATAAAGTGGCTGGCGAAAAGACCACCAAGATCCTCACGCAACACACCGGCTTGCCGCCGCGTGCCAGCGATGGCGGTAACCCGTGGGACAAGCGTGAACAGGCCAAGGCCGCGGCGTTCGCCCGCAACCAACAGGCCGCGAAGGAACGCAAGGACGCCGCCAAAGGCAAAGGGCCAAAACCTGCGCGCAAGCCAGTCGTGCCGCGTTGATCGCAGCCTAGCAAGCAAAACGCCAGCCTCGTGCTGGCGTTTTGCTTTGTAGGCGGTGGAGAGCTTGTTTGTTAAGGTGGCGCCCATTAATTGCCATCGCAGGCAGGTCAGCTCCCACAGGGGAACGCATTCCAGATGTGTGAGCCGGGCTTGCCCGCGATGAGGCCGGCATGACCACCCTCCATTTCAAGGACGAACACCCATGAGCAGCCCCCTGCTCGGCATCGGCATGGACTCCAACCGCTCCCAGCTCATGGCGCTCCAGCGCATCGAGAGTGAAATCAGCCACGCCACTGTGACGCAAATCCGGGATTCTCTCGGTGCGGCCATTGGTATTTTCGGGAGCGCTTTGTCGGGAAACATTCGTACCGTCGCGGTAGGTTTGTATAAGGCGCTTGAATGATGGAGCGCCAAGGTTCGTTGAGCGCTTTTTTGGCTCAGTATTTCCCTACGTTCATCTGTGCATTCTTTCTCGCCTGCTTTTCCCTTTCCGCGGCCATCTCATTGGCCTCGAGTACCTATTTTCGCAGTGATCCAGAGCGTGCGCGTTATTCTTTTCTGGCGGCGGTTGGGCTGGGGCTGCTCTTGGCGTTCAGCCATTTCGTCATGATCAGAGGGCGCACTTGGGGAAGTTGGGTCATTGTCGCTTTCTACGCTGTGTGCTTTCTGACAGTCCTGCCTACCTACGGTTACCGGCCGCATATGGCGGCTTATGTAACTGGCCTGCTGTTTCCCTTGCTCGGGATGTTGTTGCTGAATAGTCAGCGCCATCGCGAAATGCGCCGTCAACTCGTGATGATTCGCAAAAAGCGCCAGGCTGCCCTTGCCGACCGCAAGCCCCGGAGAATGAAATGAACGATTTTCCTCCATTGACGCGCTATCTCGCCCGCTACTTCCCGGTCTTCATGGGAGCGATATTTGCCTCTGTCTTCACCCTGGTCTTTGCGGTCCCGTTGTTTTTCGAAAGCTATTTTCAGAACCTTTCCATGGCCGACAGTGCCAAGTACACCTTCCTGGGTGGCATCGCGCTCACCCTGGTCATCGTGCACTGTAATTTCATGATCGCGCGGGGGCATCCGAATTGGGTACGGCCGCTGGTGGCGCTATTGGCCATTTGTTTTCTCGGAGTATTGCCCGCCATCGCATATGGGCCGCACCCTCTGATTTATGCCGTGACTTTGCTGTTTCCGCTGCTGGCGCTACTGTTGCTCAACAGCAAACGCCACCGCGAAATGCGCCAGAAGCTGCTCGAAGTGCGCCATCTGCGCGAAGCCGTGATTGCCAAGCACAACGCCCGTTGACTGGATAGATTGCCGCCGCGTGCCAGCGATGGAGGTAACCCGTGGGACAAGCGTGAACAGGCCAAGGCCGCGGCGTTTGCCCGTAACCAACAGGCGCCGCCAAAGGCAAAGGGCCAAAGCCTGCGCAAGCCAGTCGTGCCGCGTTGATCGCAGCCTAGCAAGCAAAACGCCAGCCTCGTGCTGGCGTTTTGCTTTATAGGCGCTGGAGAACTTGTTTGTTAAGGTGGCGCCCATTAATTGCCATCGCAGGCAAGCCAGCTCCCACAGGGGAATGCATTCCAGATGTGGGAGCCGGGCTTGCCCGCGATGAGGCCAGCATGGCCACTATCTACTTCAAGGAAGAACACCCATGAGCAACCCCCTGCCTGGCATCGGCATGGACTCCAACCGCTCCCAGTTCATGGCGCGCCAGCGCATCGAGAATGAAATCAACAAAGAACTGTTGACCATCAATGACCTCCGCCTGACATCGAAGATGCTCAAGCTCAAGCAATTGACGGGCGAGCTGCCCAAGCGTTTTACCCCGACTCAACTTAAGCACAGCACCAAGACCCAAATTAAAGATGCCTTAGGCGCAACGGCGGGCTTTGGTGGGAGTGCTTATACGGGCAACGTAAAAACCATCGCATTGGGGTTGTATGRGGAAGTCGGCGAATGAGCGAGCTGATGACGCTTCGTGATTTTTTCAGGCACTACTTCCTTACTTTTATCGGTGGTGTATTTGCGGCCTATTTTTCCTTGGGTTTCGCTACCGCGCTTTCCTTTGCGACCTATTTTCGTGATGCTCCTCTCGCTGGAGGTTTGGGCTTTTCAATCATGCTTGCCGGAGCGTTTCTGACCCTGTTAACGGTCCACAGCAATTTCATGATTTTGCGGGGGCGACCGTCTTGGGTGTGGGTAACGGTGGGTATTTACTTCGCGTGCTTTTTGTTTGTGCTTCCAATGATTCAGTACAAACCCCACGCCGTTCTTTATGGCCTTGCTTTGGTTTTTCCGCTGTTTGGCCTATTGATACTCAACAGTGCCGTTCAGCGAGATATGCGTATTAAGCTCGTGGAAATCCGCCATCTTCGGCAGGCATTAAAAGCCCAGCATAAAAACCGATAGGTACCACGGCTCGTCATCTGGGTGCTTTCACCACCCACCCCTTCAGGTCTAAACATACAAGCCGGGCTTGCCCGCGATAAGGCCGGCATGGCCACTATCCACTTCAAGGACGAACACCCATGAGCGGCCCCCTGCTCGGCATCGGCATGGACTCCAACCGCTCCCAGTTCATGGCGCGCCAGCGCATCGAAAGTGAAATCAACCACGCCACTGTGACACAAGTCCGGGATTCTCTCGGTGCGGCCATTGTCGCTTTCTACGCTGTGTGCTTTCTGACAGTCCTGTCTATCTACGGCTACCGGCCGCATATGGCGGCTTATGTAACTGGCCTGCTGTTTCCCTTGCTTGGGATGTTGTTGCTGAATAGTCAGCGCCATCGCGAAATGTGCCGTCAACTCGTGATGCTTCGCAAAAAGCGCCAGGCTGCCCTTGCCGACCGCAAGCCCCGGAGAATGAAATGAACGATTTTCCTCCATTGACGCGCTATCTCGCCCGCTATTTCCCGGTGTTCATGGGGACAATATTCATGGCGATTTTTTCCGGGTCGTCTGCTGTTTCCCTGGCGGGCGTGACATATTTGCGCGGCGTTGATCCAGAGCTCAAATCCAGCTACTCCGGGCTTGCCATACTGGTGCTGGTTGCAGTGATAGTGTTTGGCAACGTGATGATTGCGCGCGGACGCCCGTGGGCCACTGCCCTGGTGGCGGGTTACCTGGGATGTTGCCTGCTGTTCGTATTGCCGATGATTCAGTACCACCTCCACGTGCTGGTCTATGGCTCGGCAGTGCTCTTCCCGTTATTGGGATTGTTGTTGCTCAACAGCAAACGCCACCGCGAAATGCGCCAGAAGCTGCTTGAAGTGCGCCATCTGCGCGAAGCCGTGATTGCCAGGCGCGACGCCCGTTGACTGGATAGATTCACGACCCACCCTCGCACACTCGCCACAAATATGTGCAACCCTCGCACCACGGCACCCACCTTGGCGCCGCTTTGGTGCTGCGCTGCACGGGGGCTTACGATAAAGCGCAATGACCGCCGCTCTGGCATAAGTCTTGCGCGCTTTGTTTCCATGCCCTGGCTCGCAGGAGGCCGCCGTGTCGATTCATGTCGCGTTGCACCACGTTACGCATTACCGCTACGACCGCGCTGTCGAGCTCGGTCCGCAGATCGTTCGCTTGCGCCCGGCGGCCCATAGCCGTACGCGGATTCTTTCCTATGCGTTGAAAGTGTCGCCAGAGCAACACTTCATCAATTGGCAGCAAGACCCCCAGGGCAATTACCTGGCGCGGTTGGTATTTCCTGAGAAAACCACGGAGCTGCGGATCGAAGTCGATCTGCTGGCCGAGATGGCGGTGTTCAACCCGTTCGATTTTTTCCTTGAGCCCTATGCGGAAAAAATTCCCTTCGCCTATGCCGCCGATGAACAGCGCGAGCTGGCGCCGTACCTGGAAACCCTGCCGCTGACACCGACGTTCAAGGCCTACCTTGACGGCATCGACCGCACGCCGCTGCCCGCCGTGGATTTTCTGGTGGCCCTCAACCAGCGCCTGAGTGAAGACATCGGCTACCTGATTCGCATGGAACCGGGCGTGCAAACCCCGGAATACACCCTCGAACACGCGTCGGGTTCTTGCCGCGATTCGGCCTGGTTACTGGTGCAACTGCTGCGCAACCTCGGGCTGGCGGCGCGATTTGTTTCCGGTTACCTGATCCAGCTCACCGCTGACGTCAAAAGCCTCGACGGCCCTTCTGGCACCGAGGTCGACTTCACCGACTTGCACGCCTGGTGTGAGGTTTATCTGCCCGGCGCCGGCTGGATCGGCCTGGATGCGACTTCTGGACTGTTTGCCGGCGAAGGGCATATTCCGTTGGCCTGTAGTCCCGATCCGTCCTCGGCGGCGCCGATCAGTGGCCTGGTCGAACCGTGCGAGTGTGAATTCAGCCACGAAATGTCGGTCGAGCGGATTTGGGAGGCCCCACGCGTTACCAAACCCTACACTGAAGACCAGTGGCTGGCGATCCAGGCGCTGGGCCGGCAGATCGACGTCGACCTGCAAGAGGGCGACGTGCGCCTGACCATGGGCGGCGAGCCGACGTTTGTCTCCATCGACGACCCGGACGCTGCCGAGTGGAACACCGCCGCGCTCGGGCCAGACAAGCGGCGGCTGTCCGCCGAGCTGTTCCAGCGCATGCGCAAGCATTACGGACCCAAGGGCCTGGTGCATTTTGGCCAGGGCAAGTGGTATCCCGGCGAGCAACTGCCGCGCTGGTCGCTGAACTGCTACTGGCGGCGAGATGGCGTGCCGATCTGGAACAACAGCGCGCTGATTGCCGATGAGCAGCAAGACTACGGCGCCGATGGCAAGTTGGCCGGGCATTTTCTGGCGAGTGTCGCCGAGCGATTGAAACTGCCCACGCGCTTCGTGTTTCCGGCCTACGAAGACAACCTCTATTACCTCTGGCGCGAAGGTGCGTTGCCGGTCAACGTCAGCGCTGAAGACTCACGGCTGAGCGACGAACTCGAGCGCGCGCGCCTGCACAAGGTCTTCAGCCAAGGTCTGGACAAGGTGATTGGCCAGGTACTGCCGCTGGCGCGCACGGCCAAGGGCGATCAATGGCAGAGCGGTCGCTGGTACCTGCGTGACAGTCATTGCCGACTGGTGCCGGGAGATTCACCACTGGGCTATCGCTTGCCGCTGGCTTCGCAACCGTGGGTGACGGCGGCAGAGTATCCATTCGTGCACCCGGTCGATCCGAATCAGGATTTGCCGGAGCTGCCCGACGCCGCCAGTTTGCAGGCCCATGGCGAGCCGGCCACCATCGATGAGCGCACACCGAAAGTCGACCAGTCCGCCGATTGGCTGACCCGCACCGCGCTCTGCGCCGAGGCTCGGGAAGGGCGGTTGTACCTGTTCATGCCGCCACTGGAACGCGTCGAGGATTACCTCGAGCTGGTCAGCGCCATCGAAGCCACCGCCGAGGAACTGCATTGCCCGGTGTTGCTGGAAGGTTATGAACCGCCGAGCGATCCACGCCTGAGCAACTTCCGTATTACGCCCGACCCCGGCGTCATCGAAGTCAACGTGCAGCCGTCCGCCAGTTGGGACGAGCTGGTGGAGCGCACCGAATTCCTCTACGAAGAGGCGCGCCAGACCCGGCTGACCACCGAGAAATTCATGATCGACGGTCGGCACACCGGCACCGGCGGCGGTAACCATTTTGTTCTCGGTGGTGCGACGCCGGCCGACTCACCGTTTCTGCGGCGTCCGGATCTGTTGCGCAGTCTGATCAGCTACTGGCATAACCACCCGTCGCTGTCCTACCTGTTTTCCGGTCTTTTCATCGGCCCGACTTCCCAGGCCCCGCGGGTGGACGAAGCGCGCAACGATGCGTTGTACGAGCTGGAAATCGCCTTCGCGCAGATGCCGAAGCCCGGCGAAGAGTGCGCGCCATGGCTGGTGGACCGCTTGCTGCGCAACCTGCTGATCGACGTCACGGGCAACACCCACCGTGCCGAGTTCTGCATCGACAAACTCTATTCGCCGGATGGTGCGACCGGGCGCCTCGGTCTGCTGGAGCTGCGCGCCTTTGAAATGCCACCCCATGCGCGCATGAGCCTGGCTCAGCAATTGTTGTTGCGGGCGCTGGTGGCGCGTTTCTGGCGCGAGCCGTATGCACCGGCCAAGCTGGCGCGGTGGGGCACCGAGTTGCACGACCGTTTCCTGCTGCCGCACTTTATCGAGCAGGACTTCGCCGATGTGATCGTCGACCTCAACGCCGCCGGCTATGCACTGCGCGCCGAGTGGTTTGCGGCGCATCTGGAATTCCGCTTTCCCAAAGTCGGCGATTACGCGGTCAGCGGCATCGAGCTGGAACTGCGTCAGGCGCTGGAGCCTTGGCATGTGCTGGGTGAGGAGGGCTCGGCCGGCGGCACGGTGCGTTATGTCGACTCGTCGCTGGAGCGTTTGCAGGTCAAGCTCACAGGCCTGGCGCCGCAGCGTTACATGCTGACCTGCAACGGTATCCCGGTACCGCTGCAACCGACCGGGCGGGTCGGCGAGTTTGTTGCCGGCGTGCGGTTTCGCGCCTGGCAACCGGCGAACTGCCTGCAACCGACCATTCCGGTGCACGCGCCGCTGGTGTTCGATCTGCTCGATACCTGGATGCAACGCTCGCTGGGCGGTTGTCAGTACCACGTCGCGCATCCGGGCGGGCGCAATTACGACAGCCTGCCGGTAAACGCCAATGAGGCCGAGAGCCGGCGGATGGCGCGCTTCTTCCGCCTCGGCCATAGCCCGGGAACCTTGCCGGTACCAACGCTGACCCTTAACGACGAGTTGCCGATGACGCTCGATTTGCGACGGTTTGCGAAAAGAAATGAGTGAATGCGGTGCTGCAACAACAAAAAACCAATGTGGGAGCGGGCTTGCTCGCGAAAGCGGTGGTTCAGTCAGCGTTGATGTTGGATGTACCGGCCTCTTCGCGAGCAAGCCCGCTCCCACATGATATTTGCAGCGTTTGTGAGTTAATCTGACTTTTCCTGAGCACCTGCCGAGCTTTCCATGCCTGACCTGCTTGACCGTTACCCGCTTACGCCGGGCACCTATCACGAGTTGCTCGACGATAGCGGCGCTGTGCGCCCGCACTGGCGACGGCTGTTCGATCAGTTGCAACGCAGTACGCCGACGCAACTGCTGCAACGGCAAGCCTTGCTGACACGGCAGATTCAGGAAAACGGCGTCACCTACAATGTTTACGCTGACCCCAAAGGCGCTGATCGTCCATGGGAACTGGACCTGCTGCCCCATGTGATGGCGGCTGATGAGTGGCAGCAGTTGTCTGCCGGGATCGCCCAGCGCGCACGTTTGCTCAACGCGGTATTGGCGGACCTGTATGGCCCGCAGCGCTTGATTGCCGAAGGCCTGCTGCCGGCAGAACTGGTATTCGGTCATAACAATTTCCTCTGGCCCTGTCAGGGCATCCAACCGCCGGACGGGGTCTTTTTGCATCTGTACGCGGTAGATCTGGCGCGCACGCCGGATGGGCGTTGGTGGGTGACGGCGGACCGGACTCAAGCGCCGTCCGGTGCCGGTTACGCGCTGGAAAACCGCACTATCGTGTCGCGGGCCTTTCCGGAGTTGTACCGTGATTTGCAGGTGCAGCATTTGGCCGGGTTCTTCCGCACTTTGCAGGAAACCCTCGCGCGCCAAGCGCCGAGTGCCGATGAAGTGCCGCTGGTGGTGTTGCTGACGCCGGGGCGATTCAACGAGAGCTATTTCGAGCACCTGTACCTGGCTCGCCAATTGGGTTATCCACTGGTTGAAGGCGGTGACCTGACCGTGCGCGATGCCACGGTTTACCTGAAAACCCTCAGCGGTTTGCGTCGGGTTCACGCGATCATGCGCCGGCTCGACGACGACTTCTGCGATCCACTGGAGTTGCGCACCGACTCGGCGCTCGGCGTACCGGGCCTGCTTGACGCGGTGCGACAGGGACGGGTGCTGGTGGCCAATGCCCTGGGCAGTGGCGTACTGGAGTCGCCGGGGCTGTTGGGCTTTTTGCCGAAGATCAATCAATTCCTGTTCGGCGAAGAGCTGATCCTGCCGTCCATTGCCACCTGGTGGTGTGGCGAGCCTCCGGTGTTGGCCCAGGCCCTGGAGAAAATGCCTGAGCTGCTGATCAAACCGGCATTCCCCTCGCAGAGTTTTGCCTCGGTATTAGGGCGTGACTTGAGTGAAAAACAGCGCCATGACCTCGCCGAGCGCATGCAGGCACGACCTTATGCCTATGTGGCGCAAGAACTGGCGCAGCTGTCGCAGGCGCCGATCTGGCAAGCCGAAGACGGCCAGTTGCAGCCGCGGGCCATTGGCATGCGCGTTTACGCGGTGGCCAGTCAGGACGGCTATCGGGTGCTGCCCGGCGGCTTGACCCGGGTTGCAGCCGAGGCCGATGCCGAAGTGGTGTCGATGCAGCGCGGTGGTGCGAGCAAGGACACCTGGGTGTTGGGCGAGCGAGCGCCGATAGGCGAGCAATGGAAAGCCCAGCGAACCCTCGGTGTGCACGATCTGGTGCGACGCGATCCTTACCTGCCGTCGAGGGTGGTCGAAAACCTGTTCTGGTTCGGTCGCTATTGCGAGCGCTGCGATGACAGTGCGCGGTTGTTGCGGATCATGCTCACGCGTTACGTCGACGGCGACGATCCGCAAGCCTTGCAGGCCGCGGTCGATCTCGGTGAAAACCTGTTGTTATTGCCCGACGAGGGTGAATTGCCCGAGCGTTTGCTGACGGCATTGTGCGGTGATGACTGGGCCTTCAGCCTGCGCTCCAACCTGCAACGCTTGCAGTGGGCGGCGTCTCAGGTGCGCGRCAAACTTTCACGAGAGAACTGGCAGGCGTTGGTGGAGTTGCAGCGCGATACCGCGGAGCTGGAAACCGAAGAGCCGGATTTTGGCGAGTTGCTGGATTTCCTCAACCGTCTGGTCATGTCGCTCGCGGCGCTGTCGGGCTTTGCGCTGGACGACATGACCCGCGACGAAGGCTGGCGCTTTTTGATGATCGGGCGGCGCATCGAGCGACTGCAGTTTCTCGGCAGCAGCCTGGCAGCGTTCCTGCGTGGCGCCGGGGCTTTCGATCAAGCCGGGCTGGAATGGCTGCTGGAGCTGGGCAACAGCAGCATCACCTACCGTTCCCGCTACCTGGCGGTGGCGCAATTGATTCCGGTGCTTGATGTGTTGCTGCTCGATGAGCAGAACCCTCACGGCGTATTGTTCCAGCTGAAACTGGTGACCCGGACCGTCAAGCGTCTGAACGACGACTTTGGTCTGCCGCGCGATCCGGTGTTGCCTTCGTTGGTCGAGCGCCTGGCGCGATTCGATCTCGGTTGCCTGGAGAACGCATTGTTCGGTGAAAGCAGCGTCCGCGCCGCCCTCGATGGTCTGGCCGATCTGCTGCAAGAAATCGCCGATGTCAGCAATCAGGTGTCTGATCGCCTCGCATTGCGGCACTTCGCCCATGTCGATGATGTCAGCCAGCGCACGGTGTCCGTCTGATGAGCGCCCGTTACCAGATTCTCCACGACACCCATTATCACTACGACAGCCCGGTGTCCCTGGCCCAGCAGCTTGCCCATTTGTGGCCTCGGCACTGCGCCTGGCAGCGTTGCACCGATCAGCAATTGCAGATCAGCCCGGAGCCGACTTCGCGCCGCGATGAGCTGGATGTGTTTGGTAATCCGCTGACCCGGCTGGCGTTTGAAAGGCCTCACGATGAACTGTTGGTCAATGCCCGGCTGACCGTCGAAGTGCTGAGCCGGCCAGTGCGCGATTTCAATCAATCGCCGGCCTGGGACATGACCCGCAGTGCGTTGACCTACAGCAGTCAGCCGATTGCTCCGCAGCTACTGGATGCGTGCCGCTATCGGTTTGAGTCGCCGTATGTGCACTTGAAGAGCAGCTTCGTCGAGTTCTCTGAAAGCTGTTTTCCGCTAGGCCGTCCATTGATGCTGGGCGTTCAGGCGTTGATGGAGAAAATCTTCAGCGAGTTCACCTTCGACGCCGAGGCGACCCAGGTCGCGACGCCACTGGTAGAAGTGCTGGAACGTCGGCGCGGGGTCTGTCAGGACTTTGCGCATTTGATGCTCGCCTGCTTGCGCTCCCGCGGATTGGCGGCGCGTTACGTCAGCGGCTACCTGCTGACCCAGCCACCACCGGGCCAGCCACGGTTGATCGGCGCCGATGCGTCCCACGCCTGGATTTCGGTGTTCTGCCCAGTGCTGGGCTGGGTCGATTTCGACCCGACCAACAACGTGCAACCGGCGCTGGAGCACATCACCCTGGCCTGGGGCCGGGATTTCTCCGATGTCTCGCCATTGCGTGGGGTGATTCTGGGCGGCGGCAACCATGACCCGGAAGTGCAGGTGACCGTGATGCCGCTGGAATAATGGAGATCGAGTGTGGGAGCGAGCCTGCTCGCGATGACGGCGGCACATTCAGCATTGATGCAACTGACAGACCGCTATCAAGAGCAGGCTCGCTCCCACAGGGATTGGGATATTGCAGACTGGCCTGTGAGGGTCGGCAGCATGACTGCCGACCCTGGACACAGATCCGGTGGGTTTGATCAGAACATCAAACCCTGTGGGTCTCAGGCGTCGGGCGCCTGATCTTTCGGTGCTTCAACAGCGTCATCAGCAACCACTTCACCTTCTGCATCGGGGTTCAGTGCGCCGGCTTCTTCATCGGCGGCAGCTTTCTTGCGTTGCAACTTTTCCTCTTTCTTCTGCTCTTTGGCCAAGTCTCTTTGACGTTTGGCGAAGGAGTAATTAGGTTTAGCCATGGGCGATCCTCTGGGGTCGAAGGTGAGGTTGAGCGGCGCGTATTCTGCCTTTAAACCGGGGGCAAGGGTTAGCTGGGTTTTTGCCCGGCCCATTTTGGTGCTACCACCGGTTGCCAGGCATCCAGCGCATCCAGCAGATCCTGCGGCGATTCGCTCAATTGCAGCATGTCACGGTGATGCTCGCGAACGAAGCCTTCGCCGACGACATGATCAAGAAATGCAGTGAGTTTGCTGTAAAAGCCGTTCACTTCCAGCAGCCCCAGCGGTTTGCCGTGGTAACCGAGCTGGCCCCAGGTCCAGACTTCGAACAGCTCTTCAAAGGTGCCGAGGCCGCCCGGCAGAGCGATAAACGCGTCGCTCAGCTCGGCCATGCGCGCCTTGCGTGCGTGCATGCCGTCGACCACTTCCAGGCGCGTCAGGCCAGTGTGGCCGATTTCCGAATTCTTCAGGCTTTCGGGGATGATCCCGATCACTTCGCCACCCGCCGCCAACGCCGCATCGGCCACGATGCCCATCAAGCCGACAGCACCGCCGCCATACACCAGCGTCAGCTTGCGCCGGGCCAGCTCCTGGCCGAGGGCGATCGCTGCTTCCCAATACACCGGGTCAGTGCCGGTGCTGGCGCCGCAAAATACACAAACAGACGCTAAAGACATGCCTTACTCCATGGTCGCTGATGACCCCAGAGTAATGGCTCACCGTGGGCGTTCCAAGGGGTAGGGGGCTTCATAGGTGCCGCTGGCACCACAGGCGTAGGCAGCAAGCAAACTGCACAACAGGCTATTGAAGGACATGAAAGGCGCTCCAGAATGAGATGACACGCCGATCATAGGTGCGCGCCAGAGGTCTGGCCGGTTAATTGTTTCGATCGATGTCATAGCCCGAAAGTTGTATACAATTCTTGATTCAGGTCATAGGCACTTGCAGAAATTTCAGGCAGTCTTTATGCCCTACGGATTTTGTTAACCCTGCCTTGGAGATTCACCATGTTTGCCAAACTCGTAGCGGTATCCCTGCTGACACTGGCCAGCAGCCAATTGATGGCTGCAGAGTGCAAGGTCGATGTCGACTCCACCGATCAGATGTCCTTCAACACCAAGGAAATCACCATCGACAAGAGCTGCAAGACTTTCACCGTCAACCTGGCCCACTCCGGCAGCTTGCCGAAGAACGTCATGGGTCATAACTGGGTGCTGAGCAAAACCGCAGACATGGCTGGCATCGCTACCGATGGCATGGCCGCCGGCATCGACAAGAACTACCTGAAAGAAGGTGACACTCGCGTCATCGCCCACACCAAAATCATCGGTGCCGGCGAGAAAGACTCGGTGACCTTCGATGTATCGAAGCTGACCGCTGGCGAAAGCTATCAGTTCTTCTGCTCGTTCCCGGGCCACAACTCGATGATGAAAGGCGCTGTCGTGCTGAAGTAATCAAGCAGGCCAAGCCGTCATGAAAAACGCCCCTCTGGGGCGTTTTTTTGTTTAAGCACGGACAAAATCCGCTCAGCGCTCTGGCTATGTCACTCCTACCGCTGGTCGGAAACCACGGCCTACCTGTTATTTCTGACAGTGGTCAGTGCCTCGGGGGCGGGTGTTAGATGAGCGCCAGCCCTGCCGCTCATGTCGCGGCAACTCTTGCGAGATGGAGATTGCTCATGACCGCTCAAGTTACTGCTCCCACAAAACGTGTTCCCATTCCGGATCTCGATCCGCTGAGCATCCGGCAGGCGCCGGACGGTGCCACCCTGAAGCCGCTAGACGCGGCCCGACAGTTGACCTCGGTCATTGAGCGGGAGGGGAAAGGGCTGTGGGATGACGATAGGTTCTTTGTTGAACTCAAGGGCGAGAGCGGTACCGATCCGCGGGGTTCGTACAAAAGCAATACGTTGCGTTTCGGGTCTTCGAGCCCCCGGGTTCTGAATTTGCTGGCAGATGTCGTCGCGTTTCTCCTGGGTCAAACGATGACACTGATCTACACCGTTGAACGCGATGGTGAAGACCCGAAACCCTCCAGCGAGCTTGTGTTGAAAGTATTGGACCTGCCCGAGGATGCACTGGGGAAAGGCCGGATACTCGAGGCACAGAACAACGGAGAAGGCGACGAACTGGACCTGACTGCAGACACTAAAGATCGGACGGTGCGTATTTACAGCTATCCACTGATTGCCGTGGGGCAACCTGTCCGGATCGTTCTGGAGGGCGAGGGCTACGATAAGACCCTGTATGAGGACAACGTTGATGAGAGTTGGATCACTGACGGCTATCTCGAGGTGCCGGTGCTTTACAGCGAACTGAAGGCGTTGCCCAATGGCTCGGCGTTGACACTTATATACGAGGTTGCGATGGATCAAGGTGCGGTCAAAACGCATACCTCTGTGCCACGCAGGTATACGGTTAAAACTGCTGCGGCAGTGGAGAAGCCCGCGATCCGCGAAGTGAAGGACGCCGACGACACGTCGATCGCTAATGGTGGTACGACCAGCAAGACGCCGTTGACACTTGAGGGCACGGTTGCTGAAGGCAAAAAGGTCGACATTTACAACGGCGCCACGCCATTGGATGAGGCCACGGTGAGGGGAACCACGTGGACGTTCGTTACCGAGGAGTTGGCCCATGAAAAGTATGATTTTACGGCCAAAGAGCAGGGGGCCGACGGGCAGCAATCGGATCCCTGGACCGTTATCGTCGGGGCGGTTTCGACGGATAAACCCGTTATCGATGCCGTCACGGAAATGTCGGGTGCCGCTGTTCCCAGTGGTACCACAACTCTCTCTGCGGCGGTGAAGCTACACATCAAGGCGGGTCAGAACGAAGAAGTCGAGTTTTTAGTCAATGACGTCCCAAAGGGTACAGAGTTTGCGGATGCACAGGGTGATCTGAAGTACGACCTGACCCATCTGGGTCTGGAAGAACAGGATCTGACGGTGAAAGGTGTTGCCAGCGGATTGGTATCGGATCGCTGGACGATTATCAGGAAAATGGCCGCCTCTGACGGAACACTTGCCATCACTGCAGCCAAAGACCTTCAACGCAAGGAAACTCTCCGTGGCGGTGCCACTACGGCCAACACCATCATCCTTCAAGGCACAGCCAAGCCAGCGACGAATGTCACGGTTCATGATGTTTTTACGTCGATTAAAACCGTTGAATCTGATCGAAACGGATACTGGAGGATACTCCTGCCCGACCTGCGGGTGCATTACTACCATTTCGCGCTGAGTGCTGCCGACGCAAAGCCACCGATGCTCTGGGCAATGACGGTACTCGCTGTTGGAACACCCATTATCAACCGGGTGGCCAACCTTACCGGTACGACGCTCATCCCGCCTTACGGCGAGATCTCCGAAGCGGCATTTACGGTGCATGGGGACGGGCCTGCCAATGGGAGGCTCACCCTTCATGAGCTACTCAGCGACGTGAGCACCCCTGTCACTGTCGACGCATACGGTAAATGGCAGCACACGCAACACGCCACAGCAGGGTCCAGGGAATATCACTACGTAACATCCGTGCCGGGCGGGGGCACACCGAAGTCAAATCTCTATCGAGTACGCAAGGTCGCGTCAGCGAAGTAACGGAGTGTTGATCAGGTGCGCGCTGATTGCTTTTCAAGGATGGTGGCTTCCTGAAAAGCGTGAAGGCCGGACCTGACGGTAACTGGAGTGATGGATCGGCGCTCACGCCAAGGGCCAACGTCTTTGAAGTGGGAGTGCAGGAAGCAATGTTCAAGTCGCCTGCCTGGACCATCTACCATTTTGATCCTGACAAGCCATTACCTTAACCTGCACGAAACACCTGTTCCTGATCGACCTGATGAGGCCTGAGAGAGGATGCGCGGTATAACTACTGATGCAATGAAAAACCCACTGTGGATCACTCCCCCAGTGGGTTTTTTATTTACATTCCAAGCGCCGCTTATGGCGCGAACGGCATCACCCGCTTGTGATGGGTCTTGCGGTACGTATCGCAAATAATCCTGAATGCCTCTTCACGCACCGGCTCACCGTGCAGGAAGGCATCGATTTCGGCGTAGGTCACGCCGTGGGACGCTTCATCCGGTTTGCCGGGCGACAGGTCTTCAAGGTCGGCGGTCGGGATTTTTTCCACCAGCGATTCCGGTGCGCCGAAGCTGCGGGCGATGGCCCGGACCTGGTTTTTCACCAGGCCGCTCAGCGGGGCGAGGTCGCAGGCGCCGTCACCGAACTTGGTGAAGAAACCCATCACCGCTTCTGCTGCGTGGTCAGTGCCGATCACCAGGCCGTGGGCGGCGCCGGCGATGGTGTATTGCGCAACCATGCGCATCCGCGCCTTGGTGTTGCCCAGCACGAAATCCACCGAGACCGCGTGCTTACCTTCGAAGGCGGCGACTTCACTGGCCAGGGATTTGACTGCCGGGCCGATGTTCACGGTGTGGCGCTCATCCGGGGCGATGAAGTCCACGCAGGCCTGCGCATCGTGTTCATCGAACTGGGTTTGGTACGGCAAGCGTACGGCGATGAACTTGTAGCCCGCGTCACCGGTGCGCTCACGTAACTCGCGCATGGCCCGCTGGGCCATCAGGCCGGCGGTCAACGAGTCGACGCCGCCGCTGATGCCGAGCACCAGCGTCTTGAGCCCGGAATTGACCAGGCAATCCTGGATAAAGGTAATCCGCCGTGCGACTTCTGCCTCCAGGGCAGCCTGGTCTGCGAAGGGCGGTTGGACCTTGAGCTGTTCAGCAATCTCACGCTGTACGGCTTGCATGAATTCACTCCTTGCTTGATGTGCCAGAGAGGGCGGCAGGTACTTGAAACACATGTCGCAAATAGGCGACGAAATTCGGGTCTTTGCAGTGCGTCTTGCCAGCCTCGTCCGAGATCTTGGCGACGGGTTGACCATTGCAGGCTGCCATTTTAAGCACGATGCTCATCGGCTCGACACCCGGAATATCGCACGTCAGGTTGGTGCCGATGCCGAAACTGACATTGATTCGACCATGCAACGCGCGGAATATCTCCAGCGATTTTGGCAGCGTCAGGCTGTCGGAGAACACCAGCGTCTTGCTCATCGGCTCGATACCAAGTTTATGGTAGTGGGCGATGGCTTTTTCGGCCCAGGCAATCGGGTCCCCGGAATCATGGCGCAAGCCATCGAAGAGCTTGGCGAAATACAGGTCGAAATCGCTCAGGAAGGCATCGGTGGTGATGCAATCGGTCAGGGCGATTCCCAACAGGCCGCGGTATTCGCGAACCCAGCAATCGAGGGCGGCGCTCTGGCTGTCGATCAGTCGCGGGCCAAGTTGCTGGTGAGCCATGATCCATTCGTGAGCCATGGTGCCGAGTGGCTTCATGTCCAGCTCGCGGGACAGGTGCACGTTGCTGGTGCCGACGAAACGTCCGGGGAAGTCGTGCTTGAGCACGTTCACCACTTCTTCCTGCACGCGGTAGGAGAAGCGCCGGCGAGTGCCGAAATCCGCCACCTGCAGGTGCGAGAGCTCATCGGCGCTGGCATTGGCGCTCAGCCAGTCGAACTTGCGATAGAGCTGCTCGCGCGCTTGCTCCATGACGATCTCACGGTAGCGATAGCGGTTGCGCACTTCGCTGACCACCGCCAGCAGCGGGACTTCGAACAGAATCACATGCAGCCATGGCCCGCGCAGGCGGATGAACAGTTCGCCGTTCTCGATGCCGGTGTAGATGTAGCGCAGATTGAAGCGGAACAAGCCGAGAAAACGCAGGAAGTCCGGCTTCAGGAAGCTGATGCGCTCCAGAAAACTCAACTGATCGTTGCTCAGGCTCAATTCAGCCAGACGCTCGATCTGAAAACGAATCTCCGCCAGGTAGGGGCGCAGGTCCTCGCTGTTACGGCAGCGGAACTCCCATTCGACTTCAACGTTGGGGTAGTTGTGCAGCACCGCCTGCATCATGGTCAGTTTGTAGAAGTCGGTGTCGAGCAAGTTCTGCACGATGCGATCGGCAAACACACTCTCGCTCATAACGGGAATCTCCAGGCTGGCCGCCGCTGAGGGCAGCGACGTTTCAGCTGTTTCAATGAATGGGACTAGTGGCGCATATCGGCGGTAAGGATTGCCAGCGATTTTTTGGATTGTGCAGATCCTTGTGGGAGCGAGCCTGCTCGCGATAGCAATGAGTCAGCCACCTGACATGTTGGCTGTGCTGGCGTAATCGCGAGCAGGCTCGCTCCCACAAGTGTTGCGTGCGTCTTAGAGCCCTGGTTGGTCGCAGCTATCGATCTGCTCCAGCATCCAGGCGACAAAATCGCGCACCTTGGGCACTTCCGCCGAATGTTCGGGGTAGGCCAGGTAATAGGCGTCGCTGCTGGGCATTGCGTGTGGYCAGGGGATGACCAGTTTACCGTCGGCCAATTCCTCTTCCACCAGAAACCGTGGCAACAGGGCAACGCCGCAGCCGACCTGCGCGGCGCGAATGCACATATAAAAGGTTTCGAAGCGCGGCCCGTGATAGCTGTGCTCGGTCTGGTAACCCTGGCTGTCGAACCAGTCGTGCCAGGCCTGGGGCCGCGAGGCGCTTTGCAGCAGCACCAGATCGCTGAGTTGCGTCGGGTCAGTGAAGGGCTGCTCCGGCAGGCTGCCCGGTGCGCAGACCGGCACCAGCTCTTCGCCGAACAGCTTCAGGCACTCGGTGCCGGGCCGCGAACCCTGGCCGAAATAGAACGCCAGGTCGCTGCGCCCTTGCAGCAAGTCGTCGGCTTCGTGTTCGTTGCACAGGTCCAGATGAATATGCGGATGCCGCAGGCGCCAGCCTTTCAGGCGTGGCACCAGCCAACGAGCGCCGAAGGTTGAAGGCGTGGACACGCGCAGTACTTCGGTCTCACCACCGTAGGAACGCAGGTAGTGGGTCGACATCTCGACTTGCGAGAGAATTTTTCGCACTTCAACCAGGTACAAATCCCCGGCCGGAGTCATTTGCAGGCGTCGACGTACCCGACGGAACAGCAGGTGCTGCAACAGCTCTTCGAGTTGCGCGACCTGTTTGCTCACGGCGCTCTGGGTCAGGTTCAGCTCTTCGGCGGCGCGGGTGAAGCTCAGGTGACGAGTAACCGCCTCGAAACACTGCAACGCAGTAATCGACGGCAAGTGGCGTTTATTCAGCATGGGAGGGCCCTTGTTCTTGTTGCAACGCTTTGCATGAATAAACGGAATGATATCTCGCTTAATCGTCGTTTGTTGGCAAGTCTCGGGGCGGCTACAACTATAGGCCTGAAGCCCCTAGGGTCTGTTGACGCTTGGTGACGACCGCGACGGATGCCCATTTGGCGCAGGGCAAGGCGCGAGGAGCGCAGTTTGGTTGTTCCAAATAAGTTCCGAGTAACGCAGCCCTGCGCCAAATGGGCCCCGTCCCTTCGGGTTGCGCGCCAACGTGTGCGAGGCTGCGTTGCGGGATTAGCCAAGGGAACAACCATTGGCGGCATCCCGCGCCTTGCCTCGCACACGTTGGCATCGCAACGCGGTTCGTCACCAAGCGTCAACAGACCCTAGTCAGTGGGCTGTGAATTTTCTGCTTTTCACGTTGAAGGAGTGACCCATGGTTGCCGCATTGCTTGATCGTTTGGGGGTGAACCCGGCCCTGTACCAGTACGGCAAACAGCCCGTGCATTCACCGATCGACGGCAGCCAGATTGCCTCGGTGAACTGGGAAGGCGCTGCTGAAGTCGAGCAGCAGGTCAGTCGCGCAGAGCATGCGTTCGACCTGTGGCGCAAGGTTCCGGCGCCGCGTCGTGGTGAACTGGTGCGCCAGTTCGGCGAAGTGCTGCGCGAGTACAAGGCTGATCTGGGCGAGCTGGTGTCCTGGGAAGCCGGCAAGATCACTCAGGAAGGCCTGGGTGAAGTTCAGGAAATGATCGACATCTGCGACTTCGCCGTCGGCCTGTCGCGCCAGCTCTACGGTTTGACCATCGCCTCTGAGCGTCCGGGCCACCACATGCGTGAGTCCTGGCATCCGTTGGGCGTGGTCGGGGTGATCAGCGCGTTCAACTTCCCGGTCGCGGTCTGGGCCTGGAACACCACGCTGGCGCTGGTCTGCGGCAACTCGGTGATCTGGAAGCCGTCGGAGAAAACCCCGCTCACCGCACTGGCCTGCCAGGCGCTGTTCGAGCGCGTCTTGAAGAATTTCAGCGATGCGCCGGAGTACCTGAGCCAGGTGATCATTGGCGGCCGCGATGCCGGTGAAGCGCTGGTGGACGACCCGCGTGTGGCCTTGATCAGCGCCACCGGCAGCACCCGCATGGGCCGTGAAGTGGCACCGAAAATCGCCGCACGCTTTGCTCGCAGCATTCTGGAGCTGGGCGGCAACAACGCGATGATCCTCGGCCCAAGCGCGGACCTCGACATGGCCGTGCGAGCGATCCTGTTCAGTGCAGTCGGCACCGCCGGTCAGCGTTGCACCACCCTGCGTCGCCTGATTGCCCACGAGTCGGTCAAGGAAGAGATCGTCACCCGCCTCAAGGCGGCGTATTCCAAAGTGCGCATCGGCCATCCGCTGGAAGGCAATCTGGTTGGCCCGCTGATCGACAAGCACAGCTTTGACAATATGCAGGACGCGCTGGAGCAAGCCTTGAGCGAAGGCGGTCGGGTGTTTGGCGGCAAGCGTCAGCTCGAAGACAAATTTCCGAATGCCTACTACGTTTCGCCGGCCATCGTCGAAATGCCGGAGCAGAGCGACGTGGTGCGCAGCGAAACCTTCGCGCCGATTCTGTACGTGGTTGGCTACAAGGACTTCGCCGAAGCGCTGCGCCTGAACAACGCGGTGCCACAAGGCCTGTCGTCGTGCATCTTTACCACTGACGTGCGTGAGGCCGAGCAATTCATGTCGGCGGTGGGCAGCGACTGCGGCATCGCCAACGTCAACATCGGCCCGAGTGGCGCGGAAATCGGCGGCGCCTTTGGCGGTGAGAAAGAAACCGGCGGCGGTCGCGAGTCCGGCTCCGATGCATGGCGCGGCTACATGCGTCGCCAGACCAACACCGTCAACTACTCGCTGGAGTTGCCGCTGGCCCAGGGGATTACCTTCGACTAAACACATCTCTTGAACTCATGAAAATCCCATGTGGGAGCGAGCCTGCTCGCGATAGCGGTCTGTCAGTCACATCAATGCTGGATGTACGGCCGTCATCGTCGGAGCGCCGCCCGGAGCCGGCTCGCTCCCACATTGGGAATGTGTGTGGTGGTTAGGTTTCTGATCGGAGTCTGGCGATGCCGTTACGCGAAGAATGCTTATGGGAAAAACTGACGCCGCAACGGCCTGACCGGGCGGCGCTCAAGGGCGAGGTGACGGCGGACGTCTGCGTGATCGGCGCCGGTTTTACTGGTTTATCGGCGGCGGTGCATTTGCTGGAGCAAGGCAAAAGCGTCTGCGTGCTCGAGGCCAAGCGCTGCGGGCAGGGCGGTTCGGGGCGCAACGTCGGGTTGGTGAATGCCGGGATGTGGATTCCCCCGGACGAGATTGAAGCCGGGTTCGGCGAAGCGATCGGCAGCCAGCTCAATCGCATGCTCGGCGCGGCACCTGCTTTGGTGTTCAGCCTGATCGACAAATACAACATCGATTGCCAGTTGCGTCGCGAAGGTACGCTGCACATGGCGCACAACGCCCGTGGCGAAGCCGATCTGCGCAGTCGTGAAGAACAATGGAAGCGCCGCGGCGCGCCCGTGGAGTTGTTGACCGGTGCGGCGTGCGAGCAGGCCACCGGCACCAAAAAAATCGCCGCCGCGTTGCTCGACCGTCGCGCCGGCACGCTCAATCCGATGGCCTACACCAGCGGTCTGGCCAAGGCTGCCGCGGATCTGGGTGGTCAGCTGTTCGATCATTCAGCAGTGACCCGACTCGAACGGCAGGGCCAGCGCTGGTCGGTGCAAACCGACGCCGGTTCGGTCATGGCCGAGCAGGTGGTGATCGCCTCCAACGCCTACACCGAAGGCGACTGGACGGAACTGCGGCGCAATTTCTTCCCCGGTTATTACTATCAGGTGGCTTCCGCGCCGCTGACTGAAGAAGCCGCGCAACTGATCCTGCCCGGTGGCCAGGGTTCCTGGGACACCCGTCAGGTGCTCAGCAGCATCCGTCGCGACAAAGACGGCCGGTTGTTGCTCGGCAGCCTGGGCAACGGCAATCAGAAACCCACCTGGTTCCTCAAGGCCTGGGCCGACCGGGTTCAGCAGCATTATTTCCCTTACCTCAAACCGGTGGACTGGGAATGTACCTGGACCGGTTGCATCGCTTTTACCCCCGATCACTTGATGCGCTTGTTCGAGCCGGCACCCGGTCTGGTGGCCGTGACCGGTTACAACGGCCGTGGCGTGACCACGGGCACGGTAGTCGGTAAAGCCTTCGCCGATTATTTGTGTAACGGAAATCCTCAGGCGCTACCGATTCCCTTCGCACCCATGCAGCCACTGGCCGGGGTGGGCCTGCGCAGTTGTCTGTACGAGGCCGGTTTTTCGCTCTATCACGCGGGCCAGTGCCTGCGGATTGTCATCTGAGCGAGGAAATATGTTGCGCGAAGCGGCGCTTTTTGGCGCAGCGACTAGCCTGTAATGGTGCGGGTTTGTAGCAGTTGCGCACCAGCAGTGTGCAGTTCGGTGACGCATGCTGTTACAGGCTGGTTGCACGTCGTTTGGCGCTGCGGTTGCAATGATGGCGCACCAGGGTTGCGCCTCAAAAATAAAATGGTTTCACCTGCCGCGGTTTAGACGGTTGCACGCCCAATGAAAAAGGGCCCGAAACAGTCGAAATAACAATAAAGCAGCGACTTTTTGAAGAATAAAAAACCGATGGCACGGCCCTTGCTCTGAGCAATCAGTGAAGTCGCAGTGCCAACTAAAAAAAACCTTGGAGCACCACCTCATGTCCCAGACGTTTTACAAGAAAGGCTTTGTAGCTCTCGCAGTGGCGGCTGCGTTGGGTGTTTCTTCGTTTGTTCAGGCGGATGTCAAACTTGGTGTGGCAGGTCCGATGACCGGCCCTAGCGCTTCCTTCGGCTTGCAATACATGAAAGGCGCGCAAGCGGCGGCGGATGCAATCAACGCCAAGGGCGGCATCAACGGCGAAAAAATCGTACTGGTCCAGGGCGATGACGCCTGCGAACCGAAACAGGCTGTGGCGGTTGCGAACAAAATGGTCCAGGACAAGGTGATCGGCGTGGTCGGGCACTTCTGCTCGTCGTCGACCATCCCGGCTTCCGAGGTCTATTCCGACGCCGGCATCATCGCAATCACCCCGGGCTCTACCAACCCGACGGTCACCGAGCGCGGCCTGCCTGCCATGATGCGTATGTGCGGACGTGACGACCAGCAAGGTATCGTCGCGGGCAACTACATCGTCGACGTCCTGAAAGGCAAGAAAGTTGCCGTCATCAACGACAAAGACACCTACGGTAAAGGCCTGGCGGACGCAACGGCCAAGCAGTTGACCGCGCGTGGCGTGAAACCTGTTCTTGAAGAAGGCCTGACCCGCGGCGAGAAAGATTTCAGTGCCCTGATCACCAAGGTCCGTTCGGTAGGGGCTGATGTCCTTTACTTCGGCGGCCTGCACCCTGAAGCCGGTCCACTGGTCCATCAACTGCGTGAGCAAGGCCTGAAAGACGTCAAGTTCATGTCCGATGACGGCATCGTCACCGACGAAATGGTCACGACTGCCGGTGGTGCTCCTTACGTCGACGGCGTGTACATGACCTTCGGCGCTGACCCTCGCCTGATTCCGGACAGCAAGGCTGTCGTGGATACCTTCCGCAAATCCGGTTACGAGCCTGAAGGCTACACCCTGTACGCCTACGCCTCGGTGCAAGCCCTGGCTGCCGGCTTCAACGGTGCCAAGTCGAACAAAGGTGAAGAAGCCGCCAAATGGCTCAAGGCGCACCCGGTGGAAACCGTGATGGGCAAGAAGGAATGGGATAGCAAGGGCGACCTGAAAATCTCCGACTACGTGGTTTACCAGTGGGATGCCGCAGGCAAATACCACCAGCTGGACAAACAGAAGTGAGATAAGCGCACCGCCAGGCCTGGGCCTCTCGATATCCTTCGTGGGGCCCGGCTTGAGTCATGGGTTCTGCAGTCATGCCGACCCGGTATTTTTCTTCTGAGCCACATGAACCTGGTCAGGTGCGCCTCACAAGGGCTCATCGACACCGGGTTCGCGGTGGCCTCTCGAGTTAGTGAGAGTGCATGATGGACGGTATTTTCCTGCAACAAGTTATCAACGGTTTGACCCTCGGATCGGTCTACGGCCTGATCGCCATCGGCTACACAATGGTCTACGGCATCATCGGCATGATCAACTTCGCCCACGGCGAGGTGTACATGATTTCCGCGTACCTGGCGGCAATCAGCCTGGCTCTGTTGTCCTACTTCGGTGTCGAATCCTTTCCGCTGTTGATCCTGGGTACTCTGCTGTTCACGGTCTTTGTGACCGGTGTGTATGGCTGGGTCATCGAACGCATCGCTTATAAACCGCTACGCAACTCCACCCGACTGGCACCGCTGATCAGTGCTATCGGTGTTTCCCTGATCCTGCAGAACTACGCACAGATCGCTCAGGGCTCACGGCAACAGGGTATTCCTACGCTGCTGAGCGGTGGGCTGAGATTCGATATCGGTACCGGTTTCGTGCAGATCACCTACACCAAGATCTTCATTCTGGTCGCCGCGTTTATCGGGATGGCCCTGCTGACCTACATCATCAAGTACACCAAGTTGGGGCGCATGTGCCGTGCCACCCAACAAGACCGCAAGATGGCCTCGATCCTGGGGATAAACACCGACCGGGTGATCTCCTACGTGTTCATTATCGGTGCGGCCATGGCTGCGCTGGCGGGTGTATTGATCACGGTGAACTACGGCACCTTCGATTTCTACGCAGGCTTCGTGATCGGCATCAAGGCGTTCACCGCTGCGGTACTCGGCGGGATTGGCTCGCTGCCTGGCGCCATGCTCGGCGGGATCATCCTCGGCGTTTCCGAGTCGCTGTTTTCCGGCGTGATCAACTCTGACTACAAGGACGTCTTCAGCTTCTCGCTGCTGGTACTGATCCTGATTTTCCGTCCTCAAGGCCTGTTGGGTCGCCCACTTGTGGCGAAGGTGTAAGCATGTCCGACACTAATAACAAACCTATCGATGTCAAAAGAAGCCTGATCGACACGGTTCTGGCCGGGTTGATTGCCCTGATTGTCTTCGGCCCGATCGTGGGCGTAGTGCTTGAAGGCTATAGCTACAATCTGCAGCCGACGCGTGTGGCCTGGATGGTCGGGGCGGTGATGATCGGGCGTCTTGCCTTGAGCCTGTTCATGCAGACGGCCAAGGGTGAGAAGGTTCAGCAACGCTTCGAAATCGTCGGCTCCGGCGTGCATGTGCTGGCACCTGATTTCAAGTCTCGGCTGCGCTTCATCATCCCGGCATTGATCGTGATCGCTATCGTGTTCCCGGTCTTCGCCGACAAGTACCTGCTGACGGTGGTGATCCTGGGCTTGATCTACGTGTTGCTGGGCCTTGGCCTGAACATCGTGGTCGGCCTGGCAGGTCTGCTCGACCTGGGTTATGTGGCGTTCTACGCCATCGGTGCGTATGGCCTGGCACTGGGTTATCACTACCTTGGCCTGGGCTTCTGGACCGTGTTGCCGCTGTCGGCACTCATGGCGGCGCTGGCCGGATGCATACTCGGCTTTCCGGTGTTGCGCATGCACGGTGACTACCTGGCCATCGTGACCCTGGGCTTCGGTGAAATCATTCGCCTGATACTGACCAACTGGCTGTCCTTCACGGGCGGGCCTAACGGCATGCCGGTGCCATCACCGTCGTTTTTCGGTATCGAGTTCACGCGTGTGGCGAAGGATGGCGGGATACCCTTCCATGAGTTCTTCGGGACCGAATACAACCCGAACATCAAGTTCATGTTCATCTATGCCGTGTTGTTCCTCGTGGTGATGCTGGTGCTGTACATCAAGCATCGCCTGACCCGAATGCCGGTCGGGCGTGCCTGGGAGGCCTTGCGCGAAGATGAAATCGCCTGCCGCGCCATGGGCCTCAACCACGTACTGGTCAAGCTGTCGGCCTTTACCCTGGGGGCTTCCACAGCCGGTCTGGCAGGTGTGTTTTTTGCCAGCTACCAAGGCTTCGTCAACCCGACCTCGTTCACCTTTTTCGAGTCGGCGTTGATCCTCGCCATCGTCGTTCTCGGTGGCATGGGCTCGACTGTCGGCGTGGTAATCGCCGCGTTCGTGCTGACCGTCGCCCCGGAACTGCTGCGCGGCTTCGCTGAATACCGCGTGTTGCTGTTCGGCATTCTCATGGTGTTGATGATGATCTGGAAACCGCGCGGCCTGATTCGTATCAGCCGTACCGGCGTGACCCCGCGTAAGGGTGCCTTGACTGAGAGGAGCGCGTCATGAGCGATGAATTCATTCTCTCGGTAGAGAACCTGATGATGCACTTCGGCGGCATCAAGGCCCTGAGCGACGTCAGCCTGAAGGTCAAGCGTAACTCGATCTTCGCGTTGATCGGCCCCAACGGAGCGGGCAAGACCACGGTGTTCAACTGCCTGACCGGTTTCTACAAAGCCTCTGGCGGGCATATCGAACTGAACACCCGTGGCGTGAAAACCAACGTCATCAAGATGCTCGGGGAGCCGTTCAAAGCGACCGATTTCGTGTCGCCCAAACGCTTCGTCAACCGGCTGCATTACAAGATGTTCGGCGGCACGCACCTGATCAACCGCGCTGGCCTGGCGCGGACTTTCCAGAACATTCGCCTGTTCAGGGAAATGTCGGTGATCGAGAACCTGCTGGTGGCCCAGCACATGTGGGTCAACCGTAATCTGGTGTCCGGCATTCTCAACACCAAAGGCTACCGCAAGGCCGAAAGCGATGCCCTGGACCATGCCTTCTACTGGCTGGAAGTGGTCGATCTGGTGGACTGCGCCAACCGCCTGGCCGGTGAGCTGTCCTACGGTCAGCAACGCCGACTGGAAATTGCCCGGGCCATGTGCACCCGGCCCAAGATCATCTGCCTGGACGAACCGGCGGCGGGCCTCAACCCGCAGGAAACCGAGGCGCTCAGCGCGATGATCCGGCATCTGCGCGACGACCACGACATTACGGTGGTGCTGATTGAACACGACATGGGCATGGTAATGAGCATTTCCGACCACATCGTGGTGCTGGACCACGGCAACGTGATCGCCGAGGGTAACCCGCAAGCGATCCGCAACGACCCGAAAGTGATTGCCGCCTACCTGGGTGCTGATGAAGAGGAGCTGGTATGACTCAACCGATCCTCGAACTGAAAGCGATCGACGTGTTCTATGGGCCGATCCAGGCCCTGAAAAAGGTCTCGCTGCACATCAACGAAGGCGAAACCGTCAGCCTGATCGGCTCCAACGGCGCCGGTAAATCGACATTGCTGATGTCGATCTTCGGTCAGCCGCGGGCGGCCGGTGGGCAGATCGTCTATCGCGGCGTGGACATCACCCACAAGTCGTCCCACTACATCGCCTCCAACGGCATTGCACAGTCGCCGGAAGGGCGGCGGGTATTCCCTGACATGACCGTCGAGGAAAACCTGCTGATGGGCACGATCCCGATTGGCGACCAGTACGCTACCGAGGACATGCAGCGCATGTTCGAGCTGTTTCCACGGCTCAAGGAGCGGCGCAATCAGCGGGCGATGACCATGTCCGGTGGCGAGCAGCAAATGCTCGCCATTGCCCGGGCCTTGATGAGCCGGCCCAAATTGCTGTTGCTCGACGAGCCGAGCCTGGGGTTGGCACCGATTGTGGTGAAACAGATCTTCGCCACCCTGCGCGAACTGGCGGGCACCGGCATGACCATCTTCCTGGTCGAGCAGAACGCCAACCACGCGCTCAAGCTGTCCGACCGGGCCTACGTGATGGTCAACGGTGAAATCCGCCTGAGCGGCACCGGCAAGGAGCTGCTGGTGAACGAAGAGGTGCGTAACGCCTACCTCGGCGGTCACTGAGTTATCGCTGTTATGCACAAACCCCGGCGCGCAATCGCCGGGGTTTTTTATATCCCCCAAACACCCCTTATCCCCTGTGGGAGCGAGCCTGCTCGCGATAGCGGTAGGTCAATCACCTTGATGCCGGCTGTGCCACCGCTATCGCGAGCAGGCTCGCTCCCACAAGTGTCGGTGGTGTTCTATCGGGAATTGTGGAAAACAATATTCGCAACCTGTTAAAGCGCGACATAAAGCCGCTGCAAATAGCTGTTTTTCCACAGTTTTGACTTGTCCCCGTTTGCTGTGGAACTGGCTGTGGGTAACATGGGAGCAACTGCCTGAAGGCCTTTAGCGGCGTGGCTTGCAGGGTTGTGGTTGTTTTTTGATCAGGCATTTTTCAGCGGTCTTGAGTAAGCCTTGTCAACCTTTTTGTTAGCGGTGCCCAACGGTTGGAAAGTCGTTGCACAGCCTGTGGATAAGTCTGTGGTTAAACTCTGGAAAGACTTGGCAAAGGGCCGTAATGACTGGCGTGTAGCTATCGTCTTGGTGACTGCTCGGTCGCACTGACCGATGCTGGCTACACTTGTCAGTGCCCAGGTCAAGCAAAAAACTTTCAAATCTACCCGCAAAGCCTTGTAGATCGCGCGTCTCAAGATTTGCACTTGCCCCCAAAGACTGTGGACGGGGCTGTGGATAAGGTGCGCGCAGTTGGCTGCGGGCCAGAGCGGCCAAGGCTTGGCAGCAGTTGAGCGTTTTTTGTACAGTGAACATGACAGGATATTCATTTTCGCGGTTTTGGGTTCAGGTACTCTGCGCGCCTTGGCGCCCCCGAATGGGCGCTCGTCATTTGACGACATGGAGCCATTGCATGACCGATAGTCCCGTCTTTGCTCCTGTCGAGCCCGTCAGCCCAATGCGTCGGCTGCTCAAGCGATTGGGTTACGACCTGGCCGTGATGGATCTCGGCGGACGGGGACTGGCACTGATCGGCGGGCTGGTTTTGCTGGCCTGGATCAGCTCCGGCATCTACAAGGTTCAGCCCGATGAACAGGGCATTGTGCTGCGCTTCGGGCGTTGGCAGCAGACCGCCGAATCCGGGCTGCATTATCACTTGCCCTATCCTGTCGAAACCGTCCTGCTACCCAAGATCACTCAGGTCAATCAGCTGCAACTGGGCTCCAGTACCAGTGTGCAGAGCGCTGCGAGCAATGGCGCGCGCGACAAGCAGATGCTCACCGGTGACGAAAATATCGTCGAAGCCGATTGCACGGTGTTCTGGCGGATCAAGGACGCGCGACTCTACCTGTTCAAAATCAGCGACCCGGAGCGCTCGGTGAAGCTCGCGGCCGAAAGCGCGCTGCGCGAAGTGATTGGGCGTACGCCGATTCAGTCGGTGATGTCCGACAAGCGTGCGCAGATCGCCGATGAAACCCGCGACTTGCTGCAGCAGTTGCTGGACCGCGAACAGGCCGGGATTCTCGTCACTCAGGTGCAATTGCAACGGGTCGATCCGCCGCCACAGGTGATCGATGCGTTCAACGATGTGCAGCGGGCCCGCGCCGACCAGGAGCGCGCCCGCAACGAAGCCGAAGCCTATGCCAATGACGTGATTCCCCGTGCCCGTGGCGACGCGGCGCGTATCACCCAGGAAGCCGAGGCTTATCAGGCGCAAGTCGGCAACCTGGCCGAGGGCGAGGCCAAGCGGTTTCTCTCGGTTTACAACAGCTACGTGCAATCCAAAGACGTCACCGCCTGGCGCCTGTACATGGAGAGCATGGATGAAGTCCTGAAAAAGGCTTCCAAAGTCATCATCGATTCTTCCGGCAAGGGTATGTCCGGGGTGGTGCCGTACATGCCGCTGAGCGAGCCTGGCAAACCGCAGCAAAAGGACGCCCGACCATGAACCGCACCGTCAAAGGGTTGGCCGCAGCCAGCGTCGCGATAGCGCTTTGGGCATTGGCGGCGTCGGCCTATGTCGTCGATGAATCACAGCAGGCACTGATCATCCGCTTTGGTGCGCCGATGGGCGTTGCCGGGGAGCCGGGGCTCAAGTTCAAGGTGCCGTTCAGCGATTCCATCGTGTTTTACGACAGCCGTCTGCAAACCCTGGCATCACCGGCCGAACAAGTGATTCTCGGCGATCAGAAGCGGATCGAGGTCGAGACCTATACGCGTTTTCGCATTAGCGACCCGCTGCGGTTTTATCAGGCCGTCGGGACCCTGGACCAAGCCAATGCCCAGCTGACGCAAATGGTCAGTTCTTCGTTGCGCCGTGAGTTGGGCGAGGTATCGCTGCGCTCGCTGTTGTCGCCGGCCCGTCAGCAGGAAGTTGCGATCATTGAGAAAGACGTGGCCGACAAGGCCCGCGCACTCGGTATCGAGGTGACGGAAGTGCGTTTGCACCGCGCCGATTTACCGCTGGAGGCCAGTCAGGCGATTTACGACCGGATGAAATCCGAGCGCCAGCGCGAAGCCAAGGAGCTGCGCGCGCAGGGCTTTGAATGGGCCCAGCAAATCCAGGCCAAGGCCGACCGTGATCGCACGGTGTTGCTCTCGGCAGTCCAGCGCCAGTCGGCAATCACCCATGGCGAGGCCGATGCGGCGGCCAACCAGATTCTTTCGGCGGCGTTCAGCAAAGACCCGGAATTCTACAAGTTGTACCGCTCGTTACAGACCTACCGTCAGGCGCTGTCTGACAGTCAGCCGATGCTGGTACTCACGCCCGACGCGGAATTTCTCAAGCAGTTCCGGAACGGGCCGGCAACGACCAGCGGCAAGTAGCAACGGCCATGAGTGATCTGTGTGCAGGGCACCGGTCTGAGCCGTTCGCTGGGATGATGTTCCGATGACGCCGTCTTTTGCCAGGAAACCGCTCGATGTTATTTGATGGTGCGCTGCATGCGCTGAGCATGGTCTTTGAGGTGTTCCTGCTGGACTTGATCCTGTCGGGCGACAACGCGTTGGTGATTGCCCTGGCCTGTCGCGGGCTGCCGCCGGAACAGCTGCGTCGGGCCGTATTGATCGGCACCAGCGGCGCCATCGTCCTGCGGGCGTTATTGACCACGCTGGCCGGCTGGTTACTGCTGGTGCCGTGGCTCAAGCTGATCGGCGCGTTGCTGTTGCTGGTGATCGCCATACGGCTGCTGACCGAGGAAGAGGCAGGCGAAGAGGGCGATTCGTCAGATGGCTCGCCGCAGACGCTGGGTGGCGCAGTGGTCACGGTGCTGACTGCCGACCTGATCATGAGCATGGACAACGTGGTCGGGCTGGCGGCGGTGGCCCAGGGCAGTGTCTTTTATCTGGTGCTGGGACTGCTGTTGAGCGTGCCGCTGCTGATGTTCGGCAGCCTGCAGATTACCCGGCTGTTACAGCGTCAGCCGGTGCTGGTGTCAATTGGCGCCGCACTGCTGGGCTATGTCGCGGGGGACATTGCGGTCTCTGATCCGGTGGTCGTGGGCTGGGTCAATAGCCAGTCGCCTGCGCTCAATCAAGTGGTGCCCCTGTTGTGTGCGGTGTATGTGGTTCTTCAGGCCCGGATCATTCTTCGGCAACGTGCGCGGTTGCCCAAACCTGCGCTCATGCAGCCGGTTGCGCGGGCGGTCAGGTTTCAGGAACTGGTCAGCGAACCGGTTACGTTGCCAGTGGTGAACCCCGAGGTCGTCCTGACTGCATCGCCAGCACCTGCGATCGAAGCGTCCAGTGAGCAGCCGCCGCGTCGCCTGTTTGGCAATTACAACGGGCTGGTGACGGTGTTGGCGGGGCTTGCCGGTATTTTCGTGATCAGCGCTGCGTTGTATAGCCTGGTGAGTGGATTGTCCGGTGGCCTGCTGCCCACGCCGCAAAAGGAGTATGCGTATGTCTGCACCGGGGCGAGCACCACCCTTTACTATCGACCCGGCGGCAGCACGATCCGGCTCGTCACGGGCGGCGGTGAAGCCAGCGGTTACGTGAGGTACAAGACCATTCTCTGGCAGACCCCGCAGAGCGCCCTCAAGGACTTGCACCTGACGCTCCCCGGCGAGATCGAGAAAACCAGCGCCACGGTCGTCACCCTCAATGGCGGCAGCTTCTCGCAGATCCAGTGCGCGCGCAGCCTGTGACGTGAGCACCAATGACCCGGTTGCCGCTGCGCTCCGGGCCGGGCATGCTGCTGGTTGAGTTTTTATTCCAACGGCTGCGTATCAGCCCAAACCAGGAGAACACGATGTCCAACACCCTGTTTATTACCGGCGCGACGTCCGGTTTTGGTGAAGCCTGTGCCCGTCGTTTTGCCGAGGCCGGCTGGAAACTGGTACTGACAGGCCGTCGTGAAGAGCGTCTGAATGCCCTGTGCGCCGAATTGTCGAAGCAGACCGAAGTCCATGGCCTGGTGCTCGACGTGCGTGACCGCAAGGCCATGGAGGAGGCGATCGCCAACCTGCCGCCGTCGTTTGCCAAGCTGCGCGGGCTGATCAATAACGCAGGCCTGGCCCTGGGTGTAGACCCAGCGCCCAAGTGCGATCTGGACGACTGGGAAACCATGGTCGACACCAACATCAAAGGCCTGATGTACAGCACTCGCCTGCTGCTGCCACGCTTGATCGCCCACGGCCGCGGTGCCGGGATCATCAACCTGGGGTCCATCGCCGGCAACTACCCGTACCCGGGCAGCCATGTGTATGGCGCGACCAAGGCCTTCGTCAAACAGTTCTCGCTGAACCTGCGTTGCGATCTGCAAGGCACTGGCGTACGGGTGAGTAACATCGAGCCGGGCCTGTGTGAAAGCGAGTTCTCGCTGGTGCGTTTTGGCGGTGACCAGGCGCGTTACGACGCCACCTACGCGGGCGCCGAGCCGATCCAGCCGCAGGACATCGCCGAGACGATTTTCTGGGTCCTCAATGCCCCGGCGCACATCAACATCAACCGTCTGGAATTGATGCCGGTGAGCCAGACCTGGGGCGGGTTTGCGATTGACCGCAGTAGCAAGGCGTAAGACCGGGTAACGGCCAATCGCGAGCGGGCTCGCTCCCACAAGGACACCGTTGAACCTGTGGGAGCGAGCCTGCTCGCGATGGCGGTAAATCGGCCAAAACATGGCATAAGGTACACTCCCTCTCGAAACCCCCACCGCAAACCGCGGTTTTCAGGGTTTCAGAAGGAGGAAATGTGAGTAACCGAGGTGAGCAGGTACTGCTCAAACAATCGACCATCCTGATGTTCGCCGTGGCGGTCGCCGCGATCGTCACGGGTTTTTTTTCTGGCTCCCAATCGATCTTGTTCGATGGGTTTTTTTCGCTGATCGCGACCTTCATCAAGGTCCTGATGCTGATCACCGCCAAGCTGATCGCCAAGGAAAGTAACCAGCGCTTTCAGTTCGGCTTCTGGCACCTCGAACCGATGGTGCTGCTGATCGAAGGCAGCTTCCTGCTGCTGATTGCGATCTACGCCTTTCTCAGCGGTATGTTCGGCATCATCCAAGGTGGCCGCGAGATCGAACTGGGTCTGGTTATTCCTTTTGCGGCGGTGCTTAGCGTCGTCTGTTTCGGCTATTTCTTCTACGTCCGTTATCGCAATCGCACGTTGAAATCCTCGCTGATCCAGTTCGACAACATCAGTTGGCTGGTGGACGCGATGCTCTCGGTCGGCTTGCTGGTGAGCTTCCTCATCGCGTTGCTGCTCAAGACGCAGGGCTATGGCCAGTGGGCCGCTTACGTTGACCCGTTGATCCTGATCCTGCTGGCCCTGAGCATGCTCGCGCCGGCGTTCAAAATCCTTGGGCCGGCGTTACGCGATGTGCTGGGAATTGTTCCTGATCAGCTGGATGAAAAGGTTCGCCAGGTGATGGACGAGGCCAAGGCCGAGCATGGTTTTGTCGAGTACATCTCGTATGTGCAAAAGCACGGGCGGGCGCGGTTCATCGAGATTCACGTGGTATTGCCGGCGGATTACCGACTTGATGGCGTGGCTACGCTGGATGAACTGCGTGAGCGGATTTCGGCGAAGCTCGGCAAGCCTGATGCAGCGCGTTGGCTGACCATCAGCTTTACCGGTGATCGCAAGTGGATTGCTGGCTGAAGACCGCGTTGTTGCCATCGTCGGATCGCCGCCCGGAGCAAGCTCGCTCCCACAGGTTCAACGGTGTCCCTGTGGGAGCGAGCCTGCTCGCGATAGCGATCTATCAGTTAGCGCAGATACTCGGTCAGGCCGCGATAACAGGTCGCCAAATGGTAAGGCGTGGTCGACGGCATGTCCTGGCGGCTGACCGTGCCATCCCTGTCCAGGCACTCGTACCAGCCACCGGCATGCAGGAAACGCTGTTGCAAGGCGTTCAATTGACGCTCAAGCAACGCCTCGCTGTCCGGGCGCAAGGTCAGGGCGCGCAGGTATTCTGCCTGGGCCCAGATGCGCTGGGTCTCATCCCGAGGTCGGCCGTCCAGTTCAAGGTCGAGCATCGCTCGCACTGCGCCCGTTTGCTGATTAACGCCCAATTGCTCGGTGAACGGGAATGCGCGGGTCAGCGAAGCGTGCAGTTTTGATCCGCGCAGCAACGCCGATGACTCCAGCAGGAAGAACCATTCGAATTGATGCCCCGGCTCAAACCAGTTATCCACAGCCCCCAGCGGCTTTTCCATCATCACCCCGTGCTGCGGGTCGATGAAGTGCTTTTGCATCGCCCCGCACAATGCATTGAGCGCGGCCTCGACCGGGGCATCGTCGCGTACTGACAGCGTGGCGAGGAATGCTTCGGCCAGATGCATCAGCGGGTTCTGCAACGGCCCGGACTTGAGCGATGACCAGTCGCGGTCGAGGCTGGCTTCGTACAGACCGTCGTCTGTGGCGAAACGCTGAGCGACCACTTCCAGCGCGGCATTGAGCACCGATTCCACCAACGGCTCGCGAACCTTGGCCCAGTAATGGGCGCAGGCAAACAGAATGAAGGCGTGGGTGTAGAGGTCTTTTCGCTGATCCAGCGGCGCGCCATGGGCATCGATGCTGTAGAACCAGCCGCCGTGCTCGGCATCGTGGAAATGCCGTTGCAGGGAGCGAAACAGCGCAGCGGCGCGCTCTTCGGCGGCCGGCACGTCACCGATCAGGCTGGCGAACAGGTACAGCTGCCGCGCGCAGGCCATGGCCCGGTAGCGTTGTGGCGGCAATGGCTGGTGTCCGGCGTCCAGCCCTTCATACGGCAGCGCCATGTCTGCGTTCCATCCGGGCCCTTGCCAGAGCGGCACGATCACGTCCTGGAAGTGCTGCTGCACAGTGGCGAACAGGGCGGTCAATTCAGGCTGGGAGGCGGAGCGGGGAGCATCGGGCATTGGCTGGCGTCGTCACGGCAGGAGTGTTTGCGCGACATGGTAGCAGGCAGGCGGGTCGTAGGCTTGCGAAAGGAGTGCAGGAGTGGGGTCCGTAGCAGCTGGCGAAGCCTGCGTTCGGCCGCGCAGCGGTCGCAATCCGGTAATCCGGATCCTCCTGAAAAACCGCGGTTGATTATTTTACGACCGCTTCGCGGCCGAACGCAGGCTTCGCCAGCTGCTACGTTTGGCCGCCTTGGTTTCGTCAGCCGGCGAGCAACCAAAACCCTGTCGCCGCCGACGCAGCACCCGCCACCCGAACCAGCGGCGCAGCGGCCTGAGGCAATACGCGCACCATTGCATAACCGGCAGCATGCAGGGCGGCAGTCGCGGCAATGAAGCCAGCGGCATATGCCCAAGGGCTGGACATCTCCGGCAACTCCAGACCATGCGCCACGCCGTGGAACAAGGCAAACAGCGCTGTCGCGCCAATCGCCAGGCTCAACGGCGGACGCACCGCCAATGCCACCGCCAGGCCCAGCGCCAGCACCGAAGCAGCAATCCCGCTTTCCAGCGCCGGCAGGTTCAAGCCTTCAAACCCGAGCAGGCCGCCAATCAGCATGACGCCGACAAAGGTACACGGCAGTGCCCAACGCGCTGCGCCCTTTTGTTGCGCGGCCCATAACCCCACAGCCAGCATCGCCAGCAAATGGTCGAGACCGCCAATCGGGTGGCTGATACCGGCCAGCAAACCGTTGTCGCCATGGCCCGGGTGGGCGAAGGCCAGTGCGGGCGTGAGCAGCAGGGCTGCGGCGGCGAAGATGCGTTTGAGTGTCATGAGTAAGCTTCCTTGTTGATAACGCCTGTGGATAAGTTTCAGGCTGCGGTCAGCAGCCCCTGGCGCTCGATGAAGGCGATGATTTCCTCAAGGCCCTGGCCGGTTTTCTGATTGCTGAAGACGAACGGCTTGCCGCCGCGCATGCGTTGGGTGTCGCTGTCCATCATCGACAGCGATGCGCCCACCAGCGGCGCCAGGTCGATCTTGTTGATCACCAGCAGGTCGGATTTACAGATCCCCGGTCCGCCCTTGCGCGGCAGTTTGTCGCCGGCCGAGACATCGATCACGTAGATCGTCAGGTCCGAGAGTTCCGGGCTGAAGGTCGCCGACAGGTTGTCGCCACCAGACTCCACCAGAATCAGATCGAGACCGGGAAAGCGTCGGTTCAGTTGATCCACTGCTTCGAGGTTGATCGATGCATCTTCGCGGATCGCCGTGTGTGGGCAGCCGCCGGTTTCCACGCCAATGATCCGCTCGGGCGCCAGCGCTTCGTTGCGCACCAGAAAGTCGGCGTCTTCGCGGGTATAGATGTCGTTGGTGACCACTGCCAGGTTGTAGCGATCACGCAACGCCAGGCACAAGGCCAAAGTCAGCGCGGTTTTGCCGGAACCGACCGGGCCGCCGATGCCGACGCGCAGAGGTTGTGTGTTCATGTGATTCTCCAAAATAACAGGCCCTAGGAACGGAACAGGCGGCTGTACTGGCGCTCATGGGCCATGCATGCCAGGGACAGGCCGAAAGCGGCGCTGCCGTAATGTTGAGGGTCAAGGCTTGAGGCGTTCTGCTGGGCCTGCTGCAGCAGCGGCAGCAGTTCGCTGGTGAGCCGTTGTGCGGCTTGCTGGCCCAGTGGCAGGGTTTTCATCAACACCGCCAATTGATTCTCCAGCCAGCTCCAGAGCCAGGCGGCGAGTGCGTCTTGCGGGCTGATCTGCCAGGCGCGTGCGGCCAGCGCCCAGCCGAGGGCCAGATGCGGTTCGCTGCGTTGTGCGAGAAAGCTGCGGGCGGCGTCATCCAGTTCCGGCAAACCGTTGAGCAGTTGCTGCAGGGAATAGCCCATTTGCCGGCTTTCCTGATGCAGCTCGCGGGTTTCCCGGCTGGCGCGGTGTTCCTCACAGCGTTGCAGCAACTGCGGCCAGTCTTCATTGGCGGCGGCAGTGCAATGGGCGAGCAGCAGCGGCGCTTCGAAACGCGCCAGGTTCAGCAGCAACTGATCGCTGATCCAGCGTTTGGCCGATTCCGGGTCGTTTACGCGGCCGTTATCCACAGCCATTTCCAGGCCTTGGGAATAGCTGTAGCCACCAATCGGCAATTGCGGGCTGGCCAGACGCAGCAGCGCCCAGGCCGGGTTCACGTGCGTACGCCGAACTGGTGCAGTTTCGGCGGATAGTTGAAGTCCTCGTCGCCGTGCCGCGAATGATGATGGCCACCGCCATAGGCGCCGTGCTCCGGCTGGAACGGTGCTTCGATGTTTGCGGTGTGCGCACCCAGCTGTTCGAGCATGGCTTTGAGCACGTAATCGTCGAGCAGGCGCAGCCAGCCATCACCGACTTGCAGGGCTACGTGGCGATTGCCCAGGTGATAGGCGGCGCGGGTCAGTTCGAACGTATTGGCGCAGGTGACGTGCAGCAGTTGTTCGGGGCGGGCACAGACGCGGACGATGCGGCCGTCTTCGGCCTCCAGGCATTCGCCGTCGTACAGCGGTGGCTGCCCGCGCTCCAAAAACAACCCGACGTCTTCACCTTCGGCACTGAAACAGCGCAGGCGACTTTTACTGCGCGCCTCGAAGTTCAGGTGCAACTCGGCGGCCCAGACGGGTTGAGGGTCGATTCTGCGATGAATCACCAGCATTGGAAGGCTTCCAGCAAAGGACAATGCTCAGGCTAGAGCAAGGGGCTTGCCAATCGGACGAGACGTAGGAAAACCCTGTCAGAGCGTAGAAGATGTTTCTGGATGTTGCGGGATTTTGAATAAGTGCGGGTGGGTTTGGTGCGCGCAGGTTTTGTGCGCACCATTTTGTAGCGCATAAAAAGAGCGCTGCCGCAGGCTGCGATCTTTTTAAATGATTACTCGGTACTGCCCAGGCCTTGCCAGTGTTTGAGACCGATAAAGATAAAGCGCAGTTGCTGAGTGATCTTCGCCTGTGGCGTCAGGTGAACGGGCAAGGCTTCGGCGGGCGGGTCGATGATGTCGGGGAGGGTAGCGAACACGCTTTTGACGATCAGGTCGGCCATGACCGACAACCCGGCAAAATCGAGGTGTTGCAGTTTGGGCATCAAGGACAGGTCGGCGGCCAGGTCCGAGCTGATGTTCTCGCGCAGTGTGCCGATGGCCAGGCGCACTGGCAGCGAGCCGCCATATTGTTCGCGCGCCAGAAACAGGAACTGCGAACGGTTGGCCGCGACCACATCAAGGAAAATTCGCACCGAGGCATCGATGATTCCGCCCATGACGAATTCATTGTGGCGCACCAGGCGAATGGTTTCGCGGAAGGTCTGGCCGACTTCGCTGACCAGTTCCAGCCCCAGCTGATCCATATCGGCAAAGTGCCGGTAGAAACCGGTCGGGACAATACCAGCGGTTTTCGCCACTTCACGCAGACTCAGGCTGCCGAATCCTCGGCCGCATTCCATCAGGTGGCGGGCAGCGTCCATCAAGGCGTTGCGGGTCTGTTGTTTCTGTTCGGCGCGGGGCAGCATCAGGCGGCTGACTTCTAATCAAGGACAGCGGCGCACTCTAGCAAATCAGCTTTGATGGCGTCGAACTTGTGTAAAGGAAGGTGGGGCGGGGAGTGCGAGTTACATAAAGTCAAAGCCCGATCCAGGAGATCGGGCTTTTTTCCGGGCCAGCATGGCCTTAGCTCAGGCTAGCGTTGCGTTCGATCACACGGTCACCACCACCTTCAGCCAGGGTCTGACCTTGTGGGGTGCGATCGGAACCGTCGGAAGCCAGGGTCTGACCTTGTGGAGTGCGATCGGATCCGTCAGAAGCCAGGGTCTGACCTTGTGGAGTGCGATCGGATCCGTCGGAAGCCAGGGTCTGACCTTGTGGAGTGCGATCGGAACCGTCGGAAGCCAGGGTCTGACCTTGTGGGGTGCGATCGGATCCGTCGGAAGCCAGGGTCTGCCCTTGTGGAGTGCGATCGGAACCATCAGAGGCAAGGATCTGGCCTTGTGGTGTCTTGTCGTAGCCGTCCTGAGTAATCAGGCCTTTTTCTTTCAGACGTTCGTTACCATTCGCACCGTCGGCAACCGTTTGGCTATAAGCCGTATGGCTGGATTTGACTTGTGGAGTTGCCTGATCGGCAGCTGGCAGAGCAAAAGCGGTGCTGGCTAACATCGAAAGGGTCAGGCTAAGCAGTAATTGGCGTTTCATGATGGGCTGCTCCTTGGGAGGGCTATAAAGTGGGTACGAAGTTAATGCTACTCTCGATAAGTCGATATAAAAGTTCATAAAGGCAATGGTAATAATCAACGGAATTGATTGTTCGGCCGAAAGCCTCTAGATCACACGTTTCCGCGGAACGCTTTTGCACCGAGGTGGGTATTTTCGACTCACTCGCGCGACGAAAAAGCGCGAGGATGGGTAACGGAAGCTGGCTGACCGGTCAGGAAAAATGGTTTTTTTATACCCGAATGGAAGGGCGTTAAACCTGTGAGCCATTTGCCAGTCGTAATTTCTATAATCCGCCGATTCTGGCCTACCGTTTCATATGTGCGTCGCAGTTCTGGCGCTGAGTCGTAATCAGGAGCCCCGTGCAATGACGCGCACTCGTAAAATTCTCGCTTGGGTTGTTGGCAGTCTCGTGCTGCTGATGGCGCTGCTGGTGGTGATCATCGCGTTCTTCGACTGGAACCGGATCAAACCGCCGCTCAACAGCAAAGTCTCCGAAGAACTGCACCGCCCCTTCGCCATCAATGGCAACCTGACGGTGACCTGGAAGCGTGAAGTTGATGAAGGCGGTTGGCGCGCCTGGGTGCCGTGGCCGCATGTGGTGGCCGAGGACTTGAGCCTGGGCAACCCGGACTGGTCGAAAAAGCCGCAAATGGCCAGCCTCAAACGCGTTGAGCTGCGGGTCTCGCCGCTGGCGCTATTGGCGCAACGGGTAGTGATTCCACGCATCGACCTCACCGAACCCAATGCCGATCTGCAGCGTCTGGCTGATGGCCGCGCCAACTGGACCTTCAAATTTGATCCGAAGGACCCGAACGCCGAACCGTCCCGCTGGGTGGTAGACATCGGAGCAATCGGCTTCGACAAGGGCCACGTCACGCTCGATGACCAGAGCCTCAACACACAGCTCGACCTGCTGATCGACCTGTTGGGCAAGCCGATTCCGTTCAGTGACATCGTCGGTGATAAAGCCGCGAAGAAAGCCCTGGAAAAGGGCTCGGCGCCGCAAGACTATGCATTCGCACTGAAGGTCAAAGGCCAGTACCACGGTCAGAAACTCGCGGGCGAAGGCAAGGTTGGCGGGCTGCTGGCATTACAGGACGCGGCCAAGCCGTTCCCGTTGCACGCGCAGGTGAAGATTGCCGACACCAGCGTCGAGTTGGCCGGCACCCTGACCGACCCGCTGAACCTCGGTGCGCTGGACCTGCGTCTGAAACTGGCCGGCACCAGCCTGAGCAATCTTTATCCCTTGACCGGTGTACCCCTGCCGGCTTCGCCGCCTTACACCACCGACGGTCACTTGATCGCCAACCTGCGCCAGGCGGACGGTGCGACGTTCCACTACGAGGCATTCAACGGCACCATCGGCAGCAGCGATATTCACGGCGACCTGACGTATGTCGCCAGCCAGCCACGGCCCAAGCTCAGTGGCGCGGTGGTCTCCAATCAACTGCTGTTCGCCGACCTCGCGCCGTTGATCGGCGCCGACTCCAATGCCAAGCAAAAGGCCCGGGGCGGCGAAAGCAAGCAGCCGGCGGACAAGGTATTGCCGGTCGAGGAGTTCCATACCGAGCGCTGGCGCGATATGGACGCGGATGTCGAATTCACCGGCAAACGCATTGTTCAAAGCGAGAAGCTGCCGTTTACCGATCTCTATACGCACCTGGTGCTCAACGATGGTCAGATCAGCCTGGAGCCGCTGCGCTTTGGCGTCGCGGGCGGCAAGCTCGATGCGCAGGTCCGTCTGAACGGCCTTGTCGTTCCGTTGGAAGGACGGGCGAAACTGACCGCGCGCGGCTTCAAGCTCAAGCAACTGTTCCCGAGCTTCGAGACGATGAAAACCAGCTTTGGGGAACTCAACGGTGACGCCGATCTCGCGGGTCACGGCAACTCGGTGGCCGCGTTGCTGGGCAGCTCCAATGGTGATCTGAAGCTGTTGATGAACGACGGTGCGATCAGTCGCCAACTGATGGAGTTGGCCGGGCTGAATGTCGGCAATTATGTGGTCGGGAAAATTTTTGGCGACCAGGACGTGAAGATCAATTGCGCGGCGGCCGACTTCGACGTCAAGAACGGTCTGGCGACCTCCCGGCTGTTTGTGTTCGACACCGAGAACGCGATCGTCTACATCGACGGCACGGCGAACATGGCCACTGAGCAGCTCGACCTGACCATCACGCCAGAGTCCAAGGGCGTGCGGGTGATCTCGTTGCGTTCGCCGCTGTATGTGCGCGGTAAGTTCATCAAGCCGGATACCGGCGTGAAGGGCGTGCCGCTGATGTTGCGGGGCGCGGGGATGGTGGCGCTGGGCGTGATTGCCGGTCCGGCGGCGGGGCTGCTGGCGCTGGTGGCGCCGAGTGGCGGTGAGCCGAATCAGTGCGTGCCGTTGTTGGCGCAAATGAAGGCGGGCAAGGCGCCGGCGACGGTCAAGCCGACCAAATAGTCGGCTGTCAGTGATCGTTCCCACGTGTGGGAACGATCATCGTAGCCAGTGGCGGCACCTACGGGCGTTCGTGTGATGGCTGCGATTTTGGCAAAAGCCCCGAAAGCTTTGCCTCTTCATCCAGCCACTGGAAAAACGCCCGCACGGGCGGATGCCGTTCGCGACCGGGCACACACAGTGCGCTGTAGCCGGCGCCATCCACCTGAACCTCAGGGCGATACCCCACCAGCAAACCACTGGCGACACTTTCCGACACCAGAATATTGCTCGCCAGCACCAGCCCCTGGCCGGCAATCGCCGCTTGCAGGGCGTAATGCTCTTCGTCGTATTCACGCGTGACGGGATGGCGACTCAGCCAGGTTTCCCCGGCTTGTGCGCACCAGGCTTCCCAGCCGTGGGCGTAGAGCCTGGAATTGTGCCAATTCACGCTGATCAGCGTCGGTGTCCGGCTGCTGCCCAGGGCGACTTGCTCGGGCGAACCGTAGACCCCGAATTGCTCATCGAACAGGCACTGGCCATAGAGGTTCGGGTAGTCGTCGAGGCTGTAGCGGATCACCAGGTCGACACTCGCGTCCTGATGCAGGTCGATGACCTCGCAGTGGGTGTCTAGCCGCAGTTTGATGTTCGGGTGGCTGGCGTAGAAGCGCCCCAGGCGCGGCACCAGCCACAGCGTGGCAAAGGCTGGCGTGGTGGAAATCATCAGCGTGCTGCCGCTGCGTTGCGGGCGCAGGGTGTCGACGCTATGCGCCACTTCGAGCAAGGCGCCATGCAGGCTGCGGAACAGCCTTTCACCGCAGTCGGTCAGTTTCACGCGGCGCGGCAAACGTTCGAACAACGGCACACCGAGCCAGTTTTCCAGCGAGCGGATTTGATGTGAGATCGCTGTCGGCGTCACTGACAGTTCATCGGCAGCCGCCTTGAAGCTCAGCAGCCGTGAGGCGGATTCGAACGCGCGCAGGGCGGTCAGGGGCAGCGAGGCAAACATCCGAAAACTCCATGGATGAAATGGATTCATCCTGACTGACTTTTACTCATTTGAAGACAGGTGGCTGTGCGCTTCAAGCTTAAAGCCAGCTGCTTCAACACAGTTTGATCTTTCAGGTTTAGTCATTTCAAGGAAATTCAGATGAGTAAGATTCTTGCAATACACGCCAGTCCTCGTGGTGACCGTTCGCACTCACGGCGGTTGGCCGAAGTGTTTCTTGCCGCGTGGCAGACCCATCATCCGCACGCGCGGTTGAGCCGTCGTGAAGTCGGTCGGGCGTTGATCCCGCCGGTCAACGAAGCGTTCATCGCCGCGGCGTTTTATCCTGAGCCCGGGTCTCGGCCGCTGTCGATGCAGGCCGACCTGGCGCTCAGCGATGAACTGGTCGGCGAGCTGTTCGACCACGATTTGCTGGTGATCTCCACGCCCATGTACAACTTCAGCGTGCCCAGCGGCCTCAAGGCCTGGATCGACCAGATCGTGCGCCTGGGCCTGACCTTCAATCACTCGCTGGACAATGGCATCGCCCAGTACGAGCCATTGGTGAAGGGGAAAAAAGCCCTGATCATCACCAGCCGTGGCGGTTTTGGTTTTGGCCCCGGTGGCGAGAATGAAGCGATGAACCACGCCGATCCGCTGCTGCGCACCGCACTGGGTTTTATCGGCATCGACGACATCACCGTGGTCGCGGCCGAAGGCGAAGAATCCGCCGAACGGACGTTTGCGGTTTCATCTGCCGAGGCTGAGCAACGCTTGTTGGCGCTGTCCAGGGTGTTTTGAAATGGCCTGGGTGTTTCTGCTGATTGCCGCCGCGTGGGCTTGAAGTAGGGGGGCTGGAATGTCATAGACTGGTCGTGAAGGTGTCATCCTCGGTGGCGATGCTCGTGAGCGACAACTTGCATCCCGCCCTGGGCCTTCTTACTCGATCACAAGGATGTCTGCCCATGTCGCAAGAGACCGCCACGCGTTATCCCTTGGTGCTGGTCCCGGGAATGCTCGGCTTTATTCGCCTGCTGTTCTACCCCTACTGGTACGGGATCATTTCGGCGCTGCGCCGGGGTGGGGCGACAGTGATCGCGGTTCAGGTTTCGCCGGTCAACTCCAACGAAGTGCGCGGTGAAGAGCTGTTGGTGCAAATCGATGAAATATTGCGCGAAACCGGCGCGGGCAAAGTCAATCTGATCGGCCACAGCCAAGGTTCGCTGACCGCCCGTTACGCGGCCGCCAAGCGCCCGGACCAGGTAGCCTCGGTGACCTCCGTAGCGGGGCCTAACCATGGCTCGGAGCTGGCGGACTACCTGCACAGACACTGTCCGCCCGACAGTGCAAAAGGCCGTGTGCTGAGCGCCTTGTTGCAGCTGGTTGCGTGGCTGATGGGGCTGCTGGAAACCGGTCATCGCAGGCACAAATGGCCGGTGGATGTGCATGCCTCGCACAATTCGCTGACCAGCGAAGGGGTTGCGTTGTTCAACCGGTGTTATCCACAGGGATTGCCCGAGACCTGGGGCGGGCATGGGCCGGAGCTGGTCAACGGCGTGCGCTATTACTCGTGGTCAGGGACCTTGCAATCGGGCAAGACCGACCGTGGCGGCAACCTGTTCGACGGCACTAACCGCAGCTGTCGCTTGTTCGCCACCACCTTCGTCCGCGAAGCGGGGCATTGCGACGGTATGGTCGGGCGCTACAGCTCGCACTTGGGCACGGTGATTGGCGATGAGTACCCGCTGGATCACTTCGACATCGTCAACCAGTCGCTGGGGCTGGTGGGCAAGGGAGCGGATCCGGTGCGGTTGTTTGTCGAGCATGCGCAGCGGTTGAAGGCGGCGGGAGTGTAAGGAGTTTGATCGGGTTATCGTTCATCGCGAGCAGGCTCGCTCCCACAGGGAATTTGTGAACGACACAGATCCAATGTGGGAGCGAGCCTGCTCGCGATGAGGTCAGATCAGGCAACGCAGGTCTTGCGGCCCAACGCCAAGGTCCAACGCTCCGAAAGAATCACCCCACCCAACGTCAGCACTCCACCCACCAAGTGATACAGCGCCAGTTGCTCATGCAGCACCACCGCCGCAATCAATGCGGTAATCAATGGCAGCAAGTTGAAGAACAGCGTGGTTCGGCTTGGCCCCAGACGCACCACCGCTTGCATCCACGCCAGTGGCGCGAGCATCGAGGCCAGCAGGCAGGCATAAAGCACCAGTGGAATGTTCTGCAAAGTCGGGCCGACTTTGGGCGAGGCCATGAACAGTGGAAACAACACCACCACTGCCACCAGCACCTGCAAATACAACAGCACCAGCGGCGGCAAACGCAGCTGCCATTTTTTCAGCAAGGTGCTGTAGACCGCATAGGCCAGGGTCGCGATCAGCATCATCGCATCGCCCAGGTTGACCCCGTGTTCCAGTAGCGCACCCAGGCTGCCGGACGAAACCACCACCAGCACGCCGGCAAACGACAGCACCGCACCGGCCAGCGCGCCGGCGGTCAGTCGTTGGCCGAGGCTGATAATGGCCATGGCCAGCGACATTAACGGCATAAGCGACAGGATGATGCCCATGTTGGTGGCCGAGGTCAGCGTTGCGGCGAAGTAGGCCAGGCTTTGATAGACCGCCATACCAAGCACGCCGAGGACGAAGACCTTGCCCAGGTTCGGGCGAATCACCGCCCAATGACGCATCACCGGTCTGAGCATGAATGGCGTGAACAGCATTCCGGCGAGCAGCCAGCGATAAAAACCGATCTCGGCGGGAAAGATCGCGCCGACTGCCAGTTTGTTGATCACGGTATTGCCGGCCCAGATGAAAATGGCCAGCAGGGGATAAGCGTATTGCATGGGAAAAACCAGAACGTTAATGACGGGGGTGATTATCCCCTGTCTGGATGCGCGTCTATACTTCGATCCAGACAACCTGCCCCTGATGACAGACAGCATGAACAGTAAACACATCGATCTGCTGGATTTCAGCGAACTGCCGGCCCCCGTGTACTTCCGCTATGCCGACTTTGATGCTCACCGCTTTGCCTCGGCTCACCGCCATCCATGGGGCACGCTGGAGTATTCGGCCCACGGCGTATTGCACATGGAAATCGGCGGCAGCCGCTTCATGTCGCCGCCGCAATACGCGGTGTGGGTGCCGCCGCAGACCGAGCACAGTTTCTACAGCAACCAGCCGATCAATTACCGCGCGGTGTGCCTCTCGCCGCCACTGTGTCGCGACCTGCCGCAACAGGCCTGCACGCTGGCGATCAGTGACATTCTCAAGGCGATCCTCAAGGACTTCGCTGCCCGCGACGTCAAGATCCCCGAGCGCCCGGCAGACAAGCGCCTGGCCGAGGTGTTGGTCGATCAGCTTCAACAAGCGCCAGTGCATAACTGTTATTTGCCTTACGCCAGCAGCGTCGGATTGCTCGGTGTGCTCGAAACCTTGCAGGCATCACCGGGCGACAATCGGCCACTGGCGCAGTGGGCCGAGCAAATCCACGTCAGCGAACGAACCCTGGCCCGGCAGTTTGTCCGCGAACTGGGCATGAGCTTCGGTGAGTGGCGCCAACGCCTGCGTTTCCTCGCTTCGATCGAAGCACTGGACAACTCGCGCAGCATTCAGGAGATCGCCTTCGATATGGGCTACAGCACGTCGTCGGCGTTTATCGCGATGTTTCAGCGCCAGGCCGGTTGCACGCCGGAGCAGTATCGACGGACCACGCTGGATAGTAGGTGAAGGTGTAACGGGCTTTGTCTACACTCCCCCTCGAGGCCGTGCCCATCGGCGCGGTAACAAGGAGAAAACTCCATGAAGATGCTGCGTATCCCTTTGTTGATGATCGGTCTGCTGCTCTGCTCCCAGGGCTTTGCCGCCACGGCTCAGCAGAACAAAATGGCCACCTGTAACGCCGACGCCACCGCGAAAGCCCTCAAGGGTGATGAGCGCAAAGCCTTTATGAGTACCTGCCTGAAAGCCGCACCGGCGGCAGAAGCAGCCAAGCCGATGACCCCTCAACAAGAGAAGATGAAAACCTGCAACGCCACCGCTACCGCGCAGGCGCTTAAAGGTGATGCGCGCAAAACCTTCATGAGCGATTGCCTGAAGAAAAAATAATCCGTTTGAGTAAAACACGGTCGAGTGTGGGAGCGAGCCTGCTCGCGATTCAGGCTACTCGGTATGACTGACGACCGCGGTGATGCCATCGCGAGCAGGCTCGCTCCCACAGGAGAATTCCTGTTCCATCGGGAGTGTGTTTGCTCGCTTCAATGTCKGAAGGCTGGCAGACTGCCAATCCTTTAACGCCGTTTGTTTTGAGGCTGTATGCCAACGTTTTCTCAGCGTCACATGTTGCTGTTGGTCAGTTGGGTGATCATTTTTGGTGGGCTACTGCTGGTGATACCGCTGCGACTGTTGCCCAGTCTGCTGGCCGGGTTACTGGTGTTCGAACTGGTCAACATGCTCACCCCGCAGTTGCAACGACTGATCGAAGGGCGGCGCGCACGCTGGCTGGCCGTGGCCTTGCTTGGCACGCTGGTGGTCAGTGTACTGGCGCTGATTTTTGCCGGTGCTATCAGTTTTCTGCTGCATGAAGCGGAAAACCCCGGGGCTTCCCTGGACAAATTCATGCTGGTGGTCGACAAGGCGCGGGGCCAGTTACCGCCATTCATCGACGCTTACCTGCCCGCCAGCGCCGCTGAATTTCGCGTGGCCATCGGCGAGTGGCTGAGCAAACACCTGAGCGACCTGCAACTGGTCGGCAAAGACGCCGCGCACATGTTCGTCACGTTGCTGATCGGCATGGTGCTGGGGGCGATCATCGCCTTGCAGCGCATCCCTGACCTGACCCAGCGCAAACCCCTGGCGGCGGCACTGTTCGATCGTTTGCACCTGCTGGTTCAAGCGTTTCGCAATATCGTCTTTGCGCAGATCAAGATTTCCCTGCTCAACACCTTCTTTACCGGGATCTTCCTGGCGGTGATCCTGCCGCTGTTCGGGATCAAGCTGCCGTTGACCAAGACCCTGATCGTGCTGACCTTCCTGCTGGGCTTGCTGCCGGTGATCGGCAACCTGATGTCCAACACGCTGATCACCATCGTCGGCTTGTCGTTGTCGATCTGGGTTGCGGTGGCGGCGCTGGGCTACCTGATCTTTATCCACAAGTTGGAATACTTCCTCAACGCACGGATTGTCGGTGGGCAGATCAGTGCCAAGTCCTGGGAGTTGTTGCTGGCAATGCTGGTGTTCGAAGCCGCATTCGGCCTGCCGGGGGTGGTGGCGGGGCCGATTTATTACGCGTACCTGAAGAGCGAGTTGAAGCTGATCGGGATGGTTTGATCTGGCATTTGTAGTGCCTGGACTGACCTCATCGCGAGCAGGCTCGCTCCCACATTTGCTCACCTGTGTTCACAAATAGTGTGTGCACAGGAGATCCAGTGTGGGAGCGAGCCTGCTCGCGATGGGCGCGCCACAGGGGTTGTGTCAGGCCAAGGTGCCGTAACGCTTCATCGCCTCGATCGCCAGGCCGCTGCCGATGCTGCCGAAGATGTTCCCTTCAACATGCTGCGCGTTCGGCAGCATCGCCGACACGCTGTTACGCAGCGCCGGAATCCCGCTCGAACCACCCGTGAAGAACACTGTATCCACCTGGTCGACACGCACATTGGCGTCGTTGAGCAATTGGCTCACGCTGTTGCGCACCCGCTCCAGCAGGTTGTCGATGGCCGACTCGAACAACGCCCGGCTCAGTTCGACGCTCAAGCCCGGTTCGATCCGGTCCAGCGGCACGTGGCGACTGTCGGCATGGGTCAGCTGGATCTTGGTTTCTTCCACTTCCATTGCCAGCCAGTGCCCGGCGCGCTGGTCGATCAGCTTGAACAGGCGATCGATACCGCCGGTGTCTTCGATGTCGTAACGCATGCTGCCCAACGCCAGGGTCGACTTCTGCGAGTACACCGAGTTGATGGTGTGCCAGGTCGCCAGGTTCATGTGGTGGCTGGTGGGCATGTAGGCGCCACTTTTCATCCGGCTGCCGTAGCCGAACAGCGGCATCAGGCCTTGCAGGCTGAGTTGCTTGTCGAAATCGGTCCCGCCGATGTGCACGCCGCCGGTGGCGAGGATGTCGTCGTGACGGTTGTCATGGCCGCGTCGCTCAGGGGACAGGCGCACGAGGGAGAAGTCCGAGGTACCCCCGCCGATGTCGACGATCAGCACCAGCTCTTCCTTTTCGATGGTCGACTCATAGTCGAACGCTGCGGCAATCGGTTCGTACTGGAACGAGACGTCCTTGAAACCGATGGCGCGGGCTACGTCCACCAGGGTGTTTTCGGCTTCCTGGTCGGCCATTTCATCGTCATCGACGAAAAATACCGGACGCCCCAGCACCACTTCTTCGAATTCTCGACCGGCGGCGGTCTCGGCACGCTTCTTCAATTGGCCGATGAACAGCCCGAGCAGGTCCTTGAACGGCATTGCCGTGCCCAGGACGCTGGTGTCGTGCTTGATCAGCTTGGAGCCCAGCAGGCTTTTGAGCGAGCGCATCAAGCGGCCTTCGTAGCCTTCCAGGTACTCGTGCAGCGCCAGCCGGCCGTACACCGGGCGGCGTTCTTCCATGTTGAAGAAGACCACCGACGGCAGGGTGATTTTCTCGTCCTCCAGCGCGATCAGCGTTTCCATGCCAGGGCGCAGCCAGCCGACAGTGGAGTTGGACGTGCCAAAGTCGATACCACAGGCACGGGCCGGAGATGCGTTTTTCATGTCTTTCAGGTTCCGGTTAAAAAACGGCCGCGCAGTGTATGTCAGAGCGGCGCAGAATCGAAGGCCGACTATCCGCTAAATTCAAGGTCACCGCTCACTTGAAAGACTATCCTTGTTCCCCAAACATACGGACATGGCGTGGCAGCCACTCGGTGATCAAGTGATCCGCTCGAGCTGCCGATAAACTTCTGATGCGCTGTCCGATCATATACTTGAGATCGGTCAAGCCTGTGGCAGCCAATCAGTGCATGCTGTGCCTGGCTGCGCGATATCGATAACGGATGGTGATTCCCTCGATGGACTTCAAAGACTATTACAAGATTCTCGGTGTGGAGCCGACTGCTGACGATAAGGCGATCAAGGCCGCCTATCGCAAGCTGGCGCGCAAATACCACCCCGACGTCAGCAAGGAAAAGGACGCCGAGGCCAAGTTCAAGGATGTCTCGGAAGCCTATGAAGCGCTGAAAAGCGCCGACAAGCGCGCCGAATACGACGACCTGCGCAAATACGGCCAGCATGGCCAACCGTTCCAGGGCCCGCCGGGTTGGCAGGGGCGTGGTGCGGGTGGTTTTGGTGGCGGTCAGGACAGTGGTGACTTTTCGGACTTCTTCAGTTCGATTTTCGGCAACCGTGGTGGTGGCTTTGGTGGTGGACAGTCAGGCCGCAGTGCCGGTCGTCGAGGGCAAGACGTGGAAATGGAATTACCGGTTTTTCTGGAAGAAACCCTGTCGACCGAATCGAAGAAGGTCAGCTTCCAGGTGCCGCAGTACAACGCGGCCGGCCAGCATGTCAGCAATACCAGCAAAAGCCTGAACGTGAAGATTCCGGCGGGTGTCACCGATGGTGAGCGCATTCGGCTCAAGGGCCAGGGGGCACCGGGTGTCGGTGGCGGCGCCAATGGCGACCTGTACCTGACTATTCGTTTTGCGCCGCACCCGAAATACGATGTTGAAGGTGAAAACCTGATCATCACCCTGCCGCTGGCCCCGTGGGAGCTGGCGCTGGGTGCGGAAGTCGCGGTGCCGACCCTCACCGGCAAGATTAACCTGAAAGTTCCAGCCGGTAGCCAGAACGGCCAGCGCATGCGCGCCAAAGGCCACGGCTTGCTGAACAAGGCTGGCCATCGCGGTTACCTGTTCGTGCAACTCAAGGCGGTGATGCCTAAACACACTGACGATGACGTCAAGGCGCTGTGGCAAGAGCTGGCGAAGAAAGCCGCTTTTAATCCGCGGGAGCATTTTTGATCCAAGAGAAGGAGTAGCCAATCATGAGCAACCCCCTGATCGTTCAACTGGACATGGCAGAATTCTGTGAGGCGACCGATTTACCGGACGTCTACGTGATCGAAATCGTCGAACACGGCATCCTCGAACCTCAGGGCGCGCAGCCTAAGGATTGGCGTTTCAACGACTATGAACTGGCGGTCGCCAGGCGTGCCGCCAAGTTGCACCGAGACCTTGAGCTGGAATGGGAAGGCGTCGCCCTGGCGCTCGACCTGCTCGAAGAAGTGCAGCAACTGCGCACCGAAAACCGGATGCTCAGGCAGCGGCTGGGGCGGTTGCTGGTCGAATAGCAGACTAAACCTGCGTCTAGGAAACCACCCGCGACACCCTTGGTAATACCACGCTGAACGTCGTGCCCTCGGCCTCGCTGGAGCTGACTTCGATCGTGCCCTGGTGGGCGTCGACCACTTGTTTGACGATGAACAAGCCGAGCCCAAGGCTGGTGGAAGGGCCGGCGAGTTCTTCGCTGGCGCTGCGTACCAGTGGGTCGAAAATCGTCGGCAGTGCCTCGGCGGAAATCGGCTCGCCATGGTTGTGCATGGCCAGCGTCACCTGATCTTTTTCTCCGATGATGCTCAGGGTTACCGGACGGTGATCGGCACCGTGTTGCAAGGCATTACCGATGAGGTTTTGCAGCAGTTGGCCGAGGCGCGTGCGGTCCCAGATGCCATGGGTGTCGCCCTCGACAATCAGTTGCGAGTTACAGCCGGGCTGACCGGCGCCGGCTTCGTCCAGCGCAGCTTTTGCGGTGGCGGCCAGGTCCATCGGTGCCGGTTCGATCGGCAGGCTGCTGCCCAGTCGGCTGCGTACCAGCTCCAGCAAGTCGCTGACCATCGCAGCCATGTGCCGGGCACTGGTCTTGATGCTTGTCACATAGGTCTGGGCGTCGGTGTCCAGTTTGGCCTTGCGTAGCAGCATCTCGGTGGACATGTTCACCGCCTGCAAGGGGGTGCGCAGATCATGGCCCAGAATGGCCAGGAAGATGTCCCTTGAACGATTGACCTGCTCGGCGTAGGCCGCAGTGGACTCGGCCAGGGCTTCGTCGATGGCTTCGTTGAAACGGATCATGTCCTGCAAATACGCCACGTCCGGCGACTCCAGGCTGTTGACCCACAGGCGAATCACGCTGGCCCGCAAATGCCGGAACTCAGAGGTCATCTGCACCAGATCAAACCCCACGTTATGCCGAAGCTCGCCATGGCTGGCGGCTGCCTTCTCCAGGCCCGGGGTTTTTTCCGGGCCTTCGCCCCTGGCCTTGGCCGCTTGTTCGCGGGCGGTCTGGGCGGTCTTCATGTCGCGGGAAGCGGCCAACAGGATCGATGTGGCGTGGTCGCGCAGGAGCGTCCGGTCCATGGAGTCAGGGTCGGGGGCTATGGTTCGGGCGAACTGCTCCCATTCGTCGACGATGCGGTCGACGTGAGTCACGATGAATTCGGATAGACGCATGGTCGAAGGCTCCACGCAGTAAGCGCTGGACTGTCTCGCATTCTAGCGCCTTTAAGATCGGGTCAAAACTACCGTTGACGAGCAGGATCAGCCACGGTGGTTGTCAGGGTGGTATTTAATTGTTTTTCAGGTTCTGAAGTTGAATGTTGTTGGGCGTTTATTCTGGTTTTACAGCAGTTATTTAATCTTTTGTTATCGGGTGTATTGAATAAGCTGGTGGTTCTTATACGCGCACAGGGACAGTTGCGAAAAATGAATGAATTATCAAAAGTGCCGCTCCCGGATGCTTCCCCGGTGGCGGTTGGCGACAACGAAAACAAGTACCTCGATTATTTAGTGGGGAACATTCCAGCGCTGCTGAAAAATGCACCGGTTTCAAGGCTTGCATCGATCACTGATCTGAAACCCGCCTTTCCCGAGTGGTACAGCAATGCACGTGGTATCGACCGCCAATACCTGAAAGAGCTCATTAATGAACACTGGGGTTTGCGGGACACGCTGGACAAAACACTGGGGGATTTGCAAAAGGATATTAAAGGGTTCGCTGAACCGTTGCTCGTTCAGGCGTTGAAGGAACAGTTGAATCTGGAACTGGATGTCAAGGCGACGTCACTGCGGCTTTATGTTCCCGCCAAACTGGGGTTTGGTGCCGTCGATACGAATGCCAGTCGACTCAGACACTCCACACTGCTGGAAGCCGCCCTGCATAACTTCGAAGAACCTGAAACCCTGGCGGGGGCATTTCGCGAGGGTTCTGGCGTCTTTACGACGGACGCCGAAGGCGCTCCCTTGCGCCATGAACTGACCGTCGAGAAGTTTGCAGCCCTGTGTCGGACACTGGACATCGGAGCGCAGTATCAACGACACATCACGGCTTTGCTGAGGCCTGTAGATGTCGAGGCCAGGGCAATACTTGAGTTACAGTCCATTGCCAGTGAAAAAGCAGCTTTCAACGAATCGGCGCTCATAGCCTATTTGAAGAAGGACATCACTTCCGATGTCTATGGGAAGTTGCAACAAGTGCGCGATGACAAGACGGACATACGGTTGGGTAATCGTCCCTTGCACTGTCATCGACTGTCACTCATGGGGTTCAAGCTGACCGGTATTGTGCTGTTCAGTGCCGTGGCTGATCCGTCGACCATCAAAACAACCTTTGACAGCCTGGTTCCAGAACATCGGCGAACGATGATGGAGTGGTCGCGTAGGCTGATGCTTCTACCGGGGCAGGAGTTTGAGCAGTTCAAGGTGCTCAAGGCGTTTTTTGCCAACGGTCCCAGCGCTATGGTCGAGGAAGTGTTTCGCCGCGACGATATCCATGAACAAAGTCGTCTGGAGGGAAGGCTGATCGCTTATGTTCCCGACGACCCCGATCATCCGCTCAAGGAATATGCCTCGTTCACCGACTTCATGAAGACGCTGACGAGCCAATTGCGCACCTCGGACTATCAACAGTTTTTCAGTCGGTTCGTGGCGCACAAAGACCAGGGCAGATTCTTCAGCCGAGTCCGGGAGCGGTTCACGACCTTTACCTGGACGCAGCGCGAGCCGTTGGACATGGGGCCGTGGTGGCGAGAGAACGCGGTCGAGAACCCCGACGCGGAGCCCATTACCAATGTCATTTCAGGCGATCTCTGGCCGCAGCTTAGTCGGTGGCGGGTGGACAAAGCGATTGCCGATGCGCGACAGATCGCCGTGCCGACCGACGATGAAGACAGTGCCACCCGCTGGAATCGGCTGACCAGCTACCTGAATATCGGCTGGAACGTGTTCAACTTTGGTGCCATGTTGGTCCCGGGCCTTGGGGAGGCGGTTCTGGCTGCGATGGTCGGGCAGATGCTGTTCGAAACCATGGAAGGGATTGAAGAGTGGAGCAAAGGGGACAAGGAAGACGCCGCTGCCCATCTCACCGGCGTCATGATCAATTTCGCCCAGTTGGCAATCATGGCTGCCGGGCATGTGTTGCCGGGCGGTACGCCTGCGCCAGTCAAACCATCGTCTTTTATCAACCAGCTGAAACAGGTTGAGCTCCCTGACGGCAAGATCCGCCTCTGGAATGCGGACCTGAAGTCCTACGAGTACGACATGACGTTGCCACAAGGGGCAAAGCCAAGCGAGCAGGGCCTGTATCGGCACAACGAAAAAGACATCCTGAAGCACGAGAACAGGTATTTCGTCGTCAGTGAGGATCCACACACTGGCCAGCCACGCCTGCGGCACCCGAACAGGCCGGGAGCTTATCAGCCAAAACTTGCGCACAACGGTGCCGGGGCCTGGAAAACCGAGCTGGACCGCCCCGTTGAGTGGGACAAAACCACACTCATGCGCCGCATGGGGCCGGCGGTCGAGGGTTTCTCTGATGCCACGCTGGAGCAAATTCGTATTGCCAGCGGTGTGGAGGAAGACGTCCTGCGCAGACTGCATGTCGTGAGCGAACCGCCACCAGCGCTGCTGACCGACACGATCGAACGCTTCAAGGCGTGGGCTGATGTGCGCAAGCTGCCCGAGCAGATTCTGGCCAGTGAAGTCCCGCAAGCGTTCGTTGAGCAGGTGCCTCGTTTACTGGCAGAGCTGCCAAGATGGCCCGAGCAGAAAGGCATCGAGGTTTTTGAAGGGGCCGAGCGTCGGGGGCCTTCGATCAAGTATGGCAATGTCGATGCGTCGCCGGCCACCACGCTGAAGATAACCCACGCCGAGGTCCGCGCCGGGAAACTTCCGGAGCTCGCCGTGAAGTTCGTTGATGAGAGCGACATCCATGCGATGCTCGGGCAGGGTATATCCACTGACGAGCTCATCCGCATCGAAGCGTTGAAAAGCAGGCTTGCCGTGCACGCCGACAAGCAGCGCGCAGTTCTGTTCGATACGCTTATCCGTCGGCAGCAACAGACAAGCAACCCTCAAGTGCTGGTGCTTCAGGACGCCTTTGACGAACTCCCCACTTCGGTGGCCGGGGAGTTGCTGGCCAGTCTCGACGCCGAAGAGCTGCTCAAAATCACGGAGCCATCGCGCATACCCTTGCAACTCAGGGAGCGCGTGCGCATGACCTTGCAGGCGTTGCGAACAGCACGCGCCTATGAAGGGCTGTTCCTCGATTTTGCAGACACTGTGGATACTGAACGGCTGGCGCTGCATTCATTGCAGACGTTGCCGAATTGGCCCGAGAACGTTCGGATCGAAATCCGTGAATACTCATTCGACGGGCCGTTGCGCGACAGTGTCGGCTCGGCAGATGCCGCCATACGCAAAGTCCTGGTCAACGAGGATGGCCAATACCAGGCACGCGATGCCGAAGATAATCATCTGCATGGGGCCGACAACCTTTACGCTTCCGTATTGCATGCCTTGCCTGACGCTGAACGAAACGCGCTGGGGTATGAGATCAATCAAGGTGCGCAGTTGAGACAGGCCATTCAAACAGCGCCGTTGCCACGCGACACCCTCAACCCCCTTCTGGCGGATAACCCGATCCGCAAACCGGTCTATGACCCGGCCACGATGAAACTGCGTGGTGGCATGCAAGGCATCACTCAAGGTGTCCGCCAGGTAACCGGAAGGCTGACGCCGCAAGAACGGGTCCGGATCGTTCGCCCCGGCTGGACAGAGGCCGAGGCCCAGGTCTATCTGGAGGGCGGCGGCAGTGAAAGTAGCGTGGAAGAGCGGGCGAGCGCGCTTGAAGCAGAATTCAACCGGCTGAACGCCAATTTTCAACGCTGGTTGAAGTCGCCTACCGAGGCCTTCGGATTCAGCGCTGCCGGCATCGCCGAATGGCAGTCCAGAAACGCTTTGTACAAAGCGATCAGGGAAGCCTGGCAGCGAATCGGCCAGCGGGATGTGGATCCATACGGGAATCTGCATGGTGTGGTACTCAACCTTGAAGATGTCCCGCTGGGGCGGCACCTGGGGACAATGCCGACCCTGGAAGGCAACTTCAATCATGTCACCCGACTCAACTTGAACCGAACCGAGTTGATCGATGCACAGGTTTCTTTTCTCGACCACTTCCCGCGGCTTCGGTCGTTGAACCTCGATAACAACCCACTGACACGGCTTCCTCACGTCATCGGGCGTATGCGAGGGCTGATGGAGTTGACCCTGCGCGGGAATCGAATCGTGCTGGATGGGCAATCGGTGGCCGACCTCGGAAACCTTACCCGGCTTCAGACCCTGGACTTGCAGGGGAACCCTTTGGGGCGAGTTCCTGATATCGGCCATATGCGCAATCTGCATTCGTTGTACCTGGCGGATACCGGCATTCGCACCTGGCCCGACGGCCTGTTTTCCCAGCCGCGGTTCCGGCATTTTTACCTGGATATGCGGCACAACGAAATCACCTACATTCCTGCGGTTGCGCCAGGCTCCGTCCAGGCGGAGCTGATGGCTCGCACGCTCTTGAGCCGTGAGCCCCAGTGGTTGCCGGAATTCAATCTCCAGACACTCAGGCATTACATCCGGTCCGTCGGTATGGACCCTGATCGTCCCTATCCGCCTCGCGGCGTGCGCGACAGTCTTGACTGGGAAGAGGGCATGACGCGACCTGAATGGGTCGCCCGGCAGCCCATCTGGAATGCTGTCGAAGACGAGTTCGACTCGGTGCCGTTTTTCAACCAGATCAGGAAACTCACCGAGTCCGCGCACTTCCAGAACGATCCGGCATTCAGGGTGGACATGACGAGCAAGCTCTGGCGAATGCTGGAGGCCATGTCCAAAGACAGCGAACTGCGCAAGAATCTTTTTGTCCTGGCGAAAGAGACCACCCATTGCGTCGATGCCGGCGCGCAGCTGTTCAATGCGATGGGCGTTGAAGTGCTGATTCATGAGGCCTATGAGCTTGCCAACCCGAGTCTGGTAGAGGCCGAACTGCTGCAACTGGCCAGGGGCAAATCGCGGCTCGATGAGTTGAGCCGGATCGCCCATAAGCACATTGCCGAGCGACTGGAGAACAATGAGACATTCAGGGTTTTCGATCCGGAAACTGGCCAGTACACGGGATCCATTGATGAGGTCGAGACCCATCTGGCCTACATGACGGACCTGGCCGGTCGACTGGATCTACCCTGGCAGTCACGTGACCTGCAGTTTCGAACGCACTCCGGTGTCACTCCCCAGATGATCGAAAGTGCCTATCGGCGTGTGCTCAGTCTGGAGGAGGGGGATCTACTGCGCGATTCGATCATCGAGCAGCCATTCTGGGAGTCTTATGTCCAGGGTTCCAATCGGAGTGCTTTCAAAGCCTTCAGGCGACGAATCGATGCGACCACAGAGTTCTACACGGCGCTGGAGAGAAGGGCGACTGAACCCACCCTGTCACTTGAGGAGAAAGCCCGGCTGAAGGAGGACATTCGGGTGCTCGCCGCAGAGTTGGGCAAACAGGAAAGCGAGTTCGCTCCGGGGCGGATCATGACTGAAGAGGAGTATGCCGCCGAGCTGAGTCTGATAGACGCCGAGATGAAGGCGTTGCTCAAGACATTGACTCAGCAGGCAATGGATCGGGCAAAACTGCAACGGGTTGAAATTCCCTTCACTGTCGAACCACCAAACTGATCACGGCACAGGCTGTCATCCCGGCACGAAGACTGACGATCTTCGTGCCGGTTTTTTATGTGTGAGCGAACCTCAAAACAAGAAGTAGCGCTGCGCCATCGGCAGCACATCCGCCGGCTCACACCAGAGCAAAACACCGTCGGCCCTGACCTGATAAGTCTGCGGATCGACATCGATGTTCGGCAGATAGTCGTTGTGGATCAGGTCGGTCTTCTGTACCTCGCGGCAACCTTTGACCACGGCGATTTTCTTTTTCAGCCCCAGCGCTTCGGGAAGGCCCGCGTCCTGCGCCGCCTGGCTGATGAACGTCAGGCTGGTGGCGTGCAGCGAGCCACCATAGCTGGCGAACATCGGGCGGTAGTGCACCGGTTGCGGTGTTGGGATCGAGGCGTTGGCGTCGCCCATCAGGCTGGCCGCGATGGCGCCGCCCTTGAGGATCAGCGTCGGTTTGACCCCGAAAAACGCCGGGCGCCAGAGCACCAGGTCGGCCCATTTACCGACTTCGATCGAGCCCACTTCATGGCTGATGCCGTGAGTGATCGCCGGGTTGATGGTGTATTTGGCGATGTAGCGTTTGACGCGGAAGTTGTCGTTGCCCTCGCCATCACCTGCCAGTGCGCCACGCTGCTTTTTCATCTTGTCGGCGGTTTGCCAGGTGCGGGTGATGACTTCACCGACGCGGCCCATGGCCTGGCTGTCGGAGCTGATCATCGAGAACGCGCCGAGGTCGTGAAGGATGTCTTCGGCTGCAATCGTCTCGCGGCGAATACGGCTTTCGGCGAAAGCCACGTCTTCGGCAATACTCGGGTCCAGGTGGTGGCAGACCATCAGCATGTCGAGGTGTTCGTCGATGGTGTTGCGAGTGAATGGCCGGGTCGGGTTGGTCGAACTCGGCAGCACGTTGGCAAATCCACAGGCCTTGATGATGTCTGGCGCATGGCCGCCACCAGCACCTTCAGTGTGGTAGGTGTGAATGGTCCGCCCCTTGAACGCGGCGAGGGTGGTTTCGACGAAACCGGATTCGTTCAGGGTGTCGGTGTGGATCGCCACCTGTACGTCGAACTGGTCGGCGACGTTCAGGCAGTTGTCGATGCTCGCCGGCGTGGTGCCCCAGTCTTCGTGCAGCTTGAGGCCGATAGCCCCGGCCTTGACCTGCTCGATCAGCGGCTCCGGCAGGCTGGCGTTGCCCTTGCCGGTGAGGCCGATGTTCATCGGGAACGCGTCCGCCGCTTGCAGCATGCGCGCCAGGTGCCAAGGCCCGGAGGTGCAGGTGGTGGCGTTGGTGCCCGTCGCCGGCCCCGTGCCGCCGCCGATCATGGTGGTGACGCCGCTCATCAATGCTTCTTCGATCTGCTGCGGGCAGATGAAGTGGATGTGCGTGTCGACACCGCCCGCCGTGAGGATCATCCCTTCGCCGGCGATCACTTCGGTGCTGGCGCCGACCGCGATGGTCACGTTCGGCTGGACGTCCGGGTTGCCGGCCTTGCCGATCGCCGCAATGCGTCCATCCTTGAGGCCGACGTCGGCTTTGACGATGCCCCAATGGTCGATGATCAGCGCGTTGGTGATCAGCGTGTCGACCACTTCCGCAGCCAGTAACTGGCTTTGACCCTGGCCATCGCGGATCACTTTGCCGCCGCCGAATTTCACCTCTTCACCGTAGGTGGTGAAGTCTTTTTCGACTTCGATCCACAGCTCGGTGTCGGCCAGGCGGACCTTGTCACCGACGGTGGGGCCGAACATGTCGGCGTAGGCTTGACGGGAAATCTTCATGTGCTTGCCTTGGGATTCAATTGATTTTGAGACCGCTCGCGTAGCTCGCTATCGCAGCCTCGCGCTGCTCGACAGCTCCTACAGGGGAATGCGATCAACTGTGGGAGCGAGCCTGCTCGCGATTGGGTCGGTGGAGACGCCGCATGATTTAAAGGTCGCCCATGATCCTGCCGGCAAACCCGAACACCCGGCGATGCCCGGCCAGGTCCACCAGCTCGACCACGCGGCTCTGCCCTGGCTCGAAGCGCACGGCGGTGCCGGCCGGGATGTTCAGGCGCATGCCACGGCTGGCGGCACGGTCGAACGTCAGGGCGTCGTTGGTTTCGAAAAAGTGGTAGTGCGAACCGACCTGAATCGGCCGGTCACCGCTGTTGGCCACGGTCAGGCTCAGGGTGCGACGGCCGGCGTTGAGCTCGATGTCGCCTTGCTTGATCTGATATTCGCCAGGAATCATTCGGGTTGTCCCAGAGTCTTGTAGTAGATGGCGGTCGGGGTGTAACGACCGTCCGGGCTTTGGCAGTAATTGGGCAATTCACCGACACGGGTGTAGCCCAGGGATTGATAGAACGCTTCGGCCGCCGACCCCGCTTGGGTGTCGAGGTACAGCAGGCCACGTTTGTGCTGACGCGCGGCAAGCTCCACAGCATTCATCAGTTGTTGCGCCAGGCCGCGTCGCCGCGTGTCATGGCGCACCTGCAGCTTTTGCACTTCGGCGCGATTGCGGCCGTTGGCTTTCTGGCACAGGGCCAGTTGCACGCTGGCCAGGACCTTTTCATCGTGAACCACTACCCACAGCAACAGACTGCCGTCCTCGAGTCCGGCCTGGACACTGTTGATGTAGGCGCGGGCCTGGGCATCATCAAGGTCGGCCATGAAGCCGATCGAGGCGCCGTGCTGCACGGCGTCAAACAGCAAATCGATCAAGCCCTGACGGTAGTGCGCAAAGCTTTCGGTGTTCACGCGTCGCAGTTGGGCAGTGTTCATGACATATCACTCCTTGTTGGCGACGGGCGGCTCCGCGCCCGGATTGAGGATCAGCTGCATGAAGGTCAGGTCGAGCCAACGGCCGAACTTGGTACCCACTTGCGGCATGTGCCCGGTGGTGGTGAATCCGATCCGCTCGTGCAGGCGAATCGAGGCGGCGTTAGCGCTTTCGATGGCGGCGACCATCACGTGTTTGTCGCAGTCCCTGGCGCGTTCGATCAGCACGTCCATCAACTGTGGGCCGAGGCCATTGCCGCGCTGATCACTGCGCACGTACACCGAATGTTCGACGGTGTGACGGAAACCGTCGAACGGCCGCCAGTCGCCGAATGAGGCATAACCGAGCACGCTGTTGTCGGCGTCGACAATCACCAGAACAGGGTAGCCCTGGGATTGCCGGGTGCTGAACCAGGCCTGGCGGTTGGCGAGGTCCACGGCCTGTTCGTTCCAGATCGCGGTCGTATTGAGGACMGCGTCGTTGTAGATGTCGCGGATCGCCGGCAGGTCGGCGGATACGGCATCACGAATGTGAAAAGTCATGGCGCAGCCTCAGACGATGGGTTGGTGGACGGTGACCAGTTTGGTGCCGTCGGGAAAGGTCGCCTCGACCTGGATCTCCGGGATCATTTCCGGGATGCCTTCCATCACTTGCTCGCGGTTCAGCAGGGTGGTGCCGTAGTGCATCAGTTCGGCGACCGTCTGGCCGTCGCGTGCGCCTTCGAGCAGCGCCGCGGAAATGTAGGCCATCGCTTCCGGGTAATTGAGTTTCACGCCACGGGCCAAACGCCGCTCGGCGACCAGGCCGGCGGTGAAGATCAGCAGCTTGTCTTTTTCGCGTGGGGTCAGGTCCATCGTTAAAAATCCGTATTGGGCAGTTAAAAAAAACAGCGACTCGATCCCTGTAGCAGCTGGCGCAGCCTGCGTTCGGCTGCGCAGCAGTCGTAAAACCTGCCAATGCGTTGTGTCAGGTAGACCGCGTCAGACAGATCACGACTGCTTCGCAGCCGAACGCAGGCTGCGCCAGCTGCTACGGGGATCGTGTGCGCAGTCATGTCAGGTGCTCCAGATTCTGGGGGGGACTGCTTCGCGGCCGAGCAGGGCCGGTCTGAGCAGTTTCCACAAATCAATCAGCCAGCCTCGCGCCAGTAATGCTTCACTGGCCAGGCAACGGGCGACTAACAGCCCCGGCAACTGGGTCAGATCCCCGCGCACCTCATTGGGCAACGAGCGGCATTTCTCCAGTAAATCGCTGTCGATTTCACCCGTCACCAGCAACGTCGCAAATACTGGCTGGCCATCCAGCCCTATTGGCGAATCAAGCAAGCCGTCATTCCCGACAATGCGCTGGCGTTCGTGCCAGAGCAACTGGCCGTCGCGGCGGATTTCCAGCTGTGACTGAAAGTGCCCGCGCTCGAAGCGTTCGCCGCTGGCCGGGCGACCCAGCGCCACCACGTCCCAATAGAACAGCCGCGCGTCACCTTGCAGTTCAATCGACGTGCTGAGCTCAGCCTGGGCGGCGCTGAACACGATGGTTTCCTGCGGCAGCCACTCCAGCGTGGCACCGGCGGCGACGTTCAAGTCGAGCCGCTGATAGGCTGGCCCGGCAGCGCGATACCACTTGGCGGCACCTGGGCTGGTCAACTGCGCCCAGGCGTTGGCACCGACACTGGCCGCGATGTCCAGCCGATCACCACCGGCAATGCCGCCGGGCGGGTGGACGATGATGTGCTGGCACACCTCGGGGCCTTCGGCGTACAGGTGTTTTTGCACCCGCAGCGGGCCTTTGTGGCGACGCAGGACCGGGCGCGTGCTATCGCCGAAGCGGGCGTAGCCGAGCTCCAGCTCGGCGTGCCAGCAGGGTGTGAACAGTGCGGTTTGCGCAAGAGCAGTCATATATTTTTAATTATCGTCAGGACGCTACAGACTAGATCGTAACCAGTCCGCGCACACCCTCGGCTTCCATATTTTCTCCGCGGCCTTGCTGGACGATCTCGCCCCGGGACATCACCAGGTACTGATCGGCCAGCTCGGCGGCGAAGTCGTAGAACTGCTCGACCAGCAGGATCGCCATGTCACCCCGTGATGCGAGCTTTTTGATCACCGCGCCAATCTCCTTGATCACCGACGGCTGAATGCCTTCGGTGGGCTCGTCGAGGATCAGCAAGCGTGGCCGACTGGCCAGTGCGCGACCGATGGCCAATTGTTGTTGCTGACCGCCCGACAAGTCGCCACCGCGGCGTTGCTTCATTTGCAGCAAGACCGGGAACAGCTCGTAGATGAATGCGGGGACCTCTTTGGCCTCGGAACCCGGGAAGCGCGACAGGCCCATCAGCAGGTTTTCTTCCACCGTCAGCCGCCCGAAAATCTCCCGGCCTTGCGGCACGTAAGCGATGCCGGCGTGAACCCGTTGATGCGGCTTGAACGAGGTGATCGGTTGACCTTCCCAATTCACTGCGCCTTCCTTGGCGGGCAACAGACCCATCAGGCATTTGAGCAAAGTGGTCTTGCCGACGCCGTTGCGCCCAAGCAGGCAGGTGACTTCACCGACCTTCACCTCAAAGCTCAGGCCCCGCAGGATGTGGCTACCGCCGTAGTACTGGTGCAGCTTGTCGACTTGCAGCATGTTCAATTCCCTTGTAGTTCACACAACCCCTGTGGGAGCGAGCCTGCTCGCGATGACGGGTGCATATCCAACATCAATGTCGACAGATGCACAGCTATCGCGAGCAGGCTCGCTCCCACAAAAAGCCGATCGCGTTATCGGCCGAGATACACCTCGATCACCCGCTCGTTGTCCTGCACCTGTGCAAGCGACCCTTCGGCCAGCACGCTGCCCTGATGCAGCACCGTGACGTGGTCGGCAATCGAACCGACGAAGCCCATGTCGTGCTCCACCACCATCAGCGAATGCTTGCCGGCCAGGCTTTTGAACAGCTCGGCGGTGAATTCGGTTTCGGCGTCGGTCATGCCCGCCACCGGTTCATCGAGCAGCAGCAGTTGCGGGTCCTGCATCAGCAACATGCCGATTTCCAGAAACTGCTTCTGCCCGTGCGACAGCAGGCCGGCCGGGCGATTGACCGAGCTGGTCAGGCGAATGGTCTCCAGCACCTCGCAGATGCGATCTTTTTGTTCGCCACTCAGACGAGCCCGCAGGCTGGCCCACACCGACTTGTCGGTTTTCTGCGCCAGCTCAAGGTTTTCAAACACGCTCAAGGCTTCGAACACCGTCGGCTTCTGGAACTTGCGGCCGATCCCGGACTGGGCGATCTGCACTTCACTCATCCGTGTCAGGTCCAGGGTTTCACCGAACCAGGCATTGCCGTGACTGGGCCGGGTCTTGCCGGTGATCACGTCCATCAGCGTGGTTTTGCCGGCGCCGTTGGGGCCGATGATGCAGCGCAGTTCGCCGACACCGATGTACAGGTTCAAGGCGTTGAGTGCCTTGAAACCATCGAAACTGACGCTGATGTCCTCAAGGGTGAGGATGGTGCCGTGGAGGGTGTTCAGGCCTTTTTCGACACGTTGCCCCAGGCCGATGGCCTCGCGGCTGCTGCCGGCGTCCTTGTTAGGCTCCGGTGGAAAAAAGACTGGTTCGAGCATGAATTCCGCCGTTGGTGTGATTCTCATTGTTCACCTCTTTTTTTCAGCAAACCGATCACGCCTTTGGGCAGGTACAAGGTCACGACGATGAACAGCGCGCCGAGGAAGAACAGCCAGTATTCGGGAAAGGCCACGGTGAACCAGCTCTTCATGCCATTGACCACACCCGCGCCGAGCAGCGGCCCGATCAACGTGCCGCGCCCGCCGAGCGCGACCCACACGGCGGCTTCGATGGAGTTGGTCGGCGACATTTCGCTGGGGTTGATGATCCCCACTTGCGGCACATACAGCGCACCGGCCAGACCGCACAGCACGGCGCTCAAGACCCAGACAAACAGCTTGAAACCGCGTGGGTCGTAGCCGCAGAACATCAGGCGGTTTTCCGCGTCGCGCAGGGCGGTCAATACCCGGCCGAACTTGCTTTGCGCCAAGCACCAGCCGATGAACAGACTGGCGACCAACAGCAGCACCGTGGTGACGAACAGCACCGCGCGTGTGCCCGGCTCAGTGATGCCGAAGCCGAGAATCGTGCGGAAATTGGTGAAGCCGTTGTTGCCGCCAAACCCGGTCTCGTTGCGGAAAAACAGCAGCATCCCGGCGAAGGTCAGGRCCTGGGTCATGATCGAGAAGTACACGCCCTTGATCCGCGAACGGAAGGCGAAGAAGCCGAACACCAGCGCCAGCAAACCCGGCGCCAGCACCACCAGGCACATCGCCCAGATAAAGCTGCTGGTGCCGGTCCAGTACCACGGCAGTTCGGTCCACGAGAGGAAGGTCATGAACGCCGGCAGGCCATCGCCCGAAGCCTGGCGCATCAGGTACATACCCATCGCGTAACCACCAAGGGCAAAGAACAAACCATGGCCCAGGGACAGCAACCCGGCGTAACCCCAGACCAGATCCAGGGCCAGGGCGACGATGGCGTAGCAAAGAATCTTGCCGACCAGCGTCAGTGTGTAGGCCGAGACGTGAAACGCATTGTCGGCAGGCAGCAATGACAGCAGCGGCAGCGCCAGCAACAGCGCGAGAATCACCGCGCCCAGCGCTATCGTGACTTTGGGGCCGGCCTTTTGCGTGGCCGTGAGCATCAGGGGCTGGTTCATCAGTCGATCACCCGTCCTTTGAGTGCGAAGAGTCCTTGCGGGCGTTTCTGAATGAACAGAATGATCAACGCGAGGATCAGGATCTTGCCGAGTACGGCGCCGATTTGCGGTTCAAGAATCTTGTTGGCAATCCCCAGGCCGAAGGCGGCGAGCACACTGCCGGCCAACTGACCAACGCCGCCGAGCACCACCACCAGGAACGAGTCGATGATGTAGCTCTGACCGAGGTCCGGGCCGACGTTGCCGACCTGACTCAGGGCCACGCCGCCAAGCCCGGCGATACCCGAGCCGAGGCCGAAGGCGAGCATGTCGACGCGCCCGGTGGGCACGCCGCAGCAGGCGGCCATGTTGCGGTTCTGGGTGACTGCGCGCACGTTCAAACCGAGGCGGGTCTTGTTCAGCAGCAGCCAGGTCAGCACCACCACAAACAGCGCAAACGCGATAATCACGATGCGGTTGTACGGCAACACCAGATTGGGCAATACCTGAATCCCGCCCGAGAGCCAGGCCGGGTTCGCCACTTCGACGTTCTGCGCACCGAACAACAGACGCACCAGCTGAATCAACATCAGGCTGATGCCCCAGGTGGCGAGCAGGGTTTCCAGCGGTCGGCCGTAGAGGTGGCGAATCACCGTGCGCTCCAGTGCCATACCGATGCCGGCGGTGACAAAAAACGCCACCGGCAACGCGATCAGCGGATAGAACTCGATCGCTTGCGGGGCGAAGCGCTGGAACAGCAGCTGCACTACGTAAGTCGAGTAAGCCCCGAGCATCAGCATCTCGCCGTGGGCCATGTTGATCACCCCCAGCAGGCCGAAAGTGATCGCCAGACCGAGGGCCGCCAACAGCAGGATCGAGCCCAGGGACATGCCGCTGAAGGCCTGGCCGAGGAGCTCACCGAACAGCAGTTTGCGTTTGACTTGCGCCAGGCTGGTTTCGGCAGCGGTGTGCACCGTGGTGTCGGCTTCGACGCCGGGTTGGAGCAAACCTTCGAGACGGGTGCGGGCCAGCGGGTCGCCGGTTTCACCCAGAAGGCGCACTGCGGCGAGGCGCACGGCCGGATCGGCGTCTACCAGTTGCAGATTGGCCAACGCCAGACTCAGGGCGGCGTGAACGCTCGGGTCTTTTTCGCCAGCCAGTTGCTGGTCGAGGAACTTCAACTGCGCCGGTTTGGCGCTTTTTTGCAGTTGTTGCGCGGCGCTCAAGCGCACTTTGGTGTCAGCGGCGAGCAGTTGATGACTGGCCAACGCAGTGTCGATCAAGCCCCGCAGGCGATTGTTCAGACGCAGGGTCTTGGCTTCGCCGTCGACGGTCAACTGGCCTTGTTGCAGGGCGTTGATCAGCTCGATGCGTGCCGGGTCGGGTTGCGCGGCCCAGGTTTCCAATAGCTTGGCTTGCTGCACCGGATTGGCCGCGACAAAGTCTTCGGCGTCCCCGGCATGGGCGGCCATCGGCAACAGCAGTGCGATGGCGAGTATGAAGCGGGAAAGGGCAGTGGGCATTAGCGGTGTTCCTGTTCAATCGACCCCTCACCCCAACCCTCTCCCCAGAGGGGAGAGGGGGCTGACCGAGGTGTTTGGCCGAGCAACTGCGACCTGCAAGTAGGGGGCGAACTCGGGCTTTGAAAAGTATGGAGATCGGCTCCCTTTCCCCCTCTCCCCCTTGGGGAGAGGGTTGGGGTGAGGGGTGGATCTCAAACCCACCCGAAATTCCAGATCAGCCTCAGTTGCTCTTCACCGCATACTCCGGCTTCTTGTCGTTGCCCGGTATGAACGGGCTCCACGGCTGCGCGCGGATCGGGCCTTCGGTCTGCCAGACCACGTTKAACTGACCGTCGGCCTGGATCTCGCCGATCATCACCGGCTTGTGCAGGTGGTGGTTGGTCTTGTCCATGGTCAGGGTGTAGCCCGACGGCGCGGCGAAGGTCTGGCCGGCCAACGCTTCACGGACCTTGTCGACATCGGTGGACTTGGCTTTTTCGGCGGCCTGCGCCCACATGTGGATGCCGACGTAGGTGGCCTCCATCGGGTCGTTGGTTACCGCTTTGTCAGCGCCCGGCAGGTTGTGTTTTTTGGCGTAGGCTTTCCAGTCGGCGACGAACTTCTGGTTCACCGGGTTTTCCACCGACTCGAAGTAGTTCCACGCGGCGAGGTTGCCTACCAGCGGTTTGGTGTCGATGCCGCGCAGTTCTTCTTCGCCCACCGAGAAGGCCACGACCGGAACATCGGTGGCTTTCAGGCCCTGGTTGGCCAGTTCTTTATAGAACGGCACGTTGGAGTCGCCGTTGACCGTGGAGATGACCGCCGTCTTGCCGCCCGCCGAGAATTTTTTGATGTTGGCGACGATGGTTTGATAGTCGCTGTGGCCGAACGGCGTGTAGACCTCTTCGATGTCCTTGTCAGCCACACCTTTGGAGTGCAGGAACGAGCGCAGGATCTTGTTGGTGGTGCGCGGGTAGACATAGTCGGTGCCGAGCAGGAAGTAGCGCTTGGCGCTGCCGCCTTCTTCGCTCATCAGGTATTCCACTGCCGGGATCGCCTGCTGGTTCGGCGCGGCACCGGTGTAGAAGACGTTCGGCGACATCTCTTCGCCTTCGTACTGCACCGGGTAGAACAGTAGGCCATTGAGCTCTTCGAACACCGGCAATACCGATTTACGCGACACCGAGGTCCAGCAGCCGAACACCACCGCGACCTTGTCCTGGGTCAGCAACTGCCGGCCCTTTTCCGCGAACAGTGGCCAGTTCGACGCCGGGTCGACCACTACCGGTTCAAGCATCTTGCCGTTGACCCCGCCCTTGGCATTGATTTCGTCGATGGTCATCAGCGCCATGTCTTTGAGCGAGGTTTCGGAGATCGCCATGGTCCCGGACAACGAATGCAGAATCCCGACCTTGATGGTCTCGGCGGCCTGGACAGTCCAGGTCATACCCATCGCGGCAATGCTTGCCGATAGTGTGAAAGCCTTGATCAAACTGCGACGCTTCATTGTGCGATCTCCATGAACTTATGAGTTTTCTTGGTTGGCAGATGCGGACTACTGAAGGGTCTTTAGCAAGGGCTGTGCCCGGTCGGAAAAAGGCAGGGAAATGTCGTATTAGAGCGGTTGCATGGTTTGCTGGCGCACCATGAAAGAACGTGTCTGGTGTGCTGGTGCGCGAAGGTGCGCCACATTAGGGCGCCGAGTACGATGACGGTGTGTCAGTCGCTATCAATGCTGACTGATCCACCGCTATCGCGAGCAGGCTCGCTCCCACAGGTTCGGTGCTCGATCAGCGGCGGCGCATCAGGCCGATGAAGAACAGTCCACCAATGGCGGCGGTGGCCACACCTATCGGCAGATCTTCCGGTGCAATCATAGTTCGTGCTGCTACGTCGACCCACACCAGAAACACACTGCCGAGCAACACGCATACCGGCAGCAATCTGCGATGTTCCGCCCCGACGAGGCGTCGGGCAATGTGCGGCACCATCAGCCCGACAAAACCAATGGAGCCGCTGATCGAGACCAGCACCCCGGTCATCAACGACGCAATCACAAACACCCGCAACCGCACGGTGCGAGCATTCAGGCCGAGTGTGACAGCGGTTTGCTCGCCAGCCATCAAGGCATTCAGCGGCCGGGCCATGCCCAGCAGTAACACCAGCCCGAGCAGCACGCTGGCCGCTGGCACTGCCAGCAACTCCCAACGCGCCAGACCGAGACCGCCGAGCATCCAGAACATCACCGCAGAACTGGCGCGGTGGTCGCCGAGAAACAGCAGCAAGTTGGCGACCGCCATCATCACGAACGACACTGCCACCCCGCACAGCAGCAGCCGATCGCTGTCCAGCCGACCATTGCGGTTGGCGATCGCCAGGACGAGCAGCATGCTCGACAGCGCACCGATGAATGCAGCAATCGGCAAGGTCAGCAGGCCGACGATCTCGCCCACATGCAGCACCACGATTACCGCGCCAAGGGTCGCGCCGGAGGTCACTCCGAGCAAGTGCGGATCGGCCAACGGATTGCGCGTGACGGCTTGCAGCACCGCGCCGATCAGCGCCAGCCCGGCGCCCACCAGCGCGCCGAGCAGCATGCGCGGTACGCGGATCAGCCAGACGATATGCTCCTGGCCGGCACTCCAGTTCACCTCGCCAATCCCGAATGCCTGATGCAGCAGAATCCGCCAGACCACGTCCACCGGCACCCTTGCTGCACCAAAGCCCAGCGACACCACACAAGACACCAGCAACAGCGCACCGAGGGCAACCAGCAACAAGGCATAACGACGATTGATCATTCGCCGTGAAAACCCTTGGCCAGTGTTTCAACCGCCAGCACGTTGTCGATCCCCGGTGTGGCTTGCACGTAAGGGATGACGATGAAGCGCTGGTTCTTGATCGCGTCTACCGATTGCAGGGCCTTGTTGTTCAGCAGAAATTGTTCCTTTTGCTCGGCGCTGACTTCGCCGTAGTCGACGATCACGATCACCTGCGGGTTGCGCTCAACCACGTTTTCCCAGTTGACCCGGGTCCAGCTCGCGTCGACATCGTCGAGAATATTGCGCCCGCCGGCGGCGTCGATCAGCGCTTGCGGCATCCCCAGGCGGCCCGAGGTCATGGCCCGGTCTTCGCCGCTGTCGTAGAGGAACACCCGCGGTTTTTCACTCGGCAGGTTTTTGCGAACCTCCGCCACTTGCGCCTGCATGTCGCTGATCAAACGGTTGGCGCGATCCTGTACGTCGAAGATCTTGCCGAGGTTGCGCAGGTCGTTGTAGGTGTCGTCCAGGCTGGCCGCCGAGCGCTTCATTACGAAGGTGCACGACTCGCTCAGTTCATAGACGTTGATCCCCAGCGGCCCGAGGGTTTGCGGGGTCAGGTCGCCACCAATGCGCATGCCGTAATCCCAACCGGCGAAGAAGAAATCGACGTTGGCGTTGAGCAGGGTTTCCACCGATGGGTACTTGGCGGCGAGTTCCGGCAGGCCGTCGAGAATGTTCTGCATCTCGGGGGTCACGGCTTTCCAGCCACTGATGCCGCTGTAGCCGACCATCCGGGGTTTGAGGCCGAGGGCGAGCATCATCTGGGTCATGTTGATGTCGTGACTGAGGGCATGTTTTGGCGCCTCCTTGAACGTCACTTCACGGTTGCAGCTCTGAATCGTCAACGGGTAGCGGGTCGCTTCGGCGAATGCCTGGGCGCTGCCCAGCAGCAGGGCGATGGACAGGCTGGAGCGGAGCAGGGTGCGCAAAGTCATGTTGGGTTATCCAGGTAATTCGGGGGTAGCCGGAGAGCGGGTGTTCATCGATCAGCGCTTCGACGCCGAACACTTCACGCAGCAACGTGGTGGTCAGCACTTGTTTTGGCGTGCCGCTGGCGACGATGCGTCCGTGGTTGATCACGTACAGCCGATCGCAGAAGGCCGCGGCCAGGTTGAGGTCGTGGATGCTCGCCAGGGTGCCGATCTGCAAGCGCTTGACCAGTTGCAGCAGTTCGAGCTGATAGCGTGGATCGAGGTGGTTGGTCGGTTCGTCGAGGATCAGCAATTGCGGTTGCTGAGCCAGGGCGCGGGCGAGTATGACGCGTTGTTTTTCGCCGCCCGACAGCGTGGCGAAGGCGTGATCTTCGAAGCCTTTGAGGCCCACCGATTCCAGTGCCTGTTCAGCAATTCGACGGTCTTCCAGCGTATCGCCATCAAACAGGCCTTTGTGTGGTGTGCGGCCCATGGCGACCACTTCCTCGACGGTCAGGCCGAAGGCATCGGGGAACTCCTGCAATACCACCGCAATGCGTTGCGCACACCAGCGCGACGACTGCTTCCAGACGTTGTGATGGGCCAGATGCACCTCACCGGATTCCGGTTTGCTGAACCGGTAGGCACAGCGCAACAGGCTGGTCTTGCCGCTGCCGTTGGGCCCGATCAAGCCGACGAACTCACCGGCCGCCACGTACAGGCTGGCCTCACGCAGCTGGAACTGGTGATGACAGTGGCCATGGCCCAGCGGTGTCCAGGCGAGATGAGTGAGGTTCAGCGAGGTCATTGCATGCTCGTTCGGCGGGTGTTCGCAGCGGGCCGACATTGTAAGGTCAACCGCGCTGCTATAGGCATCTCGCTGTCTTCAGGATGAAGATGAGGCCGATTCAGGCTGGTGGTTCAAGCGCGACAAGAGCACGCGGTCCAGCAGCCACACCACGATCAGCGAAGCGCCCACCAACGGGAATATCACCGCCAATGCGAGGATGATCACCACCCCGGTTTTCCAGGTCGGCAGGTCATGCCGCAACGGTGGAACGCCGAGTTTTCCTTGTGGGCGGCGCTTCCACCAGATCACTACACCGCTGACGGCGCTGAGCAGGATCATCAGGCAGATCAGCAACACGACGATCTGGTTGAATGGTCCGAACAGCTTGCCTTCATGCAGCATCACGCCCATCTCCGTGGCGCGGGCGACGTTGCCGTAATGCTGCCAGCGCACGTCGGCCAGCACTTCACCGCTGTACTGGTCGACATGCAGGGTGGCGTCGTTGCGTGGGTCGTCGGCGAACACGGCGATGGTGAACACGCCGCTGGCGGTGGTCGGGAAGGTGATGCTGTAACCCGGTTCGATGTTGCGTTGAACGGCAATGTCCTGCACGTCTTGCAGGCTGATGGTCGGCGCCGCCGGGGCGCTGCTGCCACCGTTGTGCGCCATGTGTTCGGCGTGGTCGCCGGACATCGGCATCGGCGTGTTTTCCATGGCCCAGGGCACGGTCTGGCGGGTTGCGGTGTTGAGGCTGCGGGCCTCTTGGTCGGATTTCGGTACGTTATTCCACATGGCTGCCGGGAAGCGGTTCCAGACTTCAGCGTATTGCTTGCCCCAGAAACCGGTCCAGGTCATGCCGCTGAGCAGCATCACCAGCAGAAACGCCGCGCCCCAGAACCCGGTCACGGCGTGCAGATCACGCCAGAGCACACGTCCGCGAGTGCTGAATCGCGGCCACACGATCCCCGCACCGGTTCGCCCGCGTGGCCACCACAGGAACATCCCCGACACCACCAGCACGACGCCCCAGCCAGCCGCGAGTTCGACCAGCCGATCACCGACGGTGCCGATCATCAACTCACCGTGAATGGCCCGGGCGATGGCTTGCAGGTTTCTCTTCGCGTCCTGCTCACCGAGGATATCGGCGTGATACGGATCGATGAAGACGTTGAGCTCGCTGCCGGCATTTATAACGACAAACTGCGCACTGCGCTCGGCATTGACTGGTGGCAGGTACTGCTTGATCTGGCCCTGTGGATAAGCCTCTTTGACACGGCGCAGCAACTCATCGGCACTGACGGTGTGATGGCCGGCCGGCACATTGAGCAGGCTGCCGTACATCAGTGGGTCGAGTTGCGGTTTGAACAGGTAAACGATGCCGGTCAAGGCCAGCATCACCATGAATGGCGCAACGAACAGCCCGGCATAAAAATGCCAGCGCCAGGCCAGGTTGTAGAAATTCGGTTTGGGTTGTTTCATCAGGTGCTCCGCTTGGCGTGGATCTTTGTTGTTTGTTTGCGGTTGCTGCGCAACCGATCGCGAGCATTCGAGCGTCGACCGACTGCTCCCACAGGTCCAGCACCGATCCTGTGGGAGCGAGCCTGCTCGCGATGCCTTTAGAAGCTCATATCGACCTTGGTCCAGAACGTGCGCCCTGGTTCGTTGATCGCTTGCGGGTCATTGGCCGGGTAGCCGAACCCGGCGTTGCCGGCCAGGTTCAAGTGCTCGGCGTAGGCCTTGCCAAACAGGTTGTCGACGCCGGTACTGACCTTCCAGTGCTTGTCGATCCGATAGGCGCCGTTGAGCGAGAACACTCCGAAACCCGGGCTCTTGTCATAGTCTTTGCCGACCACGTTGCCCTTGTTCTGTTCGATGCGGTTCTGCGCCGCGACCACTCGCCACAAGGCGCCCGCGCTCCAGTTGTCTTCGCTGTAGGTCAGGCCGAAACGTGCATCCAGCGGCGGCATTTGCGGCAGTGCCGTGTCGTGGGTGGTGTCTTTGCCCCAGGCGTAGGCCAGGGTCGCATCGGCTTTCCAATGGGAGGTGAGGTTGTAGGCTGCGCCGAGTTCACCGCCCATGATGCGCGCGTTGATGTTCTCGGCCCGAGAGGTCGTGCCCATCATGCCGGGGGTGTAATCGAACAGGATGTAGTCGTGTACTTCGCCGACGTAACCCGAGGCCCAGGCTTCGAGGTCCTGGGTTTTGTATTGCAGGCCGACATCGAGCTGGGTGGTTTTCTCGGGCTTGATCGAGTCGAAGGCGTTGAGCGAACCGGCAGGGCCGGATTTTGGCGAGAACAGCTCCCAGTAATCGGGGAAACGTTCGGCGTGGCCGAGACCGGCGTAGAGCGTGGTCGGGCTGTCCGCCAGGTCATGTTCATAGCGTACGAAGCCGCTCGGCAAGGTATCGGCGCGGCTCTTGTCGGCGGTCGGGTTGGGTCGGCTCATCATCCCGGAGCCAATGGTCTGGCGAAAATCCTTGGCCGAGGCACGGTCCAGTCGTGCTCCGCTGATCAAACGATCACGGTCGGCGGCGTACCAGGTCAGCTCACTGAAAACGCCATAATTATGGAAGTCCGCATCCTTGTTGCGTGGCACGTCCTTATAGGTGTCGATGCCCATGGCGGCGCGCTGACGGTGTTCGTTGGTTTGCGCATCGATGCCGCTGATCAACTGCACATCGGCCCAGCGCCAGGTGGCCTTGATCCGTGCACCGAGGGTGCGGCGGTCGACGTTGGAGGCCATCGGGCCGGCCATCATCCCGGTACCGGATGGCGTGCGCAGGGTGTAGTTGTCCATCACGTGGTCGGCGTAGTTGTAGTAGACCTGCGCTTCGACTTTATCCAGCACTTCGCCGAGGTTCGATTTCTCGAAACGCAGGCCGAGGCTTTCGCGCTTGAACTGCGAACCGTCCATGCCGCGCCCGGCCGAACGTGCCTCGCCGTCGCCCTTGCCGGCGGTCAATTCCAGCAGCGTGTCGGTATCCGGCGTCCAGCCCACGGCGACATCGCCGTTCCATTTGTCGTAGCGTGACGGCACGGTGTCGTTGTTGCCGTCGCGGTAATCGTCGGCGTGCGCCGTGTTGCCGATCACCCGGATGTAACCCTGTGGGCCACCGGCAGCGGCGTCGACGAGCTTGTCGAAACGCCCGTTGGAGCCCGCCAGTAGGCTGGCGTTCACCCGGGTGCCCAGCTCGCCGAAGCTTTCCGGCTCGCGGTCGAACAGGATGGTGCCGGCAGAGGCGCCAGGTCCCCAAAGTACGGTTTGCGGGCCTTTGATCACGGTCAGCTTGTCGTAGGTTTCCGGTGAGATGTAGGAGGTCGGGGCGTCCATGCGGCCTGGGCAGGCACCGAGAATCATGCCGCCGTTGGTGAGTATGTTCAGCCTTGAACCGAACATGCCGCGTAGCACCGGATCGCCGTTGGTGCCGCCATTGCGAACCAGTGCGAAGCCGGGAATGGTCTTCAGGTAATCGCCGCCATCGCTGGCCGGCACCGGTTGGCGCGGGTCTTTGGGGTTGGTGACGATGGTCAGTGGCGAACTTGGGGCGATAGCAGTGATGACCGTCGGGCTCAGCTCTTCAGTGTGCTGGCTGTGGTCTGACGGTTGCTCGGCCGCGCTGGCCAACGGGGAAAGCAGGGCGCCGCACAGAATGGCAGTGGCCTGTTTGAAACGGGCGCGTGGCGCGTTCAGGGCGAAAAATGCCTGAGCAGCGCTCAAGCGTGTGTCAGCAGAAAACCTGGACATAAAGGTTCCATCAATCAGTCGTCAACAACACGGCCAGCAGCCTGCGGCTGTCGTTCTCTACAGTCGGCCGTATGAGTAGTGGTGGGTGTTTACGCGACGATGGGCGGGGCGCGGGTGCGGGCGCCGGGGAAGACGGTTTGCCGGGCATGGCCCAGGCGGGGGGAAGGGCTGATGAAACTGTGGGCGGAAGGTGTGTCGAAGGCAGCGAACGACAGGCTGCCGGGCAGCGCGGGGCAGTTGAAGAGCAGGCTGCAATAGCCGCACTTTTCCCAGAGCGCATGATGATCGGGTTTGGGGGCGCAGTGTTCGGCAGCCGCTTGCGCGTTTTGCTCGGCGTGGGCGTTCGCCGACATGTCCATGCTCATGTCCATCGACATGTTCATAGGCATCGGCATGCGTTGATCCATCGGCATCGACTGAGAAATCAGTGGGCCGATAAAGATCATCAACATGGCGAACAGGCTGATCCAGCTACCGCGTGCAACCTTCAATGAGGTGTTACGCGGCACTGATCGCCTGACGCTGAGCGAGCGCCGTGCGTTCACAGGTTATTCTGGCTGTGATTACTGGGCGTGCATGTGCGCTTCGGTGCCGACGGGCGGTTGTTTCTGTACAGCGACCTCAACGGTCACATCGCCGGATTTTTCGAAATGCAGGGTCAGCGGGAAGCGCTTGCCGTCGCGGAGCAGGCTGCGGTCTTTGAGCTCCAGCAGCATCACGTGCCAGGCCATCGGCGCGAACGTGATGTCGCCGCCCGCCGGAATCTCGACGCTCGGCACTTGCTGCATTTTCATCAAATCGTTTTGCATCACATGCTCGTGCAACTCGGCTTTCCCCGCGATCGGCGAAGCAACGCTGAGCAGCCGGTCGGCGGTTTTGCCATTGTTGTGAATCACGAAATAGGCGGCAACCGTTGGCGCGTTGGGCGGTAGCTCTTGCGACCAAGGGTGTGCGATTTCCAGTTCGCCGGCTTTGTATTCATGGGCATTGGCAAAGCACGCAGGCAGCAGCAAGGCGGCCAGAACGATGAGTTTCTTCAACATGGCAGTTCTCCAGAACGATTAGACACGCAGATCAATTGCGACGGTAATCAGACTAGAGGAGAGGCTCGGGGATTGAGGCTGGGCCATTGCTGGCGCGGCGTCGGGATGTCGAGGGGCGGCGCCGGTCGGCTTCGATTGGCCTCGAAACGTGCGAAATAGAGTTGCGGAACATGGCCCGGCAACGCCACCAGAGGCGCCGAGCCCGAGCAGCACCAGCAATGCTGCATGTTCGAGTGATCGTCGTTTGAAGGGGCTTTTTGTTCAAGTTTGCCCAGAGAGATCGCCACCATCTTCGTCCCGCTGGACGAGCAGAAACTGCCCCACAACAACTGCTCGGCCGGCGACTGACTGGCACCTTGCGCCATCGCGCCGGACATTGGCATGGCGAGCATATTGAACAGCACTGCGAAGCAGGCGATCCAGGCAAATGCTAGCCGTTGTCGGGACATGGGTCATATCCGGTCGGGTGGGTGATCAAGCCGGGTATTTAGCCTGATCGGGGGCGATAAGTAAAAAACCGCCGTGCGGTGTGGTGTCGCAGCGCATTTCAGGCGGCTGTCGCGTGGAGCTTGAGACCCAAGGCCTTCATCACCTTCATGATAGTTGTGAATTCTGGATTACCCGTGCTACCCAGTGCCTTGTACAAACTTTCACGACCTAAACCTGCATCACGGGCAACCTGCGTCATGCCTTGTGCCCGAGCGATGTCGTTGAGCGCGGCACGTATCAACGCGCCGTCACCTGCATCTTCTTCAAAGCAGGCATCCAGGTAAGCGGCCATTTCCTCAGGGGTTTTGAGAAAGTCGGCGGCGTCGAAACGGGTGAATTGTTCGGCCATGATTTACTCCTCATTACCGATGTTTTGCGCCATTTGTTGAGCGCGTTTGATGTCTCGTTTTTGAGTCGACTTATCGCCTCCTGCCAACAGCAGATAAACCACTTCACCTTTACGAGTGAAGTACATCCTGTAGCCGGGGCCGTAATGCACACGCATTTCATAAACAGCCTCACCAACTGCTTCACAATCACCGAAGTTCCCATGCTCGGCAGCTCGAAGCCTGGCGACAAGGCGAGCCTTGCCGATGGTGTCCCTGAGTGAGTGAAGCCAATCGGCAAATGGTCGAGACTGTTCGAAGTCGATCATGCTGGATCGTATTCCTTGGGATACAGGTTGGCAAGCAGCACTTTCCTCGGGACGACCGTCATCAGCCTGTGAGGGCAGGTTCGCGCTTTTGGGGGAAGTGAGGACGCTAAGAGAGCTCAGGAAATGTAGAGCAGAGCCGTTGAGTCTGGCCAGACCGCTCTTTCGGAGAATGTTGCCTGTCGATTCGCTCTTATGGGGAGGTGTCAGGAATGGTCTGACAGTGACAGTGCAGTTAATACCGCAGCCACTGTTTCAAACTCCCGCTCAACCCCCGGCAACGCTGGCCGTTTGAGGATCAGCACCGGCACCCCGCGTTCGCGGGCCACTTCAAGCTTGGGTTCGGTGGCGCTGCTGCCGCTGTTTTTGCTGATCAGCACATCGATCTGCCGGCGTTCGAACAGCGCGCGTTCGTCTTCGATGAAAAATGGTCCACGTGCGCCGATCACTTCGCAGCGCTCGTTGCCGGGATAAACCTCCAGCGCGCGCAAGGTCCAGAACTGCTCGGGCGGGATTTCATCCAGGTGCTGCAGCGGCTCGCGGCCCAAGGTAAACAATGGGCGCTTGAACGGTTTCAACGCTTCGATCAGTTCGGCCCAGTCGTTGACTTCGCGCCAGTCATCCCCGGTCTGCGCTTGCCACGCCGGACGGCGTAGCGCCCAGCACGGGATGCCGCTTTGTTGTGCGGCGGTGGCGGCATTCCGGCTGATTTGCGCGGCGTAGGGGTGGGTGGCGTCGAGCAACAGATCGATGCCTTGATCCTTGATGAATTGCGTCAGGCCTTCAGCGCCGCCGTAGCCACCGACCCGCACCTGACAGTTCAGGTCGGTCGGCACCCGACCTACGCCCGCCAGGCTGTAGATGTGTTGCGGGCCGAGGGTTCGGGCAATCGCCAGGGCTTCGGTGACGCCGCCGAGCAGTAATAGACGTTTCATTGAAAATCTCCGGCATGACCGACGATGCCACCCTGGCGATCGATGGCAAACACCTCGACCTGAACCTGCCTGGGCACCACGCTGCGGGCGAAATCCAGCGCGTGTCGGCACACCGCATCGCCGAGAGCGATACCGGCAGCGCTGGCCATCGCCAGCGCTTGCTGGCTGGTGTTGGCCTCGCGTATGCCTTGTTGCAATGCAGCGTCAGCACCAACGTCCGCGGCCCATTCGGCCAGTTGCGGCAGGTCGATGCTGGAGTGGCGACTGTGCAGGTCCATATGTCCGGCGGCGAGTTTGCTGATTTTGCCGAAGCCGCCACACAGGCTGAGTTTATCCACAGGCACTTTGCGCAGATGTTTGAGYACYGCMCCSACGAAGTCGCCCATYTCGATCAGGGCGATTTCCGGCAGGTCGTAGACCCGGCGCATGGTGTCTTCGCTGGCGTTGCCGGTGCAGGCGGCGATGTGCAGGTAGCCGTTGGTTTTGGCGACATCAATGCCCTGGTGGATCGAGGCGATGTACGCCGCGCAGGAAAACGGTCGAACGATGCCGCTGGTGCCGAGGATCGACAACCCGCCAAGAATGCCCAATCGCGGGTTCATGGTTTTCAGCGCCAGGGCCTCGCCGTTCTCGACGTTGACCGTCACCTCAAAACCGCCGCCATAGCTGAATTCTTGCGCGAGCAGTAGCAGATGGTCGGAGATCATCTTGCGCGGCACCGGATTGATCGCCGGCTCACCGACACCCAGTACCAGCCCCGGACGCGTGACGGTGCCGACGCCCTTGCCGGCGCAGAAACGAATACCGGGTTCGGCAATCAAGCGCACCTGACTGTAGAGCAACGCACCGTGGGTTACGTCCGGGTCGTCGCCGGCGTCCTTGATGGTTCCGGCTTCGGCGCCATCGGCAGTCAGTCGACAAAACTCCAGGCGCATCTGCACCTGTTTGCCTTTGGGCAGCACAATCTCCACTGCATCGCTGGTCACCGCGCCGAGCAACAGGCGCGCGGCGGCGAGGCTGGTGGCGGTGGCGCAGCTGCCAGTGGTCAGGCCACTGCGCAGGGGCGCGGGTTGTTCGGCGGTTTCGTCACGCATCGAAGGGTTTAACCACGTCCAGCAAGGTGATCGGCAACGCCTGGCGCCAGGTGTCGAACTCTCCCAGCGGCTGCGCCTGAGCGATATGAATCCGCGTCAGCTCGCCACCGTGTTTCTCACGCCAGGTCATCAAGGTCATCTCGCTTTGCAGGGTGACTGCATTGGCAACCAGCCGGCCGCCGGGTTTGAGCTGCGCCCAACAGGTGTCGAGCACGCCGTCGCGGGTGACGCCGCCGCCGATAAAAATAGCGTCAGGTCGCTCAAGACCGGCCAACGCCTGCGGCGCGCTGCCACGAATCAATTGCAGGCCGGGCACGCCGAGGGCGTCGCGGTTGTGTTCGATCAGTTGCTGGCGGCCAGCATCGGCCTCGATGGCCAGCGTGCGGCAACTCGGGTGTGCACGCATCCACTCGATGCCGATCGAGCCGCTGCCGGCGCCGACGTCCCACAACAGTTCGCCGGGCACCGGCGCCAGGCGGGCGAGGGTGATGGCGCGCACATCGCGTTTGGTCAGTTGGCCGTCGTGCTTGAAGGCTGYATCCGGCAAACCAGCCAGGCGCGATAGGCGTGGACTATCGGGGGCGGTGAGGCACTCGATGGCAATCAGGTTGAGGTCGGCGACGACCGGGTCGGTCCAGTCGCTGGCGATGCCATCGACGCGTCGTTCGCTCGCGCCGCCCAGGTGTTCCAGCACGGTCATCCGGCTCGGCCCGAAACCGCATTCGCGCAGCAGCGCGGCAATCGCGGCGGGGCTGTGTCGGTCATTGCTCAACACCAGTAAACGAACGCCGCTGAACAGCTGGGCGTTCAGCGCTGCGATTGGCCGGGCAACCACCGACAGCGTGACGACTTCTTGCAATGGCCAGCCCATCCGGGCCGCAGCGAGAGAGCAGGAGGACGGCGCGGGCAGGATCAGCATCTCATCGTTCGGAACTTGCCGCGTCAGGCTGGCGCCCACGCCGAACAGCATCGGATCGCCACTGGCCAGTACACAGACCGGCTCACCGCGTTGCGCCAGTACCGGCTCAAGGGAAAACGGACTTGGCCAGAGCTGTCGTTCGCCACGAATGCACACGGGCAGCAGATCCAGTTGCCGTTGGCCGCCGAAAATCCGCGAAGCGCCCAGCAGCGCGCGCCGAGCATTCTTGCCCAGGCCGTTGAAGCCGTCTTCACCGATTCCCACTACTGTCAGCCAAGGGGCCATTTATATTCCTCAAACCGGGTGTTCCGACGGGCAGGCTTTTCATGCCGTCAGACAAAGCAGGCATAATACCGCGCCTTCGCTCGCGAAGTGCTTCTACCTCTTAGCCGGTCGCCCCCTTGAACGAACGTCAGATGCACACCGCCTTACGCCCCTCGGCCTGTCCGGGGTTGCTGCGTATCGTCCAGGCATCGGACGGCGGCATTTGCCGGATCAAGTTGAATGGCGGGTCGATCAGCGCTGCCCAGGCTATGGCTGTGGCCGATGCCGCCGAGCGTTATGCCGGTGGAGTGATTGAGGCGACCAACCGCGCCAATCTGCAAATTCGTGGAATTGGTAGCGAGCACCGGCCCTTGATCGACAGCCTGCTGGCCGCCGGATTGGGCCCCAAGACGGCTGCTGGCGATGATGTGCGCAACCTGATGCTCAGCCCGGGGGCCGGCATCGATCGGCACATGCTGTTCGATACTCGTCCGCTGGCCGAGCAGATCCTCGCCACCTTGCAAAGTCATGAGCGTTTCCACCAGCTGTCGGCCAAGTTTGCCGTGCAACTGGATGGCGGTGAGGCGCTGGCGATGCTCGAACATCCTCATGACCTCTGGTTGAGCGCCGTTGAACGTAATGGCGAGCAATGGCTGGCGTTCGGTCTGGCGGGTTGCCCCACGGATACACCGGCAGGGGCGGTGTTGCGCAATGACGGTCACGCCTTGGTGGTGGCGGTGCTGGAGCTGTTTCTCGATCTGGCGCGGCCGGATCAGACCCGCATGCGGCACGTACTGGCCGAGCGTTCGCTGGCATCGGTAGTGCAGGCCTTGGCCGAACGGGTGCCGCTGACCCCGATCAGTGATTGGCAACGTCCCGAGTCGCGCCCAGGGCTGCACATCGGTACTTATCCACAGCGCCAGGAAGGCTTGGTCTATGTGGGCGCTGTCCCGCCTCTGGGGCGGCTGGATGCTTCGATGCTCAAAGGTGCGGCGCACCTGGCCGAGGCGTTCGGTGACGGCAGCTTGCGTTTGACCCCCTGGCAAAGCCTGCTGCTGCCGAACATTCGCCCGCAGGATGCCCCGGTGCTCAGTGAGCGATTGCAGGCGTTGGGCTTTCTGGTGAGTGCCGATCAGGCGTTGGCGCATCTGGTGGCGTGCACCGGATCCGCCGGGTGCGGCAAAGGTCTGGCAGAGACAAAGGGTGATGCCCTGCAATTGTCCACACAGCTGCAAAGTCGTGGCGACCGAGTTCACGTTCACCTGTCCGGCTGCCCGCGCTCCTGTGCCTCCGCGCATATCGCACCGGTCACCTTGCTGGCGGTCAGCTCCGGTCATTACGACCTCTATTTTCGCGATGCAGGGCAGCCGGGTTTCGGCGCCCTGCAAGCATGCAACCTCACTATTGAAGAGGCCGGCGCAGCGCTTGATGCCCGCCCACGGAGTCCCCTTGATGCTTGATTACATCCGCGACGGTCAGGAGATCTATCGCAACTCCTTCGCGATCATTCGCGCCGAGGCCAACCTCGACCGGATCCCGGCCGATCTGGAAAAACTCGCGGTGCGGGTGATTCACGCCTGCGGCATGGTCGAGGCAATCGACGGTCTGCAATTTTCCGAAGGCGCCGGCAAGGCCGGACGCGATGCGCTGGCCGCCGGTGCGCCGATTCTGTGTGATGCGCGGATGGTCTCCGAAGGCGTGACCCGCGCGCGGTTGCCGGCGAACAATCCGGTGATTTGCACCCTGCGTGACGAGAGCGTTCCGGAACTGGCCCGCGAACTCGGCAACACCCGTTCGGCAGCGGCGCTGGAGCTGTGGCGTCCGCACCTGGAAGGCAGCGTGGTGGTGATCGGCAATGCCCCGACCGCGTTGTTCTACTTGCTGGAAATGCTCGATGCCGGCGCGCCAAAACCGGCGCTGATTCTTGGCTTCCCGGTGGGCTTCGTCGGTGCCGCCGAGTCCAAGGCGATGCTGGCGGCGGACAGCCGTGGCGTGCCGTTTGTGATCATGCAGGGCCGGTTGGGTGGTAGCGCCATGGCCGCCGCTGCGGTCAATGCCCTCGCCACGGAGATTGAATGATGCAGCAACCTGGACGTTTGATCGGCCTTGGCGTGGGGCCTGGTGATCCGGAACTGATCACCGTCAAAGCCTTACGCCTGTTGCGCGAGTCGCCGGTGGTGGCGTACTTCGTCGCCAAGGGCAAAAAAGGCAATGCGTTCGGCATCATCGAAGCGCATTTGCAGGACGCGCAGACCCTGCTGCCACTGGTCTACCCGGTGACCACCGAGGCCTTGGCGCCACCGCTTTCCTATGAGCAAGTGATCAGCGATTTCTATGATGCCGCCGGGGAACAGCTGGCAGTGCATCTGGATGCCGGGCGTGACGTGGCGGTGATTTGTGAAGGTGATCCGTTCTTCTACGGCTCTTATATGTACCTGCATGACCGTCTGGCCGAACGTTACGAGGCTGAAGTGGTGCCGGGCGTCTGCTCGATGCTTGGCGGCGCTTCGGTGCTGGGTGCGCCGCTGGTGTATCGCAATCAAAGCCTGTCGGTGTTGTCCGGGGTGCTACCGCACGAAGAACTCAAGCGTCGTTTGGCCGATGCCGACGCGGCGGTGGTGATGAAGTTGGGGCGCAACTTTCCCAAGGTGCGTCAGGTGCTGGAGGAACTCGGTCTGGCAGAGCGTGCGCTGTACGTTGAGCGCGCCACCATGGCCAATCAGAAGATTGTGCCGCTGGATCAGGTCGAGCCGATGTCCTCGCCGTATTTTTCCTTGATCATCGTTCCCGGCGAAAGGTGGCAAGGCTGATGACTCGTCCAGTTCCGGCGATTGTCATTCTGGGTAATGGCAGCCTCGCGACCGCGCGCAAAATCCAACAGCTGTACCCTGGCGCCCTGATCCACGGCCTGGCCGAACGGGTCGACGGCGCGGACCGCGTTTATCACGAATTTGGCGCGACGCTGCGCCAGCTCTATCAACAGGACACACCGATCATTGCCTTGTGTGCTGCCGGCATCGTCATTCGCACACTGGCGCCATTGCTCCTGGAAAAAGGCGCAGAGCCGCCGGTGCTGGCCGTCGCTGAAGATGGTAGCGCGGTCGTGCCGTTGCTCGGAGGGCTGGGCGGGGTGAATGTGCTGGCCCGCGAGATTGCCGATGGGCTGGGTGTGGCGGCTGCCATTACCACCAGCGGTGAGTTGCGCTTCGGCACCTGCTTGCTCAACCCGCCGAGTGGCTATGCGTTGGGTGATCTGGAATTGGGCAAGCGCTTTGTTTCGGACTTGCTGGCCGGTGAGAGCGTGCGTATCGAAGGCGCCGCCCCGTGGCTGGCGCAGGCGCAGTTGCCGCAGGATCCGCAGGCGCATCTGGCGATTCATATTGGTAGCGCCGAACGCGCACCTGCGGCCAATGAATTACGGATTTACCCGCAAAACGTTCTGGTTGCGGTGAGCGCCGATGTTGCAGATCTGCCGAACGCGGTACGCGATGCCTTGCATCAGGCGAAAATTGCTGTGCAATCGGTCGCATGCCTGTTGGCCAGCGATCTGCAGATGGCCAGCCCGGCACTGCGCGAAGCGGCGCTGGAACTGGGTGTGCCACTGCGTTTTGCGGCGGCTGCCGGGAGTCTCGGTGAACTGGTGCACAATGCGCTCGCGGAGCCGGTCAGCGTCTGTGACGTTAACGGAGTCACCATCGCGATGGCTGAGCAACCGCTTGACCCGTTGCAGATTGGTCGTGCTCGTGGCCGTTTGGCGGTCATCGGTCTGGGGCCTGGCGCTGCCGAACTGATGGTGCCGGCGGTCAAGGCGGAACTGACTCGTGCCAACGACGTGCTCGGCTATGAAACCTACGTGCGCATGGCCGGGCCGTTCCGTGCCGATCAAGTGTTGCACTGCACCGACAACCGCGAGGAGATGCAGCGCGCGCGCCACGCATTCGAACTGGCCGCCCAAGGTCGTTCAGTGGTGGTCGTCTCATCTGGCGATCCAGGCGTATTTGCCATGGCAGCGGCGGTGCTCGAAGCGCTGCACGAATCTACCGATACGAGCTGGCACAGCGTCGATCTGGAGATCCTGCCGGGTGTCTCCGCTTCATTGGCGACCGCCGCTCAAGCGGGCGCACCGTTGGGGCATGACTTCTGCGTGATGTCGCTGTCGGACAACCTGAAACCCTGGACGATCATCGAGAAGCGTCTGGACCTGGCGGCAGAGGCTGACCTGGCCCTGGCCTTCTACAACCCGATCTCGCGTTCGCGGCCATGGCAATTGGGCCGTGCGCTGGAAATCGTCGCCCAGCACCGCACGCCCGAAACCCCGGTGGTACTGGGGCGGGACATTGGGCGTCCGGGGCAGACGCTACGTGTTACCACACTTGGGCAATTGACCCCCGATCAGGTCGATATGCGCACCATGGTGCTGATCGGTTCATCCACCACTTGCGTGTTTTCGCGTGCTGAGGGGGGGGAGTGGGTTTATACACCGCGTTGGTATCCAACCAAGCCAGTCTCCTGAATAACGGCGACTTCACCTCGAGGTCGCTTGCGTTCTAATAATAATTAGCTTTGAAACTAACGCCGCCAATAAGTGGCGTTTTTTTTGTGTTCAGGGTGTGGCGGGCAGTTGGAAATATTTTGGGGCTGGAAACTATTGGCATAGGTTATTTTTTTAATAAGTTTGACGGTTGCGGTTGGCTGTCTTAGTTTTGTTTCTACCGCATGGAGCGGTGGTTAATGACTAAGGACGATGTATATGAAGAACGAAATAATCAATGTTGTTGAGGGTCTCCCTTTCGATGAGGCCGTGCAGGATAAATACTTTGAGGGAATTGAAGCTCAGTTAGTTGAGGTTTTCGCGCGCCCCCGACTCAAAATGCTTGCGAGGAGCAGTGGTACTCTGGCGAACCTCACCGCGGAGAAAATTGATGCGTCGGTCGTCGGTCCGTCCCTTGTGGTATTTGATCAGCAGCTTGGCGAAGATGATAAACAGGATGCTCTGGATAGTCAGGCCTTTGCCGAGGCTGTTGTCAGAAAGTTGCCTGCAGAAACATCGAGAGAGCAGCGATACATGGCATATAACGAAGCCTTGTCGGCGATTGGCTGGGTCACGGAAAGCTACACGTATAAGAAGTATGACTCCAAAAAGCTGACGCTGACGATGAACGATGCACTGTTGCAAGTGCTTGAGACCGTAATCAGCGCAGGCTCTGGGAATGTGTTGAGCCTGGTAGCGGCGGGTTTTGACAAGCTCAAGGGCGATAAAGCAGCACTGAAGATCGTGGACGTCGGAAGCAAGGAAAGTTCGGTTGTCAGCTTCAAAGCAGTTCCTTGTATCGTTACTCCTGGTGGTGGCATGGCGATGGTCATGGGCGGCCTGGATGTGTTCAGTAAGGACTACGATGGCGATTTTCTGTTTTTTACTTTCAAGACGGAGGGGGTTCATCTTTTTCAGGCGGCGGGTGTTCGCAAATTCAATAAGCGCGCATTCGATCGAAAGCGTCAACAGGTGTATAGCTACATTGATCAGTTTGCGGATGACCTGTTTAAAAAGATTACAGAGTCGTAAGGCTGTCAGAATTTTCAGTCGCGTGTTTGTTTTTAGCGTCGATGAACAAGGTGTTCAATATGTCAGAGCTTGCTGATGCTGTCGTAGTGGGTGGCTGCTTAGTGTCCTTTGTGTCCGAAGTATGCCCGCAGGATCAACAGGACATACAGGACTGTTTGCTGTATGCGGAACTCGCGGCAAATGATAAATACCCGGGGCAAGTGTCGAAGAAAACCTGGTTTGATTATTATCAGGGTAGATTGTTAAAGGCGGGTTTCACACTGAGGGCAATCGTCCCCTCTGAGCCGTTGAGGGTGTCGAATGTCAATCAACTGTTGAGCATCAGCCATACGATAATCGGCCACTTGGGGTCAGAGCGTTTAGGTCGGTTAATTGAGGACACCTACAGGGCCTTGAAGCTGGATGAGTTTGCCTGGAATTTCTTTCGCGGCAACATCGCACRGGGTGGTTCGGGCATTCTTAAGTGTGCACCCTGCGAGCGCCTTGATTCCGGTGACGTCGTTGTCTGTCTTTACGGTTTGCGCTATAGCACCACGGTGTTTGAAGATGACTTCTTTTACTGGAGTGAATTCGACAAAGAAGTGCTCATTATCCCGGATGGCGGTGTTTTTGCTTTCAATCGGGAGGTATTTGAAAACTATCGTGCACGGGTTCACGAGAAGATTGACGCTTACTCAGGCAAGCTTTTCGTGCAGAAACTGAAGTACTGAGTCACTGGGGTTGATCAAAAAATGACAAGGCCTTGTGTTTTAACGATAAGGCCTTGTTTTTTGTTGCGACAACTTCGCTGGGAGCTACGGCGCCCAATAGTCTTTGCCCCCGGTAAAAATGATCTGCGCCGCCAGCGCATACACAAACAACCCCATCAACCGGCTGAAAATCTATAAGCCCGGGGCACCGAGACTGGATCGATATTGAGGGGCTCTCGTGTCTTTCATCGGGCCGGTGTTCAGTGTTCATCTTGAAATGCAATAAATGGAAGTATTGTTTATGAGTGAGTCTGAAGTCTCGCGCGCGGATACTTATGTTGAATTCGTTGATCTTTTTAAACGTGTTGATCTTGAGCAGGCGTTAAAAGCCTTCAAGGGGACGGATGAGTATGACGCAGTGTTCCGATATTACGTTGGCTGTATTGGTTTACTGGATTCGCCAGGATTGCGCGAGCCTCTGAATTTACTCAGGCAATCTGTCCGGGCTTTCGCAGAGATAACGAGTCGCCCGCGACGCGATGCAAAGTTGGGGCCTGTCACAAATCCACCGCCAGATCAGGCTCTTGGTCTGACCGAGATCTGCAAGAGACTTGATGGTTTTGAGACTCGTCTGTCCTTTGGTATCGATCAGTTGCGGGGTGTCGCCAACGACGTGCCCAAAAACCTTCATTTCGTCTGGCTGGGTGGCGGCCTCGGCGACATTCAGCATGATTACATCAACATCTGGAAACAGGTGATGGCCAATCAGGGTCATACGCTGAAGATCTGGTACGACAGCGATGCTCTTCTGGCTCACGAGACTAATCGGCTGATCGTCGAAGCGGCGAAAGCTGACGGTATGATTTCGGGTGGTGACGGGTTGATCACCGGCGATCAACTCGCGGACCTGTATGAGGCGCGGGCATTGGCATTAAAGAGCCAGATGTTCGCGCATATCAATCAGGCAAAACAAAACGGGCTGAGCGCAGACGATGCACGAATAGATCTTCTGGTGCGTGGGTATGGTCAGGACAAAGTTGCCCTTGAAGTATTGAGGGACAAGAACCTTCGCAGCATTACCGGCCTCGCTGACGGTCAACTGGTGTTGCGTGATATCAACAATGCGACTTCCGCACTGCCGTTGATGGACATTTATGAGCGTGAGATTGCGTTCCGTGGAAATCTTGCGGCGGCATCCGATATCGTTCGCTTTCAAGCATTGAGCAGTGAAGGTGGCGTGTACGCCGATGTCGATTTTTTGCCACCGCTGGAAAAAAAGCTGGGCGGAATAGAAACAGACACGCTTGGCGCGGATGCGCGTCACGGCGCTTTGCAGTTGATCCTCGATCATAACCCTCAGTGGATGCCGGGCCGCCAGGCGCAACGTTCGAAGTATCAGAGCTACTTTGAACGTATCCCCGAAGAGCACCGGGAGGCGTTGGACGGTTTCGCCAGAAGCAAGCCTTCGCTGACGGATGTGTTCATGGTGCCCACTGATCGTGGTGTTCACCCTGACGGCCTGCGCGCTGCTCGCGTACAAGGCACCCTGGCTAATGCCTTCCTGCTGGCGCATCCGGGCTCGGCGATGCTCACGTCAATCATGCAGCGTTTCAGATTCAACTATGACGTTTTCGATGCGGTTGTACTTGAGGCCTCGAAAAAAGGAATCGCACTGCATGACCACTTGAACATCAGTGAAATTGCCAACGAAGTGGTGGAACAGAAGATTGGGCGGTTCGACGAGTTACCGGTTGAAGATGCCTTTCGCGCAGTATCACTTGCCAGTGCAATAGCCGACTACTTCAGTGATGGTATTCGCCCGGGCGCAGGGGCTTCGATCTATATGACCGGGCCTGCTGCGATGCGTGATGGCATGACCGCCTATGAGAGGGCGCATTTCACGCCCAGGGGCGCTGAAGCCTGGCGTGAGTTGGCGACGCTTACGCAAGGGTTCAACGCTCAGACCGAAGAGGAGAATGATCACTCTTGGCAAGAGAATGCTTCAGACATCGATGACTGGCTCAAGTCGGAGCAGGCGAGGTGGCGTGACGGCAAATTGAAGGCTCGTTACAGCGGCGATATGGCGCAACTGCTCAAAGGCCAGACCATCGATTTCGACGAAGGCTGGCCGGTGATCGAGGGACGCCATGTAGTGTCGACCGATATTTTACAACGTCTGGCCGATGACCTCGGTGAGCCATTCCTGGCCGCAATGGGTCAGTCCCTCACTGGGCCTGTGAACTTCGAGAAGACTCTGCCACTGAGCTTTGATGATCGTCAGTCAATCATCGCTCAGCCCGCTGAATCCTTGCCCCCCGAGTCGTTCTCCGGACCGTCGACTCGAAACCTGTCGCTTGATCAAGTATTGGGCCGGATCGCCGACGGGACGTTTCACGTAGCGCAATTGAGCCCGCTGCAACGTCTATTGCTCGGAGCGCTACTGGGCGCAACAACATTGGATAAACCAGGTTTCGACGCGCTCTCCAGCAACCTTGAAAACCTGGTCAATAGTGCTTCCGAACTGGGTGTGTCGAGTCGCTACGCAGCGATCGAGCGCGAGCTTTACAAACATCAGGCACCGACGTTCGTCGCGGGTCTGGCCAGCTCTTTCGAATCGCCGCCAGCGCTTACCGAAAATGCCCTGGCACTCAAGAAAGACGCACTGGCGAAGCCATTGACCTTGCGTCAATGGGGGCAGGCGGCGGCCAGGATCGAGCACCTTGCGAAGCTTGAGTACCGTGACCGGATCTTCGAGCAAATGGACATTGTCGTGGACAGTTTCGGTCATGCCACTCCCAGGCTTGCGCCGCAGGATTTGCTGCTCCAGGGGCCGGGCGACAGGGTCGCGGGGCGCTGTTATCCACTGGTGTTGGTGATGGCTGCCTCGATTGCGCAAGATACGGCTGCGGTGGACACACTCCGTGAGCGTTTTTATCTCGGTGTTCTTGAGCCCCAGGAGCGCGATTCAAGGGTATTCCTGCAAGCGCTGGAGGAGTTGCGGGGAGCGGACATCAATGACATTGGCAGCACATTGAAGCGCTCTGACCTGAATGAGGTCGTCGCCATCCTCAAAGAAAGAACCATCACCAGCACGCTGATGCTCAACTCGGATAATCACGCGATGTTGGTGGCTAAAACCATCGAGGGTGAGCGCAGCGGCTATCACTTCTACGATCCGAATTTTGGCGTGTTCGAGTTTGAAGACCCACAGGTATTCGGGCTGGCGCTGAAGCGGTTCTTCCTGCACCACAAAATGGCCGAGCATTACGCCGCTTATGGCGACGCGGAGCGTCCGACCTTCGATCTGATTGAGGTGGATGGGGGGCGAGTCTCTGAGCTGTCCTTGTCATCCTCGGGACAGGTCGCGAATCTAATGCAGCCTGGTGCTTTGCCCGGAGAGCCTTTGCGTCCTGGCAGGCAGCGTCTTGCCAGTGCCCGCGGGCAATCGCTGGTGAACAACCCCAGGTTGGGCAGCAGTCTGCTTGCGCTGGACGGCCATTGGTGGGGCCAGCAGATCGGGCAGGCGACTGCCCGGCTTCAAGAAAAGAATCAGTTGGCACCAGAGTGGGTGCCGTTGTTTGAAACCCTGGAAATAACCCCGTCGGGTGATTATCAGTTAAGTCTGATCAACCTTGCAGACCCTGAACGTCTGGTTCGTGTGACCACCGATGACCCGCGATTCCTGCGTATCAAAAACTACCTGTCCGAGACATTCGCGACCTTGGCCACCAAGCCGCAAAAGCCGATCAATGAGCTCGATCCAACAGCAGCTGGTAGCGTTCACACCCTGAATGCCGGCTTCACCATTCAGGCCTTGATGAACGCGCTACTGGCACAGGAGGGGGCAGCACGACCGCTGACGATGGCTGTGCGTCTGCATGCCTATGTCAATTACGCGCAATTGGTTCATGGCAACGTGGTTGATGTGGTCGGGCTCATCGCATTGGTACGACAGGCCTTGGCAGAAGAAAAGGTCATTGCCCGTACCAGTGCGCCGTTGGTGAGTGAAGCCCTGGGCCATGTGGCTAACGAAGGGGTGGGAGCAGTGCTGGGGCTGGCTAACGTGGGTTTTGACGTCTACCAGTTGGTCAATGCGCAAGATGATGTAGAGAAGGCCCGGTTCGGCACTCAGTTGGCGTTTGACTCTGCCAGCTTGCTGGTGACGGGAGCCGGGATTGGCGCAGGCTTGCTCGGTGCCGGTAGTGCCGCCGCGGTATTGGGTGGCGGTGGCGTCCTGCTGGGTGGGTTGGCGATTGGTGTTGCTGCGCTCGCCCAAGGGTTTGCCACTATTGCTGAAGAGGCAAAACAAGTCGGTCGGTTTTTTAATGAGCTTGAACAGGCTCATCGTGAAAGCGGTTATCACCTGGATACAGATCATGGAGTCTGGATGCCTGAGCCGGTGATGGTATTCAAGACCGTTGATTTGCGCGCTGCGTGTCTGCTGTTCGACAGCCCGATGCTGTTCCCGCTCCGTGATCATTTCGGGGTGCCGGATTTTGATCCGGATGATAGCCGGGCAACCAATATTCGTCAGGAACTGGGGCTGTCAGGAACTGCCAGCTTTGTCCCGACGGCCAGTCAGACAATCGTGTTGCCCTGCACGCCGCATACTTTTTATGGCTATGAGTACAAGGCGTTGCCCTTTTCCACGACGCGTCATGACACCGGTTTCGACACGGCACGTCGCCTGGAGAAAAAGGATCGTGAAGGCAACTGGCGGTTTCGATTTACGTTCTACTCGTTTCCCTCGGAATACATCGTCAATCGACTGCTTCCCGTCTACCGGCCAACGCAGATCAATGTTCGGCTCGACGCCGTTGAGCGCTCGCTGGTGGTGCCCGCGTTGCCGAAGGCCTGGCACCACATAATCACCTACAGGATCGAGGGGGAGGGTTCGCCTTGTTCGCTGGGACTCAGCCCGGGGGTGAAGGTAGAGCTCGAGGCTCCAGGCTTCAAGAGCATGAACTGGTTGTTACTGGCGACCTGGGCAAGCCCGAGCGATGTCCGGATGACGGTCGCCGGGGCGCTGGTGGTCGGCACCACCACGGTGGCCTTCATTGGCAAGGGGGGGCACAGCATTCTGCTCAAGCTTGCAAACAATGAACTCTATCGAGTCGATCGCGGCACAGCGCAATTATTGCTCATCGAACAGGATGCACCTCCGGGCATCAGCGAACAGGTGTTGCGGGATCACTTTAAGAGCCTGGCGCAAGCTCATCGCCTGGTTCTACCGCATACGCCGGTGCACAGGTTTGTCATTCCGTTCGAAAAGCCGAATGAGCCGAGGTACACCACAGCCTATTACGATGCGGTTGAAGACCGGTTCCTGTACATCCGCGATCCTTACGTGTTGCTGGCCGATCAAGCCCAATTGGGGGCAGTGGCCGATGGGTATGCGTATTTCTATCACCCGCAATGCAACGTGATCTGGCAAGTCGATGCGAATACCGGCTGGATCCGCCATTGTTATCGTCTGCTTGTTCAAAACACCCAAAGCAGCGTCATCGACCGCTGTGAGGCGTTGTCGGATGGGGTCATACACGTTGTACAGAGGCTATCCCGCGGTGACGGGACGAGCGATGAGCTGGCCTATCTGATTCATGATGGAGGGGTATTCCTCAGTTCGGTTACCCGAGGGTTGGAACCGGATCTGGAGGCGGTTCTGGGTGTGAGCAGCAGTACGCTGGCTGACTGGAACAGCATACTTGGCGATTACTCCATGGGCGCTGAAGGCACGAGCAACGGTTCGATTGCTACCGTGGACTGGCTACCGGCCGCTCTGGTCTCGATTTGCTGGAAACTCGACTCGAAGTGGCGGGACATGGCCTGGGTGCGCAGCAGTGATCGCTTGATTATCCGCCCGGTCCCACGCAGGCATCATGGGCGAGGCTGGCCAGACTCCATCAAGCAAATGAGTGAACTGACGCTGATCGCACCGCAGGGCAGTGAGGGCGATGTTTTCGTCGTTTATGACAACAGCCAAAAACGTCTTTGTCGATTGCAGCGGTCCATTGGCGCGGCCGGTGCCCAGTTGTCTGCCAAATGGCTCGATATTGATGGTGTGACTAATGTCGTTGCCGTTCAAGGCCGTTACCTGGCATTGACTGACGGGAAGCTGTTTTTCAATGTAACGACCGAGGGGAATGTGCAGCTCGGTGGTCTGACGGATCTCTGGTTCAAGGACCGGCAGCATTGGTGGTCAGCATTGGCAGCGGTGGCAGCGCAGCACCGGGTCGACAGTTTTGCCTTGCTGGGTTTGACCAATTTCACAGGCGATGCCCGATTGTGCGCCTGGTACGTGGATGACCGTGTGCTGCTGTCGGACCTGGGCCATGGGAAAGAAGTGCGCTTGCTCAGCAAGACACCGGACAGGCAGGGCGCCTGGCTGTTTGACGTTTCAAGTGGCGAGCTCTATCGCCAGGCCTTTATCGATCCCGATCGATTGAGTGCGGCATTTGAGCAGGGGACGCAGCTATTGCAGGTCGATGCGCTGCCGGCTCCTGTGCGTGATTGGGCCCCTTGGCGATTCGCCGATCTGGCGGTGCAGGGCGCCGGGCTGTGGGCGACGACCACTGAAGGTGTGGTGATGGAGTTGCACGATCAGGCGCCTGTACGGATCACCGGTGTCGAAAGCCAGCGGGTATTGGGGCACGCAGGCGCCTTGCTTCAGAACCTCAAGGCTTTGGTGGGCAGTCATGATCATAGTGACTTTCTTCAGGTCTTCGAACCGGAAAGCCTGCAGTGGTATGTGGTTGCAAGCGAACGTTTGATCCGGATCGCGAAGGTCTCCGCCCCCGAATCCTTCACCCTGCTGGGTACACAAAAGCAAACCAACGTGTTGTTGCATGACGACAATGATGGTTTTTTACGCGCCTATCCGCGCAAGGGACCTATTGGCCCACTCAATTTCGTCCAGCGAACGGCCGAAGTCATGGTAATCGAAGGCCAGATGAAACTCGGGGATCTTGTCTCGATGATTCCCGACGATGTCAGCACCTTGATCCTGCGCATGGGGCAGGGTGCGATGACCTATCAGTTGTCTGCGGCCGCATGGCTGAGACTGGAATCGGTCATTGTCKATTGCCGACACTCGTTGGGGAGCGCACCACCGATTCCGGGCAAATTGATCTGGGCGCTGGAAACGCCAGAAAAACTGTTGCTGAGCATTGTCCAGGAGCACCTGATAATCATCGATCCGGACACCGGGCACAGTTTGATTTTTAGAGACGTGCATTCGGCGGATGCCACACTGCGCGGCGAGGTGTTCCTGGCGATCAACGGCTATCGATCGTTCGCGATCTCCAGACTGCTCAACGTATTGGTCGACAAACGGGGTGTTACAGGGATTGCGCTGCTCAAGGACCTTCTGTCGGCCCTGAGTGTCGAGTTGAAGGAGCGCTGAGGAGGGACTTCACCGGGCGCATTGGTACCCGGTGAGGTTCTCCAGGGTCAAGGCACCAGATACCCTTTGACCCCGGTAAAAATGATCTGCGCCGCCAGTGCACACACAAACAACCCCATCAACCGGCTGACAATCTGCAAACCCTGGTCACCGAGAATCCGCTCGATGCGGTTGGACAGGTACAGCACCACGCCGACGGTCAGGCTGGCCATGGCAATACTGAGGATGGCGGTGAGTTTGTCGTCCCAGTGCGGTTGGCTGACGCCCATCACCAGCAAGGCGCCGATGGTGCCGGGGCCGACGGTGAGCGGAATGGTCAGCGGGACGATGGTCACGTCTTGCTGCACGTTGTCGGTCTGGACCGCTGACTTGCCCTGCGCCATGCCCAATGCCGAAATGAACAGCACACTGCCGGCGCCAATGCGGAACGCGTCTACGGTGATGCCGAACACGCTGAAAATCACTCGCCCGAACAAATACAACAGCACGCTGGAAACCAGGGTCGCGAGGGCGACATTCCAGGCCAGTCGACGTTGTTCCTTGCGCGAATAACCGCGGGTCAGGCTGATGAAGCAGGACAACACGAAGAAGGGGCTGTAGAGCACCAGCATCTTCAGGTAAACGCTGAACAACACGTGGAGCATGGGGCAAGCTCACTGGCGAGGGAAGTCGGGGAGGAGTCTATCAGGCGCAGCGGGGTCTGTCGGCTCAGGACGTTTGAGCCGTTGCCTGATTCTGCTGATCGCGCTGTGCGACCCAATGCTCGATCAGTTCGCGCAGTTGTGAAAGCTCGACGGGCTTGGCCATATGGCCATCCATGCCGGCCTGGCGTGCGCGTTCTTTGTGTTCGGCGAGGATGTGTGCGGTAAGTGCTACGACCGGTGTGCGGGTTCGCTGGTTGCCGACCTCCCAGGCACGCAATTGCTGGGTGGCGGAGAAACCATCGAGGATCGGCATTTCGCAGTCCATCAACACCAGGTCGTAGCGCTGGGCCTTCATCGCCTTCAAGGCTTCTTCACCATTGCAGGCGGTGTCCGGCTGAAGGTTGAGCTTGCCGAGCATGCCACGAATCACTTTGGTTGAAATGCTGTTGTCTTCGGCCACCAGAATGCGGAAATCGCTCGGCACCTTGACCACCGCAGGCGCGCCGGTCGGCAGTTGCTGCGAGACGGCCAGGCCTTTGCTGCGTTGGCTCAGTTCGTCTGCCAGCGTGGTCTTGAGGGTGTAGCCGGCCACGGGTTTGGCGAGGATGCGTTTGATTCCGGCATTGCGCGCAATGACCTTGCTCGGCGCGTTGCTGATGCCGGTGAGCATGATCAGCAGAATGTCGTGATTCAGGCTCGGGTCTTCCTTGATCTTCGCCGCCAGTTGCATGCCGGTCATGCCGGGCATGTTCTGGTCGAGCAGGACCACGTCGAAGTAGTCACGCAGGTGCGCCTTGGTGCGCAGCAGGGCGAGGGCTTCCTTGCCGGAAGGTACGGCGCTGACGTTCAGCCCCCAGGCGCTGCATTGCTGCACCAGGACTTTGCGGCAGGTGTCATTGTCGTCCACCACCAGCACCCGTGCACCTTGCAGCGGGCCATCGAGATCGGAGGTCGGGTGTTCCAGGCGTTCGGGGTCAAGCGGCAAGGTCAGCCACAGTGTGCTGCCCTGATTGCTGCCGCTCTTGATGCCGAATTCGCCGTGCATCAGCAGAATCAATTGGCGGGCGATCACCAGCCCCAGGTTACCGCCCAGGCGGGTGGCGGACAGGAAGTTCTTGCTGTGCAGTTCGGCATGCAGCAGGGCTTCCCGTTCTTCGGCATCCATGGGTTGCCCGCTGTCTTGCACGGCAATGCGCAGGCGCGGTTTGTGGCTGCGTTCGTCGAGGGCAACGACGATCAGGATTTCGCCTTCGTCGGTTTTCTTCAGGGCGTTTTCCAGCAGGCTCAGCAGTGTCTGGCGCAGGCGCGTCGGGTCGCCGCTGATCACGCGAGGGACTTGTGGCTGGATGAAGCTGATCAGCTCGACGTTCTGTTGTTCGGCCTTGGCGCGGAAGATGCTCAGGCAGTCTTCGATCAGAGCGTTGAGGTCGAACTGCACATCGTCGAGTTCGATTTGCCCGGACTCGAGCTTGGAGATGTCGAGAATTTCATTGATCAACGTCAGCAGTTCATTGCCGGCGCTATGGATGGTTTGTACATAGTCACGTTGCTTGACCGACAGCGGGGTGCCCAACAGCAGTTCGGTCATGCCCAGTACGCCATTCATCGGGGTGCGGATTTCGTGGCTGATTTTTGCCAGGAATTCGGCTTTGGCATTGATCTCGGCGTTGCTCGCCGCCAGGTCGCGGCTGATGCTGAAGCGGTCTTCGGTGATGCTGCGCTGGCGTTCGCTAAGGGCGATGCTCATCAGCACGCCGCTGATGCAGATGAAGGCCATCAAGGTCATGATCAGGCCTTGCGGCGCAACCAGGGTCAGCCCCAGCAGCGCCGGCAGGATGATCAGCGTGCCGACGTTGAACACCACCATTGCGGCCACGAACAGGCGTGCCGGTCGGTAACCCTTTTGCCAGTGATAGGCGCTGACAAAGAGCATGCTCAGGCCCGCCAGGGCCACCAGCGCATAGGTGATGATGTTCAGCGGCAGGGTGTCGACGAACAGCAACAGCAGGCTGCACAGGACAATGAACAGGATGTCCCCCAGCAGCAACCTGTTCAATGGATGCGGGCCCAGCGGGGCAAAGAAGCGATAGGCGAACATCAGGCCGCAAGGGGCCGTCAGCAGCAGCGCCAGGTAGGCGCCGGGTGTTTGCACGGCATGCCAGTCGGGTAGCCATGGGCCTGCCAGGTTCAGCAACAGCACCAGACTGAGCAACAACAGCCCCTCGCACGCCGCCAGCCAGAGGCTGCTTCGCGAGCGCGAATAACCGTAGCGCGTGAGGTTATACAGGATCAGCATCGCGATGCAGCCAAAAAACAGGCCGTAGATCAGCGTCTGGTTCTGGTGGGCTGCCGTCATCACTGCCGATTGCAGGGTGATATAAGGCCGCAACTCATGCTCGGAAACCAGCCGCAGATAAACGTCGAGGGGCTTGTCGCTTTGAGGCAGCGGCAACATGAAGTCGCTGCTGGGGAGTGGTCGCTCGCTCTGCGGTTGCTCGGTGCCGCTGGTCAATTGTTCGACCAGCGTGTCGCCATTCAGAACGTAGAGGTTCAGGTGCAACAAATCGGGGGCGAAGATGCGCAGCAGTTGTTCGTGTTTGCCGGGACTGAGCTTGAAACGCAGCCACAACGCGCCACTGGGTTCGGCGGCGGTGATCTGGTCGAGTTCAATCGGGCTGAATTGGTTGGTGTAGCGAGCCGAGCGGATATCGCTCAGTTGCAGGTCTGCCTGTTCGTCGAGCAATACCGCCCAGCCACTGCCTTGCGCGGCCTGGGCCGGGAGCATGCAGAGCAGGGTCAGCAGAGTGACGGTGAAGCCTATGGCAATCCTGAGCCAGCGCACGGCGAAATCCCTTCATAGGTTGATGCCAGATTATAACTATGCGCGGCGCCGGAATAGTACGGCAAGGGCCATAGGCCCCTGCCTAGCCGAATGGATAGCTTATTCCTGATTTTCGCCACGCTCACGGGCAATGGCGCGGTAGCCAATGTCCTTGCGGTAGAAACAGCCTTCCCAGTTGATTTTTGCGGCCAGTTTGTAGGCCTGCTGCTGGGCGGCATCAACGCTTGCGCCCATGGCAGTGGCGCAAAGTACCCGACCACCGGCAGTCACAACCTTGCCGTCCTTGAGCGCGGTACCGGCGTGGAAGACTTTGCCTTCCAGCGCAGCGGCTGCATCCAGGCCTTCGATCACGGCGCCCTTGGCGTAATCACCCGGGTAGCCGCCAGCCGCCAGTACGATGCCGACGCTTGGACGTGGATCCCACTGCGCTTCGACCTTGTCCAGTGCCTGTGCCAGCGCCGCTTCGACCAGCAATACCAGGCTCGACTGCAGGCGCAGCATCACCGGTTGGGTCTCGGGGTCGCCGAAACGGCAGTTGAATTCGATGACTTTCGGGTTGCCGGCTTTGTCGATCATCAACCCGGCATAGAGGAAGCCGGTGTAGACGTTGCCTTCTTCGGCCATGCCGCGCACGGTTGGCCAGATCACCAGGTCCATGACGCGCTGGTGAACTTCGCTGGTGACCACCGGGGCAGGGGAGTAGGCACCCATGCCGCCCGTGTTCGGGCCGGTGTCGGCGTCGCCAACACGTTTGTGGTCCTGGCTGGTGGCCATCGGCAGCACGTTCTTGCCGTCGACCATGACGATGAAGCTGGCTTCTTCGCCATCGAGGAACTCTTCGATGACCACGCGCGAACCGGCGTCGCCAAAAGCGTTGCCGGCGAGCATGTCGCGTACGGCGTCTTCGGCTTCGGTCAGGGTCATGGCGACGATCACGCCTTTACCGGCAGCCAGGCCGTCGGCCTTGATCACGATCGGCGCACCTTTTTCACGCAGATAAGCCAGGGCTGGCTCGATCTCGGTGAAGTTCTGGTAGTCGGCCGTCGGGATCTTGTGGCGAGCCAGGAAGTCCTTGGTGAATGCCTTGGAACCTTCCAGCTGGGCGGCGCCAGCGGTTGGGCCGAAGCAGTCCAGGCCGCGTTGGCGGAACAGATCGACGACGCCCGCGACCAGCGGGACTTCCGGACCGACGATGGTCAGGGAGACGTTTTTCTCGGCAAAGTCAGCCAACTGCTCAAGGGCCAGCACGTCGATAGCGACGTTCTCGCACTTGGCTTCAATGGCCGTGCCGGCGTTGCCCGGGGCAACGAAGACTTTCTGTACGCGCGGATCCTGAGCGACTTTCCAGGCCAGGGCGTGTTCACGGCCGCCGCTGCCAATGATCAAAACATTCATTTCAAAAACCTCGGATGACGCTAATTCTTGATAGCACCGCAGGGGTGCTCTTATGTGGGAGCGAGCCTGCTCGCGATGGCGGCGGTACATCCAGAATCAATGTGTCCGGTAGAACGCTATCGCGAGCAGGCTCGCTCCCACAGGAGTTCGCCCACAGAGGGCAATAATCAGTGACGGAAGTGGCGCATGCCGGTGAACACCATCGCGATACCCGCTTCGTCGGCGGCAGCAATCACTTCGTTGTCACGCATCGAGCCACCCGGTTGAATCACGGCGGTGATGCCAACCTTGGCTGCGTTGTCGATGCCGTCGCGGAACGGGAAGAACGCGTCCGAGGCCATGACCGCGCCCTGCACTTGCAGGCCAGCGTGTTCAGCTTTGATGGCGGCGATGCGCGCAGAGTTCACGCGGCTCATCTGGCCGGCGCCGACACCGATGGTCTGACGGTTCTTGGCGTAGACGATGGCGTTGGATTTGACGTACTTGGCGACTTTCCAGGCGAAGATCAGGTCGTTGATCTCTTGCTCGGTCGGTGCGCGCTTGGTCACAACCTTCAGGTCTTGGCTGCTGATCATGCCGATGTCGCGGCTCTGTACCAGCAAGCCGCCATTGACGCGCTTGTAGTCCCAGGCCGAGGCACGATCCGCCGACCATTGGCCGCAGGCCAACAGGCGAACGTTGGCCTTGGCGGCAACGATGGCGCGGGCTTCATCGCTGACCGATGGGGCGATGATCACTTCGACGAACTGACGCTCGACGATGGCTTTGGCGGTTTCAGCGTCCAGTTCGCGGTTGAACGCGATGATGCCGCCGAAGGCCGATTCGGTGTCGGTGGCGTAAGCCAGTTCGTACGCCTGACGGATACCGCCTTCGGCATCCGGGCTCACGGCAACGCCGCACGGGTTGGCGTGCTTGACGATGACGCAAGCCGGTTTGACGAAGCTCTTCACGCATTCCAGCGCAGCGTCGGTGTCGGCCACGTTGTTGTACGACAGCTCTTTGCCTTGCAGTTGGGTCGCGGTCGCGATGCCGACTTCGGCTGGCTTGGCTTCAACGTAGAACGCCGCGCTCTGGTGCGGGTTCTCGCCGTAGCGCATTTCCTGAGCCTTGATGAACTGGCTGTTGAAGGTGCGCGGGAACTCGCTGCGACCGGAGGTCGAGAGGGTTTCAGCCGACTGGTTCACGGTGCCCATGTAGTTGGCGATCATGCCGTCGTAGGCGGCAGTGTGTTCGAAGGCCTTGAGCATCAGGTCGAAACGCTGGGCGTAGGTCAGGCCACCGGCCTTGAGGTTTTCCAGCACGCTGGCGTAATCGCTGGCGTTCACCACGATGGCCACGTCTTTGTGGTTCTTGGCAGCGGAGCGCACCATGGTCGGGCCGCCGATATCGATGTTCTCGATGGCGGTCGGCAGGTCGCAACCTGGTTTGTTGATGGTGGCTTCGAACGGGTAGAGGTTGACGGCGACCAGGTCGATCGGCTTGATGCCGTGCTCGTTCATGATCGCGTCGTCAATACCGCGACGACCGAGGATCCCGCCGTGGATTTTCGGGTGCAGGGTTTTCACCCGACCGTCCATCATTTCTGCGAAACCGGTGTAATCCGCGACTTCCACAGCGGCTACGCCATTGTCCTGCAGCAGCTTGAACGTCCCGCCGGTGGAGAGGATCTCGACGCCGAGAGCTTCGAGTTCCTTGGCGAATTCGAGGATCCCGGTCTTGTCGGAAACGCTGATCAAGGCGCGGCGGATCGGCAGGCGGGTGGTCTGGTCGGTCATCTCAATTTCCATCAAAAGCAAAGGAAGTCAGCAAAAAAGGCGACCGGTTTTACGCGGGCGCCTTTCTGGTTTGATTGAATGCTTACAACAAATCGTACTGCTTGAGTTTTTTACGCAAGGTGCCGCGGTTCAGTCCCAGCAGCTCACTGGCCTTGGTCTGATTGCCCTTGACGTAGTTCATCACGCTTTCGAGCAGGGGAGCCTCGACTTCGGAGAGCACCAGGTTGTACACATCCGTGACGGCAGCGCCTTCAAGGTGGGCGAAATAATTGTGCAGCGCCTTCTCGACACTCCCGCGAAGGGTCTGGCCTTCTTCGCTTGGCGTATTGAGGTGCTGTTTCAAATTTACATTGTCGCTCACGGGTGCTGTTCCACTCACTAAAGTCTCGGTCATCATCGTCATGCGGCCACCCCTTCTCCGTCCCCTGTCAGGCTCTTGTAGCGTTCGGAGAAGAACTCCCGAACGTTGGCGCATTGTGTTTCCGTACCATCCAAACGATTGAAGTGGGCGCGAAACTCCCTGGCGCCCGGCAGGGTTGCGAGATACCAGCCGACATGCTTGCGGGCGATGCGTACGCCCATGACATCTCCATAGAAAGCATGGAGCGCGGCCAGATGCTCAAGCAGAATACGTTCCACCTCGATCAACTCTGGTGCCGGGAGTTTTTCGCCGGTACGCAGAAAATGCTCGATCTCACGAAAAATCCATGGCCGCCCCTGGGCAGCCCGGCCTATCAACAGGCCATCGGCACCGGTCGCGTCAAGCACGTGCCGGGCCTTCTCGGGCGAGTCGATATCGCCATTGGCGAAGACCGGAATCGACACCGCCTGCTTGATCGCGGCAATGGTGTCGTACTCGGCTTCACCGGTATACAGATCGGCACGGGTCCGGCCATGCACCGCCAGTGCCGTAATACCTGCCTGTTCGGCGATCTTCGCCACCGTCAGGCCATTCTTGTTCGCCCGGTCCCAGCCCGTGCGGATCTTCAACGTGACCGGCACATCAACCGCCGCCACGACGGCGTGCAGGATCTCGGTCACCAACTCTTCATCTTTCAGTAACGCGGAGCCGGCAGCCTTGTTGCAGACCTTCTTGGCCGGACATCCCATGTTGATATCAATAATCTGGGCGCCCAACTCGACGTTGGCGCGTGCTGCCTCCGCCAGCATCTGTGCGTCGCCACCGGCAATCTGTACCGAGCGTGGCTCGGGATCGCCTTCGTGGACCATGCGCAGACGCGATTTGCGGGTGTTCCACAAACTCATGTCGCTGGTGACCATTTCCGAGACTACAAGCCCTGCGCCCAGTCGTTTGCACAGCTGACGAAAGGGCTGGTCGGTGACTCCCGCCATCGGGGCGAGAATCAAGCCGTTGTGCAATGTATATGGGCCGATGCGTACCGCCGACATAGGACTTCCCTGTTGTGGGGTCGGATCATGAGAGTTCGAAAAAGGGTTGGCATGATACCCGCTCTCGATGACTGGATAAAGGCTGAATTGGATAAAATCTGAACAGTTATTCCGTTATTGCCATCAGTTTGGTTCGAGGCGCCGGGAGTCGGAAAATTGCCGTCAATGGCGCGAGACTCGGCGCCGAGTGAGGTGATTCACTCGGGCGAGTGGAAGCTCAGGCTGTAATTCACGGCTTTGGGGCCGGGATCAAGGATGTCCAGGGCAATATGGATCGGTGTTTGCGGTGGCATTTCTGCGAGGTCCGCAAGGTCACCATTGAGGTATTCGCCCGGTTTGAAGCGGCGGCTGGCGATCAGGTGGCCATTGAGGTCGGCAAAACGCAGCTCCAGCAACGGGAACGGCTGCGAGAACGACGCGCGGTTGTAGATGATCGCATCGACCACCAGGGCGCCGCTGAAGTCCGGGTGGCTACGCACCACCAGGTTGCTGCTTTTGATTTTCGCGATGTCGACCTTGGACGGCACGCTGCAGCCAATCTGCGGGCACAGTTGCTGGAACCAGGGGCGGTATTGGTCCTGACGGGCCAGTTCGTCGAAATGATAGGCAATGTACTGGCCGGCAAGGGCTGTTGCGCCCAGCAGGACCATCAGGCCCCAGAAGAACCGGCGACCCCAGGGTGAGCGGCGTTTTTGCCAGTCGAGTTGCAGTGGGTCGTCGACCAGGTCCTGCAGCACCTCGTCATGTATGGCCGACTCGTTGCGTGTGCGCTTCTTGCGTACGGGCTCGACTTCGTGGGCTTCGTCGTCGATATCGTCATCGGTCGCGGACAGGCGTTCGTGTTTCGTTGCAGGTTCCGGCGTCTCGAAGGGCTGGTCGAGGCGCAGCTGCGGCGTCTCTGGCTCATCGTCCAGGTCGACCAGTTCGAGCGACAGCGAGGGTTCGGTGCGCGAGGGTTTTTCCGGCTCGTCGGCGATGTCCGCCGATCGATGGTTCTCGGTTGGTGTGTGCGTGTGTTCGCTGGCCAGCGCGCGTTCGGCGGCGGAATCGCTGAACAGGCTGTCGGACCAAGGCTCTTCACCTTCGGGCGTATCCCGGCGGGCGCTCAGCGAGTCTTCCTTGTGCTTGCGCTCATGATGGCCGAACTCTTTGGTGGGCTGGATTTCCCGTTGTTCGAGCTTGGCGAGTTCTTCGTCGAGGTCGAGGCTGTCCAGATCCAGTTCGGCGGCTGTCCACTGCTTCTGGCTGATGGCCCGTTGTGTGGGCGGCTCAACCGGAGGCGGGGTCGTGAGGGCGCTAGCTTCCTTGCCCATGCGCTGCTCGAGCAACTGCCGCGCAGCATTGAACACTTGCAGGCAAGAGCCGCAGCGAACCACCCCACGGGCCACGCTCAATTGGGCATGGCTGACGCGGAAACTGGTCTGGCAATGCGGGCACTGGGTGACGAAGCTATCGGTCATGCGGCCATCCGGAGTATGCAGGCGCTCATTTTAGCGCCGACGGCCGGTAATGCGCACCCAGCCATCGCGATTGGCAATCGGGTCCAGATCAAAGTCTTTGGCATAAGCCTCTGCGACTTCTGCACCTTGCTCGGCAAGGATGCCCGACAGGGCCAGGCGACCGCCGGGCTTGACCAGGCTGGAGAGTTGCGGGGCCAGGGAAACCAGTGGCCCGGCGAGAATGTTGGCCACCAGCACGTCAGCCTGCACCTGTGGCAGGTCCTCAGGCAAGTACAGCGGGAACAGCGCTTCGTCGATGTTGTTGCGTCCGGCATTGTCGCGGGAGGCTTCCAGTGCCTGCACGTCGATGTCGGTACCCACCGCTTCTTTGGCACCCAGCAGCAGGGCGGCAATCGCGAGGATCCCCGAGCCGCAGCCGAAGTCCAGTACGTGGCAGTCCTTCAGGTCCTGGCCATCGAGCCATTCCAGGCACAAGGCGGTGGTCGGGTGGGTGCCGGTGCCGAACGCCAGGCCCGGGTCGAGCAGCAGGTTGACCGCATCAGGCTCGGGGGCGGCGTGCCAGCTCGGGACGATCCATAGGCGCTGGCCGAAGCGCATTGGCTGGAAGTTGTCCATCCAGCTGCGCTCCCAGTCCTGGTCTTCGATGACTTCGCTGTGATGCTCGGGCAATGGGCTGCCGGTCAGCAACTCAAGATGAGCCAGCACGCTGGCGGCTTCGGTGCCACCTTCGAACAGGGCCAGCAGGTGGGTGTGCGACCACAGTGGGGTGGTGTTCAGTTCCGGCTCGAAGATCGGTTGATCTTCGGCGTCCATGAAGGTCACCGAGACGGCGCCGACTTCAAGGAAGGCGTCTTCGTAGGTTTCGGCTTGTTCTGGGCTGATGGCGAGACGGACTTGCAGCCAAGGCATGGCGGGCACCTTTGAAAAATGTAATGTGCAGCCTGGCGGGCTGCGAGAAGCGGGCAAGTTTACGCGAGAGCGATGCTTTTGTGGGAGCTGCTTGATCTGCATCCATCGCACGGTTTCTAAATGACACCTGACCCTGTAGGAGCGGGCCTGCTCGCGATGAGGGCGGCACATTCAGAGTCGGTGTTGACTGATCCGGCGCCATCGCGAGCAGGCTCGCTCCCACAAGGATATGGCAATAGATCAGATGAAACCTGCAGAAACAACAAAGCCGCTCGAAAGCGGCTTTGTTGGTCTGGATCAAGCTTTAGTGCTGTGCAGCCAGCTTGTGTTCCAGGTAGTGGATGTTGACTCCACCTTTGCAGAAGCCTTCATCGCGGGTCAGGTCGCGGTGCAGCGGGATGTTGGTCTTGATCCCGTCAACCACGATTTCGTCCAGCGCATTGCGCATGCGCGCCATGGCTTCTTCACGGGTTGCCCCGTAAGTGATCAGTTTGCCGATCAACGAATCGTAGTTCGGCGGAACCGCGTAACCGCTGTACAGGTGCGAATCAACCCGCACGCCGTTGCCGCCCGGGGCATGGAAATGCTTGACCGTGCCTGGGCTTGGCATGAAGGTTTTCGGGTCTTCGGCGTTGATCCGGCATTCCAGCGCGTGACCGCGGATGACCACGTCATCCTGGGTGAACGACAGTGGGTTGCCGGCGGCGATGCTGAGCATCTCCTTGACGATGTCGATGCCGGTGACCATTTCCGAAACCGGGTGCTCTACCTGGACACGAGTGTTCATCTCGATGAAGTAGAAGCTGCCGTTTTCGTACAGGAACTCGAAAGTGCCCGCGCCACGGTAACCGATGTCGATGCACGCCTTGACGCAGCGAGCGAAGACTTCCTGGCGAGCCTTCTCGTCGATGCCCGGTGCCGGCGCTTCTTCGAGAACCTTCTGGTGGCGACGTTGCAGCGAGCAATCGCGATCACCCAGATGGATAGCGTGGCCCTGGCCATCGGAAAGTACCTGGACTTCCACGTGGCGTGGGTTGGTCAGGAATTTTTCCAGATAGACCATCGGGTTGCCGAACGCCGCGCCAGCTTCGGAGCGGGTCAGTTTTGCCGAGGAGATCAGGTCTTCTTCTTTGTGCACAACGCGCATGCCGCGACCACCGCCGCCGCCAGCGGCTTTGATGATCACCGGGTAACCGACTTCGCGACCAATGCGCAGAGCGGTTTCTTCGTCTTCCGGCAGCGGGCCGTCGGAACCTGGAACGGTTGGAACGCCGGCAGCGATCATGGCGTGCTTGGCCGAAACCTTGTCGCCCATCAGGCGGATGGTTTCAGCTTTCGGGCCGATGAAGGCGAAGCCGGAGTTTTCCACCTGTTCGGCAAAGTCGGCGTTTTCCGCGAGGAAACCGTAGCCTGGGTGAATGGCGGTGGCGCCGGTCACTTCGGCAGCGGCGATGATCGCCGGGATGTGCAGATAGGAGTGCGCGGCCGATGCCGGGCCGATGCAAACCGATTCGTCTGCCAGGCCCAGGTGCATCAGCTCCTTGTCGGCCTTGGAGTAAACGGCGACGGTCTTGATGCCCATCTCTTTGCAGGCACGCAGGATCCGCAGGGCGATTTCACCGCGGTTGGCGATCAGAACTTTTTCCAACTTCGCAGGTTTCAACATCGTTGGCTCTCCGCGGTTCAAACGATGGTGAACAGCGGTTGGTCGTACTCAACCGGCTGGCCGTCTTCGACGAGGATGGATTCGATCACACCGCTGGTTTCAGCTTCGATGTGGTTCATCATCTTCATGGCTTCGACGATGCACAGGGTGTCGCCTTTCTTCACGCTCTGGCCAACTTCAACGAAGGATGGCGAGGACGGCGAAGACTTGCGATAGAACGTGCCCACCATTGGCGAACGGGCAACGTTGCCGTTCAGCGCTGGCGCAGCGGGAGCGGCAGGTGCAGCGGCAGCAGCAGGCGCGGCAGCAGCGACAGGGGCCGGAGCCGGAGCGTGCATTGGCGCAGGAGCGTAGTACTGCTGGGCCGGGGTTTTGCTGTGGCGGCTGATACGTACGGACTCTTCGCCTTCCTTGATCTCGAGCTCGTCGATGCCGGACTCTTCCAGCAGTTCGATCAGTTTCTTAACTTTACGGATATCCATGAATCATCAACTCCCAAGGGTCGGTCAGGGGCGTTTAACGCTTGTTGTTCAAGCCGTTGCCTGTCTTTCAAGCTGCTCTAGTGCGGCCTCCAGGGCCAGTCGATAACCGCTGGCGCCAAGGCCGCAGATCACTCCCACCGCAACGTCGGAGAAGTAAGAGTGATGGCGGAAAGGTTCGCGTTTGTGCACGTTAGACAAATGCACTTCGATGAATGGGATGCTCACCGCCAGCAGCGCGTCACGTAATGCGACACTTGTATGCGTAAAAGCTGCTGGATTGATCAAAATGAAATCCACACCCTCGCCGCGAGCGGCGTGAATGCGGTCGATCAATTCATACTCGGCGTTGCTTTGCAGGTAGAGCAAATGGTGGCCGGCATTGCGCGCACGCTGTTCCAGGTCCTGGTTGATCTCGGCCAGGGTCACAGCCCCGTAGACGCCCGGTTCGCGGGTGCCGAGCAGGTTCAGGTTGGGTCCGTGCAGTACCAGTAGGGTCGCCATCGACTGTTCCTTGTTATCTGTGTGCAGTTATCAGAACCCGGCGACTATGCCGCAAAGCCTTTGTGACTGTCCAGTTCTCTGCAATAGCCAGCACAATGACCGATGATTGCGCGAAATATGTGACCAACTGATTAAATCCGGTCATTCGCTTTGGCGACACGTTCGGCGAAGTCCCTTGCATTGATCTCGCCAATAACCCGCACATCGCCACGTTCATTGCCGTCCTTGCCGAAAAACATCAGCGCCGGTGGTCCGAACAGCTTGTAACGGTCGAGCAGGGCGCGTTGTTCAGCGTTGCTGGCGGTGATGTCGAAGCGGATCAGTCGATACCCTTTAAGGCGTTCGACGACGTTGCGGTCGTTAAGCACCTCGTGTTCGATGACTTTGCAGCTGATGCACCAGTCGGCGTACCAGTCGAGCAGCAACGGGGTATTGGCTGTTTTTGCTTCAGCGAGCGCTCGATCGAGTTCCGCCGGGGTGCTGATGGTTTGCCATTCACTCGGGTTTTGCGCTTGAGCGCTGCCAGGAGCGTTGACGACCTTTGGCTGGCTTATCGGACTGAACGGATCGGTCTGGCCACTGAAGGCGCCGTACCAACAGGCCAGCGCATAAAACACCAGGAGCATCCCGAGCAGTTGCCCCAGGCGTTTTCGCGGCGATTTATAGACAAACTCCAGCGCTCCGAGAAACAAGCCCACCCCGGCTGCCAACAAACCGATCAGCAGCAAGGTGACTTGTCCGGGCAATACCCGGCTAAGCAAGCCGATTGCCAACCCCAGCAACAACACGCCAATCGCGTTTTTCACGTAGATCAGCCATGGGCCGCTTTTCGGCAGCCAGGCCGCGCCACCGGTGGCGACCAGCAACAATGGCGCACCCATCCCCAGGCCCAGAACGAACAGCTTCAACGCGCCGCCCAGTGCATCGCCGCTGGCGCTGATATACAGCAACGCGCCGGCCAAAGGCGCGGACACGCACGGCGAAACCAGCAGGCTCGACACCACTCCGAGCACGGCCGCGCCCCACAGCGATCCCCCTTCGGTGCGGCCGGCAATGCGGTCCAGGCGGCTGCTGATTGCGTAGGGCAATTTCAGTTCGAACACCCCGAACATCGCTAAGGCAAACACCACGAAGAACAAGGCAAACGGCGCCAACACCCACGCCGATTGCAGGCGTGCCTGAAGGTTGAGCTGGGCGCCGAACAGCCCCATCAACGCGCCGAGCGCGGCGAAACAGGCGGCCATCGGCAAGACGTAGGCCAGCGACAGATTGAAGCCGCGCAGCCCGCCGACCTGACCGCGCAACACCACGCCGGAGAGGATCGGCAGCATCGGCAGCACGCATGGGGTAAACGTCAGGCCAAGGCCTGCGAGGAAGAACAGCGCCAGTTCGCGCCAGCTCCAGCCCGTGGCACTGGCCGGGGAGGTAATGGCTGCGCCATCGATTGTCAGGCGCTCGGTTTCCGGCGGATAACACAGGCCCTTATCGGCACAACCCTGGTAGGTGACGGCCAGCGTGAAAGCCCGCTGATCGGCGCTGTTGCGTGGCAGGTCGACGTCGAGAACGCCGTGGTAGACCTCGACATCGCCGAAGTATTCGTCGTGCTTTTTTTCGCCCGAAGGCAGTTGCGCGGGGCCCAGGCCAATGTCGGCGGGCTCGCTGTGAAACTGAAAGCGATGCCGGTAGAGGTAGTAACCCTCGGTAGCGACGAAGCGCAGCTTGATCGATTGCGGTGTGCTTTCCACCAGGCTCAGTTGAAAGGCTTTTCGCACGGGCAGGAAGTCGGCGCTGTTGTTGATCGAGCCCAGGGTCGAACTGGGGCGACTGTCCAAAAGGCCAGCGGCAGAGGCCGGGAGGGCGAGCACTAACAGCAGCAGGGAGAGCAAGCGGCGCATGACAATCTCGCGTATCGAAAGTGGGAGCATGATAACTGAGTGCACGATGCATGCGCCTACGCCGACTCTTCGACAGCTCCCAGGGGGACGCGTTTACTTTGTTGATTGATCGCTGGAGTGGTTGCACAAGTTGATTGTCACGGGGCTGTAGTCGGCGCTGTTGGTATGTCGGAACAGCGTGCTGCTGTGATACTCGTAGACTTCCTGATGGGTCGATACATTGATGACCGAGCCTTGGACATTGATCTTTATGGCTGGATCTCGGGTGACTAAAAACGGACCGGCAGTCTTGAGTTCAGACGCTATTTGTTCGTCGGATGCCAGTTCGCGATAGACATAGTATCGATAGCTGAACGGTACTGTTGCTCCGCCTCGATCATCCTTGACGCCGTAGACGAAGCCATTTTCGCCAACGGGTAGTTTGAGTACTACATCGGTCAGCACCGGGGCGCTGGGAGACATAAGCCAGGTCCAGCCGATGTAGCCCAGGCATACCGTCAGCAGGCAGGAGGTGACGATGGTATATACAGTTTTTTCAGTAGTTCCTGAAGCGGGCATACCTGACTCCTTTTTTGATCCATTCCTGATCTGCAGGGTCATCGCCAAAAGGAGCCTCGCTCCACCAGCTTCCAAATTCTACTTTTGTCGTTTTTGCCTGCGTCTGGGCAAAACCGGCGGCACGTAACAGGACATTTTCGGAAAAGCCCGCAGCAATCCCGGCCGCGCCGTAATTGAAATTACCGAAGGCTTCATAGTCAGGAGACAGTTTTTTGTAATCCCAAGGGCCGCGATTCCTGACCTGGGTATAGAACCAGGAGTAAATGAACGCGGATCCCTCTTTCAAAACTTTTTTCTTATGGAAGGCAACAGCCATGTTTTCCTCCACAGATACACTAGGGGGCGAAGTTGGAACTATCACGGGGCACTCCTTTGCGCGCTCGATTAATTTAAGCGCTAAACCTTAGCATCAAAGCGAAGATTAAATACTACCGTATGGACAAATAGGTGTGTTTATACAAGAGCTTAGGTGGCGATAGTCCTGCTGGCCAGTTGTGTTCGGGGCCGCAGACTTAAACCCGAAATGCCTGCACTGCCGTATGCAATTGCCCACCCAGCACCAGCAGATTCTCGCCCTGGCTACGGCCTTCGCCAATACGCACCAGGTTATCCCCACCCAACTGATGAATCCGCTCGCTGTGATCGCGGATTTCACTGACGGCGCCACTTTGTTGCGCCGTGACATCGGCGATACGCACGGCGGTGTCGGCAATGGTCTGGATCGCCCCGACAATTTTATCCAGCGCACCGTCAGCCGCTTGTGCCTGGCTGGCGGTGGCTTCTGCGTGCTCGACCTGGGCACGCATGCCTTCTACCGATTGTCTTGCGGCCTGTTGCAGGCCGGCAATTAACGTCTGGATTTCTGCGGTAGCGCCGGCGGTGCGTTGCGCCAGCGAGCGAACCTCCTCGGCGACCACCGCAAAACCGCGGCCCATTTCCCCGGCGCGGGCAGCTTCAATCGCCGCGTTCAGGGCGAGGAGGTTGGTCTGATCGGCAATCGAGCGAATCACCGTCAGTACGCCACCGATGGTGGCCGACTCTTCGGCCAGATGCTCGATCATTTGTGCGTTGCCCTGGACTTCGCCGACCAGCGCGTGCAATCCGGTCAGGCTCAAGCCAATGACCTTTTGCCCGTGCTCGACCGCCAGACCGGCGTGACGGCTGGCGTCGGCAGCCTGGCTGGCATCGCCGGCGACTTGCTGAATGGTCGCTTCCAGCTCACCAAGCGAGTCGCGGATCAGCGCGGTATCGCCGGCCTGATGTTCGGCGCCACTGTGCATGTCGCTGCTCAGTTCGGCCAATACCCGGCTGCTGCCGGCCACCTGTTCGGCGTTCAGGCGGATTGTCCCGACCAGATCCACGAGATAAGCGCGCAGGCGATTCAGCGATTCTTGAATGTCCCGTAGCTCACGGTTGGTCGCACCGAGCTGGATGTCCCGACTGAAGTCGCCCTCGGCCCAGGTCGACAGCGCTGGCGCCAGGTTGGTCAGCACGCGGGCGAGGCGACGTTGCAAGGTGTCGATGAGCAGTGCGATCAGCAGGATCAGGCCGATCATCACGCCCTGCATGAGCCGCACTTCACCCTGGATTTGCCCATGTTGCGCGCGAACGGTCGGTTCCAGCCCGGCGATGGCCTGCTGCACGGCGGTAATTTTCAGGTGGGTGGCGGCGCTGAGGTCGGCGCGTTTCTGAATCTGTTCGCGGGTCCGACCGAGTTCGGCGGGGTAGCGGCTTAGCAGGCTGGCGAGTTCGCGTTTGAAACCGGTGCCGGCATCTTCGGCGACGGTTTTTTCAGTGTTTTCCAGCCCCATCATCGCCGAGAAATCGTCGGTATTCGATTCTTTGCTGGCGGTCACGCCAAGCAGCGGCAGTGCTTCGATCAGCTCGGCCTGAGTGCGGATGCTGTCGACTTCACGCTCGACATCGACCGCCAGTTCGCTGCGGCCACTGCTGACCAGTTTGTCCCGGGCCAGCGAGAGTTTGCCGACGTGCTGCGAGGCAACGAGCAGCGGTGGAAGATAGGCGGCAGCGGCGGGCGTATTGGCGCTGGTGGCGTATTGGCTGAGTTGTTCCAGACTAGCGCCCAGTTCGCGCTCGGCCTGGAGCAGCAAGGCTTGCGGATCACCCGCCAGTTTGCCAGCGGCCAGCAGGTCGGTCTTGCTGAAGTCATCGAGGCTGGCGAGGCTCGGACGCACGCTGTCGGCCAGCTCGGACGGCAGTTCGTCGAGGTCTTTTTGCAGGGTCTCGATGGCCTGGCTGGCGCTGCTCAGGCGCAGGGCGTCGCCGCTGGCCAGATAATCTTCGACGTTACGCGCCACTTGATTTTGAAAGTGCTGCGACAGACCCAGATAGCGCTCCATCAACAGATAAGGACGCTCCAGGGCTTTTTGCGACCACCAGAGGGTGGCGCCGAGTGCGAGACACACCGCGACTAAAAGCAGGGTATTGAGATTGGTCAGCAACTTCAGGCGCATCGCGGTTCTACCAACGACAGAATGGTAAGTGCCTGAAGTTATTGCGTTTGTGTTACAGGGTTATGACCGAATCGGTGGATTCAGATGAAAAAGTGGCACTTTGATTCGACGGCCGTGCCGCTTGAACGCGATTGCGTCCGGCGTGCTTGGCGCGGTACAGCGCCTCATCCGCCTGGCTGGCCATCATCAGGCTGTCGGAATCTTCATGCAGGTCCACCACGCCGGCGCTGAAGGTGCACCAGAGGTCCTGCGGCTGGGCCGGGTAGTGGATCTCGGCAAAGCGCTGGCGGATTTCATCGAGCACTTTATAGGCCGATTCGATATCGGTGTCCGGCATCACAATGGCGAACTCTTCACCGCCATACCGGCCGATGAAGTCGGTCTTGCGCAGGCGTTGCTTGAGAAACAGTGCCAGGCTCTTGATCACCCGGTCGCCCATGGGGTGGCCGTGGCTGTCGTTGACCCGCTTGAAATGGTCAATATCGAGCATCGCAAAGCTTAATGGCTTGTTCTCGCGACGGGCGCGGAAGCTGCAGTCTTCGAGCAATTGCAGAATATGGGTGTGGTTATAGAGACCGGTCAGGCTGTCACGGACCATTCGCGCCTTGAGGTTGCGCGCCCGGGCTGCACGGTTTCGTACGGTGGTGATCAGGTGCCGCGGCTTGATCGGCTTGGTCAGGAAGTCGTCGCCACCTTCGCTCATGGCGTCGAGCTGCTTGTCCAGGTCGTCTTCGGCCGACAAGTAAATGATCGGCACGCTCACATAGCGGTCATTGTGCCGGATCACCTTGGCCAGTTCGGTGCCAGTGCAGGCCGGCATGTACATGTCGAGGATGATCAGGTCCGGCTGGAAATCCGCCAGTTCGGCCATCGCCTGAATCGGCTCGATCAAGGTGCGGGTGACGATCCCGGCACTGTTGAGCAGGCGCTCGGTGTGCAGGGCCTGGGCACGGGAGTCGTCGATGATCAGCACTTTATAAGGCTCGTACTGGGCGACGCAGGTCAGCACTTCGATCTTTTCCAGCAGGCTCGACGCTTCGAGGGTGCCGGTCAGAAACTCCTGGCCGCCGGCGCGTACGGCTGCGAGGCGGGTCGGGGTGTCGGTTTCCAGCAAGCTGAAAAACAGCAGCGGCAGTTTCTGCTCCAGGCCTTCCTGAGCTTCGGCTGCCAATTGCAGGCCCATGCCGGGGCCGCTGAAGTCGACGTCCATGACTATCGCTGCCGGCAACCGCTCGACCATCGAGGAGCGAAACGCCGCCACGCTGTCCAGCGATTGCGCGCTGAGACCGAAAAATTCGAGTTGCTTGGCCAGTCGCTCGGCGCGGTCGTGATCTTGCAGCATCACGTAGATCGGCTTGCGCAGTGGCGGTAGAAAGGTTTGTTCGAGCTGGTCGCCATGCCGCAGGCCGGTGCGCGACAGGCGCTGCATCAGGCGATTGAGGTCGGTGATCAGCCCGCTGCTCAGGCGTCCGCGGTTGGCGTCGACGGCCGCAAGCGACTGGCTGATGCTGTGCGCCAGGTGGGTGTGCTCGGGTTGTTCGAAGCGTTCGGCGAAACGCAGCAGCCGCAGGTTCGCTTCACTCAGCTCTGCCAGGTCCGTGCCAGACCATTCACAGCGTTGCAGGCGCTGCCATATCTCAAGAATCTGACGTGCTTGATGAATTACCCGCTGGGCAAAGTGGTGCTTGAGGCGCTCACGGCTGGGGTCTTCTGGCTCGGTCATATCCTGACTACTAGTTAGGGTGCATGCTGAGATCGACTGGTGGCTCTATGCTAGCACCTCTTTCCGATGCCATGAGTGTCGTACATCAATAAACTGTAAAGCGACGTTATTCAGTTCCTGACCGACTGGTCGCATAGGATCAACGCTGTGCTTCATTTATAGTGGCTGCTCGACTCGCGTCCACTGTGCGATCCACGGTCTGCCGGGCAGATTTAATCTGCTCGCAGCAAAGCACGATGGAGTAGGGTTGTGGTCGAACCGACGAACTCAAGTGATTGAAAGGATATCGCCATGCTGGACTGGAAGAACCGCACAGGCAGCGCGCCTGAACGTGCCGCCGAACCCAAGTCGGCAACCCGCAGCTATTTAGGTGGCCTGCTGTTCAGCCGCGCATTGGCCACCTTGATCGGCCTGTATTTGCTGGTGGTCCTCGCCCTGGGTTGGTACTGGAGCCATGAACCTGCGCTGTTTCCGGTTCAGCAGAACGCGCAGCTGGCCGCCGAGAAGGAAGGCAAACAGATGGTCATCGGCTACACCACGGTCGAAACCCTCAAGACCGTCGCCGGTACCTTGCTGCACAAGCCGGGTGGCTATATTTCCAACGACCGTTTTCCACCAGGCTTGTGGCTGGACGACATGCCGAATTGGGAATATGGCGTGCTGGTGCAAGTCCGCGATCTGACCCGCGCCTTGCGTAAAGACTTTGCCCGTTCGCAATCGCAATCGGCTGAAGACGCTGATCTGGCCAAGGCCGAGCCGCGTTTCAACTTCGACAACAAGAGCTGGATGCTGCCGTCCAGCGAGTCGGAATACCAGGAAGGCATCAACTCCCTGAGCCGTTACCAGGCTCGCCTGTCCGATCCAACGCAAAAAAACGCCCAGTTCTATGCGCGTGCCGACAACCTGAACAACTGGTTGGGGGATGTCGCGACCCGCTTGGGTTCGCTGTCGCAACGGCTGTCGGCCAGTGTTGGCCGAGTCAAGCTGAACACCGCGCTGAAAACCGAAACCCTGGCGCCGGGTCAGGTGCCGCAGGTGGATGAAGAGCGGGTGGAAACCCCTTGGCTGCAGATCGACGACGTCTTCTATGAAGCGCGCGGTCAGGCCTGGGCACTGTCGCATTTGCTGCGCGCCATCGAAGTCGACTTCGCCGATGTACTGGCGAAGAAGAACGCGACGGTCAGCGTACGTCAGATCATTCGTGAACTGGAGGCCTCCCAGGAAACAGTCTGGAGCCCGATGATCCTCAACGGCAGCGGTTTCGGGGTTTTGGCCAACCACTCGCTGGTCATGGCCAACTACATCTCGCGGGCCAACGCGGCAGTTATCGATTTGCGTCAATTGCTCAATCAGGGCTGAGTCATGGTTGATAATGTCAATGAGGCTGCGCACCGCGCAGCCTCGGACGCCGAACAGATCGCCTGGGTCGACGAGCAGGACAACCTGCTCGGTTCGCTGGTGCGTTCGGACTTGCGCGAGCGCGGTCTGATCGGACGTGGCACCTACATCATGCTGTTCAACTCGGTCGGCGAACTGTGTGTGCATCAGCGCACGTTCAGTAAAGCCATTTACCCGGGATTCTGGGATGTGGCGGCGGGCGGCATGGTGCTGGCGACCGAAAGCTATGCCGAATCGGCGGCCCGTGAGCTGGAAGAAGAGCTGGGCGTCAGTGGGGTCGAGCTGACCGCCCATGATCATTTTTTCTTTGAAGACACTGGTAACCGCTTGTGGTGTTCGGCGTTTTCGGCGGTCTGGGACGGGCCATTGATCCTGCAGCCGGAAGAAGTGCTTCAGGCCCGCTTTATTCCCATCGAACAGGTGATGCTGGAAATCACGCAGAAGCCTTACTGCCCGGACTCTCTGGCGGCGTTGAAGCGCTATCTGCGCGCGCGCGGGGGTGACGCTCTGAAGGACGTCGCAAAAGATCTATAAAATGGCGCCGATTGGCTCTTAGCAAGTGCGCTTTTTGCCGTTACACTGCGCGACCTTTTCAAGCTGAACCGGTATTCCTTTTGTAGGAGCATCCGGTCAGTAGCGCTGCCCCTGCCTGAGTGGGGCTTCGCGGTCGATAGCACGTGCCAACGTTGCTGCGACCAGTCTTTGTCCTCCCAAGAGGATTGCCGGTGGCCAAAAAAGCCGCATCCTTCGCCGCCCTTGGTGGCCTGGTATTTTCCACCGACGCAGGTCGACATTGCCCGGACTGTAGCCAGCCGGTGGCAGCCTGCATCTGCAAACAAACCGTTATCCCGGCCGGCGACGGCATCGCGCGCGTGCGCCGCGAAAGCAAGGGCCGGGGTGGCAAGACGGTGACGACCATCAGCGGCGTACCGCTGGCTGAAGATGCGCTCAAGGAGCTCGCCACGACGTTGAAGAAACGTTGCGGTACAGGTGGCGCGTTGAAGGACGGGATCATCGAGATCCAGGGCGATCATGTCGAGCTACTCTTGGCAGAGCTGATCAAACACGGTTTCAAAGCGAAGAAATCCGGCGGCTAGCAGCCTCTGTGAAAACCACCCCGACTTGATGCAGTCCTGATCCGATTCAGGTTGAACGTCGTCTCCATGGTTTTCACAGAGCCTGTTCTGACCGGTTTCTAAACTCAGCGCTGTAAGTGTGGTCTATCCCGCTTGCAGGCTAATCGTCATTTTTTCACTTTAGACTGCGCCAGCCCTCAACCCGGGTGGCGCTCTTTGACTTCTTTATAGGGGACTTCGATGTCCGTACGACGCACACGCAAAGACGATGGCAGCCAATGGACAGTTGCGGACAGCCGCAGTGTTTACGGGATTCGCCATTGGGGGGCCGGGTATTTCGCGATCAGTGACGCCGGTCGCGTAGAAGTTCGTCCGAACGGTCCGAGCAGCTCGCCTATCGATCTGTTCGAGCAAGTCGCACAGCTGCGTAAAAGCGGCCTGTCCTTGCCACTGCTGGTGCGCTTCCCGGACATCCTGCAAGACCGCGTCCGTCAGTTGACCGGCGCCTTCGACGCGAACATCGAGCGTCTGGAATACCAGAGCAAGTACACCGCGCTGTACCCGATCAAGGTCAACCAGCAGGAAGCGGTGATCGAGAACATCATCGCCACCCAGAACGTGTCCATCGGCCTGGAAGCCGGTTCCAAGCCGGAACTGCTGGCCGTGCTGGCCCTGGCGCCAAAGGGCGGCACCATCGTCTGCAACGGTTACAAGGACCGTGAGTTCATCCGTCTGGCACTGATGGGCCAGAAGCTGGGCCACAACGTGTTCATCGTGATCGAGAAAGAATCCGAAGTCGGCCTGGTGATCGAAGAGGCTGCCTCGCTGAAGGTCAAGCCTCAAGTCGGCCTGCGGGTTCGCCTGTCGTCCCTGGCATCGAGCAAATGGGCTGACACTGGCGGCGAAAAATCCAAGTTCGGGCTGTCTGCTGCCCAGTTGCTGTCGGTAGTCGAGCGCTTCCGTGCGGCCGGTCTGGATCAGGGCATCCGTTTGCTGCACTTCCACATGGGCTCGCAGATCGCCAACCTGGCGGACTACCAGCACGGCTTCAAGGAAGCGATCCGTTACTACGGCGAACTGCGCAACCTTGGCCTACCGGTGGATCACATCGACGTGGGGGGTGGCCTGGGCGTCGACTACGACGGTACCCATTCGCGCAACGCCAGCTCGATCAACTACGACATGGACGATTACGCCGGTGTCGTGGTCGGCATGCTCAAGGAATTCTGCGACGCGCAGAACCTGCCGCATCCGAACATCTTCTCCGAGAGTGGTCGTTCGCTGACCGCTCACCACGCCATGCTGGTGGTGCAGGTCACCGACGTCGAGAAACACAACGACGACGTGCCGATGATCGAGAACAAGGAAGAGCTGCCGGAAACCGTGCAATGGCTGGTCGACCTGCTCGGTCCGACCGATATCGAGATGGTCACCGAAACCTACTGGCGCGCGACGCACTACATGAGCGACGTGGCCAGCCAGTACGCCGATGGCAAGCTGACCCTGGCCGAGAAAGCCCTGGCCGAGCAATGCTACTTCGCCGTCTGCCGTCGCCTGCATAACTCGTTGAAAGCCCGTCAGCGCTCGCACCGTCAGGTGCTCGACGAACTCAACGACAAGCTGGCCGACAAGTACATCTGCAACTTCTCGGTATTCCAAAGCCTGCCGGACACCTGGGCCATCGGCCAGGTCCTGCCGATCCTGCCGCTGCACCGTCTTGATGAAGAGCCGATGCGCCGCGCCGTGCTGCAAGACCTGACCTGTGACTCTGATGGCAAGATCAAGCAGTACGTCGACGAGCAGAGCATCGAAACCAGCCTGCCGGTGCACGGGCTCAATGATGGCGAAGACTACTTGCTGGGGATTTTCCTGGTGGGTGCTTACCAGGAAATTCTCGGTGACATGCACAACCTGTTCGGTGACACCGACTCGGTAAACATCTACCAGAATGCCGACGGCAGCGTTTACCACGCCGGTATCGAAACCCACGACACCATCGAGGACATGCTGCGTTACGTGCACTTGTCACCGGAAGAGCTGATGACGCACTACCGCGACAAAGTGGCCAGCGCTCGAATCAGTGCTACCGAGCGTACCCAGTACCTCGATGCCTTGCGCCTGGGTCTGACTCGTTCGTCTTACCTGTCTTCTTGAGGTAGGGAACCGCTGTGACCAGGTTGTCGGAAAATACTCCGCGTAGTGCGGAGTTTTCGGAGGACCTGGTACGGCATTTCTTTATTTTTGTAGCGATTTGCCGTGCCCACGCACTTTCAACGCTGTGTGGTCTTCATTTCGCGTAGGCCATTTCCTAAGTTGTACTTCGGCACTCTACTCGGCCATGTCTCTCAGCGAGAATCCCCGGCCGTCCCTCCTGTAGAGAAACGCCGATGTTCGATCCCGTCAACGAGCCGTCATTTCGTCTGGAGATAGCGGGTCAGCCCCAACCCTTTGTCGTTGTCGCCTTTAGCGGCTGCGAGTCCATCAGCCAGCCCTTTGTCTTTCAGCTGGATCTGCAGTTCGATGAGCTGAGACTGGATATCGCGAGCCTGATGTTTCGCTCGGCGTACCTGGGGTTTGGGGGCGCGGGCACCGGTATCCACGGACAGATTCATGACCTTGCCCCGCTTCATGACGACGCGGTGCCGGCGCTCTGGCGTCTGTGCCTTGGGCCGAAGCTGGCCTGCCTGGCGCAACGCTGCAATCAGCGAATTTTCACCGGTCTGTCAGTCCCGCAGATTCTGCTTCGGGTACTGAAGGAGCACGGCATAGACGAAAGAAACTGTCGATTCGAACTCAGGAACGATTACCCCGTGCGGGAGTTTTGCACTCAGTACCGTGAGTCGGATTTGGCGTTTCTTCAGCGTCTGTGTGAGCAAGAGCGAATTCACTACCACTTTCAGCACCGCAAGCACGGTCATTGCCTGATCTTTGCCGACACTTGGCGCAGTTTGTCTCCAGGTGCCGGCACAACCTTTGATACCCAAGGCACTGCACCCGCCGTCAGGCGTTTCAAGGTTCATGCTCATGCCGATGTGGCACGTCACGATGGATTGCCGAAACCTGTTGCAGCAGGCGAAACGGACCTGCCGAACCTGCGTAGCGGCATGCTGATGCCGTTGTCGGGCCATCCGTTTGCCGACTGGAATCACCTTTGGTTGCTGACCCGGGTCGAGCATTCGGGCAGTCAGGCGCAGTTGCCGTACTACCGCAACCGCATTGATGCGATTCCCTGGGAGGCGCCGTTCGTACCGTTTCCTCCAAGCGAGAAACCTCGGATGAACAGCGTGCAACGTGGCTGGGTGGTCAATGTCGCCGAACCTCGCAGCGACGCGGCCCGACGCATCGCCGTGCAGTTCGATTGGCTTTATCAGGGCGAGGGCGCACGGCCCAGCCATTGCTGGCTGCCGGTCTCGCCCCAACTGTCTGCAGAGTCGGTTGCCGGTTTAACGGCGGGGGTCGATGTCTGTGTGAGCTTTATCGAGGGCGACCCGGACCAGCCATTGATCACCGGCATATTTCGGGGGCCGCCGTTGAATGTCGACAGCGTGTTGCCTGCCGAAACCTCCCCGCTCTCAGTGGTCGGGGAGGCGCTCCCGGCACTGGAAGTTTTATCGCCCGAGGATCGCCAAGACTTATTGGCGTTGGTTCAGAGCAGTCAGCCCTTGGTGTTGCTGTGTTTGATACCCGGCGGGGGAAGTTTCATGCATTGCCGGCAAGTGATCTGCGCCTGCCGCACAGTGGCAGGGCTTGGCCAAAGTGGTGCGGCATGATCGCTGCCCAGTCGGCTCAATGGCTTTTGCTGGATGTACCGGGCTCGCCGCAGGCAGGGTGGAGCCTGCAGCAGCGGTTTGCCGACTTACCGTGTTACGCGTTGTTCGAGAGCACCGACTTGCATGCGTTGCGCGACCAGGGGCCGCAGTTGATCGAACTGTCGGCGCAATCGCCGCTGATGCAATGTTGCCACGACGAGCCTGCGGACTGGCCGGGGTTGCTGCTGGTCAGCTCAGCATCCCCGGAGCAATTGCTCGGGCACCTTCGACGTATGCTCACGGTCACGTTCGGGCTTCATTACAAAGGCTTGCTCAGCTACTACAATCCATTTATCGCCAGTTACTTTTTTGATGCCAGTGATGCCCACGAGTTGAGCCGCTGGCTGGGGCCGATCGATAAGCTGTACTGGTACGGTGGAACCTGGGAGGACCGGGCGATCGGCAGTCTGGGGTGGTTGCATATGGTCAATCCGCGATTGGCCGTCAGCGAACTGGCCATTGAAGACAGCCTCAGCCTTCGCCAGCAGAACAAGTTGCAAGCCTGCCTGCTGGAGCGTCATGCATGGCACTGGAGTCGCTCGACGGGCCACGACTTTGGCACGATCTGGTCTTTTGTGCAGGAAGGACTCGAACAGGGCTTCAGCGAGCAGACGGTGCTCGATGGCTGGTTGCGATTACGTTTGCAATACCCGTCAGCCACACCCGAAGCACACCTGCCGGGGCGCACTCAGCAAGAGCGGCTCGACAGCCTGCGCAACCGCTGGCAAAGCTATCGTTCCTGAATTCACCGCACTCTGCAGGCCAAATCGCGATGAAGAACTGCACTCGTAGCAGCTGCCGAGCCCGCGAGGCTGCGTTAGAGGCGGGCCGCGTTCGGACGAAGTCCTCGTAAATCCTGAGTACGCGGTTTGCCTGAAAGAACACGCTGCCTGATTCAACGACTGCTTCGCAGCCGAACGCAGCCTCGCGGGCTCGGCAGCTGCTACACGAGCTGGAGCAGCACGATGTTCAGACGGTGAACCAGCCATCGTTCTTGCGCAGGTTCCAGGCGAATGCCCCAAGCGTCAGGCTGCGCAGCACCATGAACAGTAGAAAGGTCAGCCACAGTCCATGGTTGCCGAACCCTTGCAGTGCCCAGGCAAATGGCAGCAATAGCAGCAGCGTCAGCAGCATGCCGTTGCGCATTTCCCGGGCCCGGGTGGCGCCGATGAACAGGCCGTCGAGCAAGTAGCTCCAGACGGCGATCAGCGGCAGTGCGGCGAGGTACGGCAAGTAGACGAACGCAGTGTCGCGCACGCTCTGGATGTTGGTCTGCATCTCGATGAACAGATGTCCGGCGCAGACAAACAGCAGCGCAAAACCCAGGCTGGCAATCAATGACCAGCCGCAGGCGACCACCAGGGACCGACGCAAGGCCTGGCGGTCATGGGCACCGATGGCGTGGCCGCACAGAGCCTCCACTGCGTGGGCCAGGCCATCCAGGGCATGGGCGGTCAACAGCAAACCATTCAGCAATAATGCATTGGCCGCCACCGTCGCATCGCCGAGCCGTGCGCCTTGCACGGTCACCATGAAGAACACCGATTGCAGCGCCAGACTGCGAATGAAAATGTCCCGGTTGACCGCCAGCAGCGGCCGCCAGCTCTGCCACAGCGCCAGTGCCGCCCAGGCGATATGCCCGGGGTAGGCGCGCAGGGCGTTACGGGTCATGGCCAGGCCGAGCAGGGCGCCGGTCCATTCGGCGATCACTGAAGCACGGGCCGCTCCGACAACGCCCCATTGCAGACCCAGGACGAACCACAGGTTCAGAGCGATATTCACCAGGTTGGTGGTCAGCAGAATCGCCAGCGGTGCGCGGGCGTTCTGGGTGCCGAGGAACCAGCCGACCAGCGCATAACTGGCCAGCGCCGCGGGTAAGCCAAACAACCGGGTATGGAAAAACTCGCGGGTCAGTTGATCAAGTTCGGCCGATGGCTGCATGAAGTGCAACGCCACGCCACTGAGCGGTACGCCCAGCATCCCGAGCAGCAGCGCCAGCCCCATCGCCAATAGCAAGCCTTGCAGCAGGATCTGCCGCAGCGCAGCGCCATCACCGCGCCCGGCCGCCTGCGCTGCAAACCCGGTGGAGCCCATACGCAGAAAACCCATGGCCCAGGCCAGAAAGGTGTACAGGCTGGCGCCCACCGCAACCGCGCCGAGCTGATGCGCGTGGGGCAGGTGGCCGACCACCGTGCTGTCGACCAGCGCCACCAGCGGCACGGAAATGTTCGAAAGAATCATCGGCGCGGCAAGCGCCCAGACGCGGCGATGGGTCGCACGATCGCGCCAGTCGGTGATCAACGTAGACATTCAGGCTCCTTTCGAGAGCGGGCATTGTAGCGGCAGATCCAAGCGTCGTTGGGCGCTTGTTGTGGGGCATCAGTCAATCTGCCACGCACGACGAGCGCCCCGCGTTTAACCGTGCCGAAGATGGTAATTCAGGTCACTAGTTGCCGCGCACGCTGAATGGTGGGGGCGAGCCTGCTCGCGATAGCAGTCTTGCAGGCAGCCTGTTTGTCGAGTCTGAAACCGTCATCGCGAGCTGGCTCGCTCCCACATGGGGTTTGGGTGTTAGTGAACCACCCAGCTCAACACCCACAACCCCAGCACCAGCCAGATAATCCCGGCGATGATCGATGCACGCATGAAGGCGCGGATCGCCGAGTACAGCAGCATCAAGCCGATGATCAGCACGAGAATGCTGATGATCGAGGGCTCCATGCCCAGTGCTCGTGACAGCCCGTCGACGAAATTGCCGCTGGCGTGAGTCAAGGCATTGAACAGCCCACTGAGCGTATCGACGATGAACCGGATGACCGAACCCAGCGCCTGACCGAGCCATTCGAAAAAGCTATCTACCTGCATGTATACGTCCTGATGAAAGAGTGGGTGCCGGAGCTGAGCGCTTTGGCCATTGTCAGGGCTGGCGAGCACCCTTGAAGCTTAGAGGTTTGGTGGTTTGAATTCGCGAATAGTAACTGAACGCCTGCGCCTACTGGGCAAGCTTCTGCGTTCTGTAGCGGTTGGAGTCAGAATCGGGCTTTTAGTCCCAACCATCCCTTCAAGTCTCAACATACAAGCGGGCTTGCTCGCGAACTGTCACGAAGCGACAGCAGTGTCCGGCGCTTGCCTTCATCCGCCATCGGCATGAAGCTATACGCCTTCAGGAGAGCCCGATGAACCTTGTTGAACTGACCGAACGCCTGCACTGTATCCGTGATCGCAACGACTGGCGGCAATTTCACAGCCCGAAGAACCTGGCCATGGCCGCCAGTGTCGAAATGGCCGAGCTGGTGGAAATTTTCCAATGGTTGAGCGAAGACCAGTCGCGCCAGTTGCCGGCGGACAAACTCGCCCATGCCGGTCAGGAAGTCGGCGATATCGTGCTTTATCTACTGCTGCTGTGCAGCGAGCTGGGGTTGGACATGGAACAGGTAGTACGCAGCAAGCTGGCCGACAGCGAACGGCGGTTCAGCTGATGAGCGACCGTCATTTCGATCAGCTGGCGACCCGTTTCGCCGAAAAAATCTACGGTGGTGCCAAAGGCGCAATCCGTCTGGCGGTGCTTCAGGCCGACCTGGCCGAAACCCTGCCTGATCGCCCATTGCGGGTGCTGGATATCGGCGCAGGCCTTGGGCACATGTCGTTGTGGCTGGCCCAGCGCGGCCACCAGGTGACCCTGGCCGAGCCTGCCGAACCGATGCTCGAAGGCGCCCGCCAGCGCTTCGCCGACGCAGGGCAAACAGCGACGTTTATCCAGGCGCCGTGGCAAGAGCTGCTCGGTCAACTCACCGAGCCTTACGACCTGGTGCTGTGCCACGCGGTGCTGGAGTGGTTGGCCGAGCCTCACGCGATTCTGCCGGTGCTGCATCAGCTGACGACTAAAGACGGCTGGTTGTCGCTGGCGTTCTATAACCGCGATGCGCTGATTTACCGCAACTTGCTCAAGGGGCATTTCCGCAAGATGCGCAAGAACGACATGGCCGGCGAGAAGCAGAGCCTGACCCCGCAGATGCCTCTGGATCCGCGCGAACTGGCGACGCAACTGGAAGGTTTGTGGCAGGTTGAAACCCAAAGCGGAGTGCGGGTTTTTCATGACTACATGCCGCTGGAGTTCCAGGCCCGAGCCGAACTGATCGACTTGCTGGAAATGGAACTGGCCCACCGTCGTCACCCGAGTTTTGCGGGGCTGGGGCGTTACCTGCACTGGATCTGTCGCCCGGTCTGAACCGTGGCTTCTGTGGAGAGCATCATGAAACGCCGTTTGGGATTGATCATGTTGTGTCTGGGACTCGGTGCCTGCCAGGGCAGCAATCCGTATATCGCCAGCTCCAACCCGCTACCACCGGCCCCACCACACGCCGCCAACACCTTTGATCGCAGCGCCTATCCAGCGGCGCCGCGTGATTACAGCCGTTACCAAAGCTGGGCCTGGCTCAACGGCCGGTTGCCCAATGGCTCGGCCTTGGCCGACTCGGCGCAGATCGCCGAAGCGGTCAGTAATGCGCTGGATCAACGGGGTTTGCGCCCGCTGCACGACAATCGTCCGGCCGATCTGTGGGTCAGCGCCGACCTGCATCAGGAAACCCGCCTGATGCAGGTTCAGGACGATTACGGTTATGGCGGCTACGGGATGTACAACACGGCGCCGATCGTACGTACCTATCAGGTGCAAGTGCTGGTGATTCGAGTGGATCTGTTCGACGCCAGCACTGGGCAACCGGTCTGGAGTGCCAGCGCTGAAACGGGCCTCCAAGGCAACGAAATAGAGCGTGGCGATGCGTTACGAACAGCTGTGGAAAAGGCGGTAGCGGCGTATCCTCCTAGTTAGGTTCCCTGCCTGGACCCGGAGAAAAATCATGTCCCTTCGTCTCTCATTACTGGCGTGCGCTGTGTTGCTCAGCGCCTGCCAAACGACCAAGGTCAATTACGATTTTGATGCCAGCCGCGACTTCGCCGCCTATCGCAGTTGGGCGTGGAAAGAGCCAGCGGTGCAATACCGCCCCGAGGATCCGCGGATCAAGAGCGACCTCACCGAACAACGCATTCGCCAGGCGGTTGCCGATCAACTCGACCAGCGTGGCCTGCGCCCGGCGGCTACCGGTGCCAAGGCTGACGTCAATGTGCGGACCTACCTGATCGTCGAGGATCGCCAGCAGCAAATCACCACCAACTATGGCGGTGCTTGGGGTGGCCCCTGGAACGGCTACTGGGGCGCACCGATGTACAACGAAACCCGCAACGTCTCCTACAAGGTCGCCACGCTTCAGATCGACCTGCTTGATGGCAAGGATGGCAAGCTGGTCTGGCGTGGCAGTGATGAGCAACTGCTCAGCAGATCGCCGCAGCCCGCCGACCGCAGCGCCGCGATTCGCGCAACGGTAGGGCGGATATTGAGCAACTACCCACCGAAATAAAGCACTTGAATCATCGGCGCCGGCAAGTTGCCAGCGCCGTGCTCGAGCCTTGACTACACTGCCTTCACCACCGGAGGTAGCGCTCGGCAGTGCGCCGGCAAAGGAGTGCTCGATGTCTCGCCGTTTGCAGTTTCGCGGCCCCGCCGGGCAACGTGGCGCTATCGGATTGCTCGCGGCAATGACCTTCGGCCTTGCGTTGTTGTTTGCACTGTTGGTGGTCGACAGCGGCCGGCTCTATCTGGAGCAGCGCAAGTTGCAACGGGTGGTGGACAACGCCGCGCTGGAAGCGGTCAGTCGTGGCGGCACCTGCCTGCCGGGCTTGACGGCCGCTGGTTATGCTGGGCAAAGCGCGGTGCGTAATGCGTTCATCATCAGCCCCACCAGTACCTTGACCACCACCTGCGGTTCGCTGGCGACGGCGCCGACCAATCTGCGCACCTTCGTCCCCAATGCCGCGCAATCGATGGCCATTCAGGTGGTTGCCACCAACGTGGTATCGACCAGTGCCGCGGCGGGTATTCAGGCATTGTTCAGTGGGGCTTCGCTCAGTGCCAATACCACGCTGACCGCCACGGCAGTGGCAGCGGCGCCGCAACCGACGCTGGCGCAGCTAAGCATTCGCAGTTCGGTCGTCAGTGTCGACACCGCGAGGTCGAATCTCTTGAACCCGCTGTTCTCAACCCTTCTGGGCGGCAGCGTGAACCTGACAGCCGTGGGCTGGGACGGCTTGGTCCACACCGATATCAACCTGCTGAAGTTCATGGACCAATTGGCCATCGATCTGGGGGTGAGCGCAGGTGACTACACGGCATTGCTCAACACGCAAGGAACGGTCACTCAATTCATACACGCCGCTGCAACGGTTGCGGGTCAGAACAGTGCCACGGCCGATGTAATGACGGCGTTGACCAGTCTGCAGGGGGGGGCCAGCAATGCACCACCGATCAAACTTGGCGATGTGCTGCAACTTCAGACGGGCACCTCGACGGCCGGCCTGGATGCCACGGTGCAGCTGTTTCAGCTGGTTCAGGGCTTTGTGCAGTTGGCGAATAAGAACAGTGCAGTGACCGCCGTTCTACCGGTGAACGTACTGGGGCTGCTGGGCGTGACAACCCGTGTAAAAGTGATCGAGCCGCCGCAGTTTTCTGCCGTGGGCGATCCGGAACTGGCCAGGGCCGATCCATTGGGCGTGAACCGGATCTATGTGAAGACCGCGCAGGTGCGAGTGCTCGCAACGGTCGACCTTTCTCTTATCAATGCGGTGTTGCAGGTGGTGAATACGCTGTTGAGCGCGATTGTCGTTTCTATCAACACGCTGCTGGCCCCCGGGTGCCTGTTGTCAACCTGCACACAAACAGACCTGCAAATAGCGCCTGAAGGCCTCAACCTCGATGTAGGGATTGAAGCAGGAGTCGGGAGCAGTTATGTCACCGATTACTCATGCGTCAGTCCGACCAGCAAAAGTCTCACTGCGACCACGGACATTTCCACGCTCAAAGTCAAAGTCGGCCAGATCAACCCTGCCATCTGGTTCTCCTCCTCGCCGTTGTCAGCGCTTACACCGTTAACCCTGGTCGATGTCGGCAGCAGGACCTGCCAGGGATTGACCTTCACCTGTGGTCCGCGCACACCATTTACCGGCGGTGGCAGTGAAATCATGATCGACAGCCCGATCGCCGGGACCAGTGACCCGAACTACACCTACAACAACCCCAAGGAAATCAATGTCCCGCCATTGCCGACCCACACCGTTTCGGTATCGGGTGTCGTCGGCAGTTTGAGCGCAACCTTGGGTGGCATCACACTCATTCAGCACACACCGACGATTAACGGTCTGACGGCGTTGCTGCTCAGCACGCTGTCATCGCTGCTGGCTGACGTAACAACGCTGTTGGTCAACGCAATTGATGGTCTGCTGGCGCCCTTGGTCGATCCGCTGTTGAACAGCCTGTTGCTCAATCTGGGGATCGACGTCAACAAGGTCGATGTGGGGTTCAACCTCACCTGCGGGCAAAAAGGCAAAGCCTACCTGGTGATCTGATCACCCGACGCAATCGGCAGCTCGATACAGAACCGCGCGCCCTCGATCGAATTGCGCACGCTCAGCCGTCCGCCCATGTTCTCGACGATACCGTAGCTCACCGACAACCCCAGACCGGTGCCAACACCGACCGGTTTGGTGGTGAAGAACGGTTCGAAGATCCGTTCCAGCAAGCGCGGATCAATACCGCCAGCGTTGTCCTCGACCCACAGCCTTATCCAATACTCGTCACGTTCGGCATACAGCGAAATCCATGGTTTGAACGCTGGATCGCTTTCGCGCTTGCCCAGCAGTGCGTCTCGAGCGTTGACCATCAGGTTGATCAACACTTGTTCCAGCTGATCGACATGGCCACGTACATTGGCTTCGAAGCCGAACTCGCTGATCCGCAAGTCGACACCTTTGCCGCGCATGCCCTCGGCCAGCAATGACAGCGTGCCTTCCACCGCGAGTGCCGGATTGAACAATTGTTGCTCGATTTCCGAGCGCCGGCCGAACACCCGCATGTGATCGACCACCCGAGCCGCACGCTGGACCTGGGCGTCGATACGCTTGAGTTTGTCTTGCAGGTAATCGATCTGCACATCGCCGTTGCTCAAGCGCTTGAGCACGTTGACGATGGCCATGCGCATCACGTTCAGTGGCTGGTTGATTTCATGCGCCAGCCCGGTGGCCATTTCTCCCAGGGTGGCCATTTTTGCGCTTTGCGTGAGCTGTTGTTGCGAGCGGCGGACCTCGGTGTTGTCGCGGCCCACGGCCTGAATTTCGATCAGGCGACCTCGCTCGTCGAACACCCCGCGATCCGACCAGACCCACCAGGCATTTTCGCGCCCGGGGAGTTGCAGGCTGATTTCCGCGGTGCTCACCGGGAACTCCGGCGTCAGTTGGCGCAGGCGCAGCACAAAGGCTTCGCGCTGTTCGGCCGACAGCCAGCTGCCCAGATCGACCCCCGGCAATTGTTCGGGCGTGCATTCCAGGTACGTCGCCAAGGGACGATTGCCGAACGTCAGCGTCAAGTCCGGACGATAGCGGCAGATCATCGCGGGCGAATCTTCCACCAGCATCCGGTAGCGCTCCTCGCTCTGTTTGACCTGTTCGGCGGCCTGGGTCGCTTCACTGACATCCAGCCACAAGCCGACCGCCTCCACCGGCAGCCCAAGGTCGTCGCGCAGCAACCTGGCTTCATCGAGCAGCCAGTGGTAGTTGCCACGCTGGTCGCGCAAACGGTAACGCGCGCGTACCGATCCCTCGCGCAGCAGTTGGCGGGTGCGCTCGAAATACAGGTCACGGTCTTCAGGATGAACCCGCTCCACCAGCGCGTTGCCCGTCAAATCATTCAGGTTCCAGCCGAGCAACGGCAGCAGGCTGGCACTGAAAAAACTCGGTTGCAGCGCGCCTTCGACATAGCGCTGCACGTAGATCACCGCCGGCGAACTGGCAATCAGGTTGTCCAGGCGGGCATGGGCAGCGGCGGCCTGTTGCTGTTGATTCTTGATGTCGCTGATGTCGAGCATGAACCCCACCAGCCGACGCTGTTCACCTACGCCTAACGCCTGGCCTTGCAGGCGATACCAGATCGGCATCTGGGCGTCATCAGCGCGGTGCAGGCGCACGCACAGCAGCAAGGTCTTGCCGTGTTGTTGCAGGTCCTGCACGCGGCTGGTCAGCTCTTGGCGGTCGGCCGGATGGATCAGCCCCAGCCACTGGGCCAGCGCTAAACGGGCACTCTCCAGATGCAGGGTGAACGCCAATTGCGGTGCCAGTTGAACCTCGTCAGTGTTGCTGAACAGCTCCCACCAACCGGTGCCCAGCAAGCCTTGCAGGGCTTCGAGTCGTTCCAGTTGCTGATGTTGATGCTGCTCGCGTAAACGACCCAGCAGTGGCCCGGCCAACGCTGCGACCAGCAGCAACCAGTCACGCTCGCCAAGCTGAGGCGCACGTTGCTGTACCGGGTAAAAACCACAAAGCAACCAGGCTGCCACACCGTGATCGTCCCGATAGGGCACCAGAAATCCGTCGGTATTACCGAAGGTTCCCTGTAACCGCGGGTGCTCGCTGAAGCCATGCGCGACGTTCAAGCGCAACGGCGTATTACCGCTCAAGCTGTCCAGGCTGGTGCCCAGCGGTTGGCCGGTTTGCCACAACTGCGGCGCATCGTGTGCGTTGTACTGGCTGTGGATCAGCCAGCCTTGTTCCTGATCGTCGAGCAGCGCGATGGCCACACAGGGAATGTGCCAGCGCTGGGCCAGGCCTTGAAGTTGTTCGGTCAGCACCTCGGGCAGGCGCATCAGGCTGCACAGGCGAAGCTGTTCGCTCATGTGCCCGGCGAACGACTGACATTCCTCGCGGCTGTGGGCCTGTTGGCGTTCGTGCAGCAAATCAGCAATGTCGAGCAACTGCAGCAGCCAGCCGTCAGGCGTCGGCTGAACCCAGCCGCGAAGATGCAGGGTCTGGCCTCCGAGACCGGTGAAATCCAGGTCCAGGTTCTGGCCTTGCCAGTCAGCGGGTGTGCCTTCGACGGCCAAATGACTGTGGGGCAGCAGGTAATCGATCAGTAGCAGGGATTGGTCGGCAGGCGGACGCAGCGCCAATGCGTGACACAAGGGGCCACTCATGTGCAGTACCCGGCCCTGAGGGTTCAGCAGCAGGTGCAATCCGACATTCTGTTTCATCAGGCTGTAGGAGGGCGTGTCGGGTTCCTGGAATGGCGGACGATTGAGCAGTCGGCCAAACAGCTTTTCTCCAGGTGTCAAAATTGCAGACTCGATTGTGCTGTCAGGTTTGTCGGCAGATTGGGCACGGTACCGACACCAGGCAGGACGAGGAACGGGATGACTTGATTGAGCTTGCTGGTGGGGTACGTCACGCTGACCGTCAGCAAACCGGTACCCGCGTTATAGGCAGCCTTGGCGTCCACACCAAAGGTGAGGTTGAAGGCGCTTGGCACCCAGGACAGTTGCTGCTGTAAAACACTGTTTGCCAGGTTCTCCATGGCCGTCGGGTAGTTGGGCGTTTTCGGATCAAGTGCGACGCTTTGCCGGACCGCCTCGGCGGTGGCCTCGTTGAATGATTGCACCAGCAACAGCGGCAGGCTGTAGCTGACGATCCCGTAGAACACCGCAAAAAAGATCACGAACACCAAGGCGAACTCAATCGCCACAGCACCTTTTTGCTTTTTGGGGAGGCCTGATTTCATGAGTGCGTCTACCCTGACAACGACTACGTGGTATGAGCATAGAATCATTCAGCCAAAGCGGACGATTTTTACCGGATGCAGAGTTTTGTCCTACTGATCTGGCTGGCGCTTTGCGCGGCACAGGATGTTCAGCAACGGCATATCGCCAACAGCCTGACCTTGGGAGCAGGGTTGTTGGCATTGATTTATCTGTTGTGGACCGGCACCACCTGGCTGGGCGCGCCTGACGTTCAGGGCGGGTGGGCATTGCTGCTGGCACTGTTGTTTACCTTGCCCGGTTATGGGGTGGGACGGTTGGGAGCCGGCGATGTGAAGCTGATGGCGACGATCGGACTGGCGACCGACAACCTGCATTTGCTCGGCAGTTTTATCGGCGCTGGAATGTCTGGCCTGGTGTGGCTATTGATTGCTTCAAAGGTCTGGCCGCATATGAGTCAAGGGCTTAGGACCCGGCTTCAATACCTCGCTCCCGAACTGTCAAGAAAACCACCCTTTGCGCCCTTTGTGCTGATCGGCATGCTGCTGACACTGGCCTGTATCCGCTAGTCGTTCGGCACGACTATCGCTATGTACATAGTAGGAAAGTAGGTCTACTTTCAGTTCAGACCTGTRCAGCTTGCCGCTGTCGGTACAGGAAGTGACAGTCTTCGGACAGGGCATGGAGGCGCACGTGAACAAACCTACCTCTGCGGTAAAAGTGCTGGTGGTCGACGATCAACCGCTGATCGTGGAAGAGCTTTGCGAGTTTCTTGAAAGCAGCGGTTACCGTTGCGTCCCTTGTGAGTCCAGCCAGCAAGCCATCGCGCGCTTCGGTGAAGATGTCGACATCGGCCTGGTCCTCTGTGATTTGCACATGCCCGGGCTCGACGGTATTCAACTGGTTCAGGAGCTGCAACGCATCGCCGGCAAGCACCGGGCATTCGAAGCCATCATGCTTACCGGGCGCGCCGACAAGCAGGATGTGATCAAGGCCCTGCGCGCGGGGATCGCCGACTACTACCAGAAGCCGATTGACCTGGATGAGCTGCTGGAAGGGGTGCAGCGTCAGGAGGTCGCGCTTAAGGAACGGCAAAAGAGTGTGCAGTTGGGGCACTTGAATCAGAAGCTGCAAGACCTTTCCGAATCGATCGATGACCTTTATCAGGACCTTGATAAAGTTCGTCGTGCTCCGCTTTTGCCGTCGGGTGGGGAGGTTGATCGGGAGCAGATGCCGGCGATCTTTGATCAGCTGTCGCCTCGTCAGCTTGATGTTGCGCGGTTGGTGGGCAAGGGGCAGACCAATTATCAGATTGCTTGTGAGTTGGGGATTACCGAGAACACGGTGAAGTTGTATGTGTCGCAGGTGTTGCGGTTGACGCATATGCATAATCGGACGCAGTTGGCGTTGGCTTTGTCGCCGGGGAGTTTTGGGGGGCGGGTGCGGGTTACGGCGCACTAGGGGTTTGGTTTGTATTTGTGTGTATATCCGTTATTGGTGTAACGGCTGCTTATGGTTTCGCCCTTACGGCGAGTCCCTTTTGGCAAACGCCCGGAGTGCCGGCCCAGCCAAAAGGAACCAAAAGGTCTCGCCCCGAGCGTACGGCACCTCGCCTAGGCTCGGCGTTCCCTCGCTACGGTGTCCCGAAGGGGCGGGTGGATCAAAAGCACAGCACGGCGGCCTGACAGCCGGCCTGAGTGGTAAGAGCGCGTACGGCGTTAGATTGATCGTTCCCACGCGCAGCAAAGGAATGCCGCCAGGACCCCGACGAACCGGCGGAGTATGTCGTTAAACCTTAGTCGCTTGGGACGGCGATTTTTTTGGGGCGACACAACGTTGAAATACGGTGCAGGACCAGCTCCGTAGCAGCTGTCGAGCCTGCGAGGCTGCGTTCGAGGACGAAGTCCTCGCAAATCCTGCATACGGGGGTTACCTGAAAGAACGCGTTGCCTGATTTTACGACCGCTCCGCGGCCGAACGCAGCCTCGCAGGCTCGGCAGCTGCTACGGGCGACTCATTCGCCAGATGACGCGATGCTAAGACCCAAACGCCCGGTCAATAGCAGTGAGCCCCGGGCCGGCCAAGACGATCAGTATCGACAATGAAAGCCTGCTGGCGAACGCTTCGGAGGACCTGGCTTCGGTCAAGGCCATGGCCGCTGACCTGGCGTTCGAGATCGAAGGTTCTCGACGCAATGTGGCGCTAGGTATTTGCAGGATGATCGACGGGATCCGGCTGCTGGTGGATCGAGCGCTGGACAATATGGACCCTGAAGAACCGGCGGAGTATGTCGTCAAACCTTAGTCGCTTGGGACGGCGATTTTTCAACGTTGAAATACGGTGCAGGACTCCCTCCGTAGCAGCTGCCGAGCCTGCGAGGCTGCGTTCGGCCGCGGAGCGGTCGTAAAATCAGGCAACGCGTTCCTTCAGGTAAACCGCGTATGCAGGATTTGCGAGGACTTCGTCCTCGAACGCAGCCTCGCAGGCTCGGCAGCTGCTACGGATGACTCGCCCGCCGTATTTCAACGTTGCATAGCAATCTGTGACGCGACTCTAAGATCCAAACGCCCGGCCAATAGCGGTGAAACCCGGGCCGGCTAAAACAATCAGCAAGGCGGGAAACAGAAACAGCATCATCACCACGGACATTTTGGCGGACATTTTCGAGATGTATTCCTGCTGGTGTGTCAGGCGCCGGTCGTCGAGCAATTGCTTGAGTGTGAGCAGCGACTTCATGGCGCCGCCGCCTTGATGGATCAGTTGCTGGAGGATCACGCAGGTGTCGGTGAGTTCGTCCACCGCCAGCAGTGTCGCGGTCTGGTGCAGCTCCTGGCCGAGTTCCAGGCCGGAGTCGACCCGAGTCAGGATCAGCCGTAGTTCACTGGTCAGCTCCGGCAGCAGTTTATGCGCCTCGCTGCTGAGCACTCGCAGTGACTGTTCTACGGCCATGCCTGATTCGAAGAGAATTCGCAGTAATGGAATGAACGTCGAGATCTCGATGGCGATGTTTCTTTGCCGACGTTTTACGCAATAGGCCAATAGTCGTTTGGGCAAGAGATAACCCAGCCCGGCGCCCAGTAACGGCGCAAGCCAGTGGTTTTGCGCGGCGGGGTAGAACACCTGTTGAAAGAACACTGCGAGCCCGAGCACCAGCAGGGGCGTGCCGACCTGGCATGCGGCGAATAACGAGCGTTCGCTGGATTTACGCCAACCCAGGCGTGCGAGCAAGGTCTGGGTTTCACTGTCGATGCTGAGCGAGCGCTGGCCAAACCGGCTGTTGCCGAGTGCCCGCAGCCAGTTGCCGAAAGTGTTGTCGTGCGCCACATGCCCTTGCAGGCGTTGGGTGACATGCCGCGCGCGTCGTCGCTGCTCCAGCAGATGGCCGAGCACCAGCGCTATGGCTCCCAGAAACAGCAAGGCGCTCACCAGTAAGACCATCTCAGACACTCCGTAACATGCGCCATAGCGCCAGGCACCCGACGATCTGTAAACCAACCGCGGCGATCAGCATGTGCTGGCCGGCAGGGTCGTGCCACATGCTCAGCATGTAACCGGGGTTGGTCAGCATGAAGTAACTGGCGATGAGGAGGGGCAAGGCCCCCAGAACCCAGGAGGTCATTCGGGTTTCGCCGGTCATGGCCCGAAGCTGACGGGCGCCTTGCTCGCGTTCGCGAATCAGCTTCATCAGGTTCTCCAGTAGCTCGCTGGCATTGCCGCCGTAACGGTGATTGACCTTCAATCCCAAGGCAAACATGCGCAGTTCGTCCTGGTCGTAAAACTCGGCAAAATCGTGCACGGCGTCGGGCAGGTTGATCCCCAATTGCACGTTGCGCTGAATTCGTCCCATCGCTCTTTTAAGCGGGTTGGCGCTGGCATCGATACTGCCCATCACCGCGTCGGCCAAGGTGCGACCGGATTTGAGGCTGCGTATGGTGTGATCGAGCAACGCCGGCAACTGCTCGATCATTCGCCTCAGGCGACGTCGATAACGCCAGGAAATGTACACCCGCAGAATCAACGGTTGCAGGACTAACAGTGTCAGCAGTCCCAGCCAGCCGCCCAGCATAAAACCAAGCAGACTGATAAACACCCAAAATCCCAGCCATAGCGGCAGACGCTCCGTCGGGCGGCCCAGGCCTGCGCGCACAAAGGTCCGCTCAAGGTTGGCCCACGCCGGGTTTTCGACGATCAGATGCGGTTGCCCCTGAGCAAGGCGATTCAGCACGCGTTCGTTGCTGGTCTTGCGCAGGCCTTGATAGAACAGCCAGATCGACAGTCCCAGCAACACGAGAAACATCAGGCTGAGCAGTATCGGACCGATCATCGCGCAAGCCTCGTCAAGTCAGTTGAGGGGCAGAGCCAGTTCATGGCGCAGCTTGTCGCCGGCGGGGTTGACCGCCTCGCGCAGGAAGCCGAAACCGGTCCTTCGATCGAAACGAAACAGGGTGTTGGTGACGTAGATGTCTTCGCGGATCCCCACCACTTCCACCACCTCGCTGACGCAGCGTCGGCCATCGGGCAGGCGCGTCAGTTGAATCACCACGTCGAGCGCCGCGCAAATCATCTGCCGTAGCGTGCGCTCGGCGATTTGACGCCCGGTCAGGCCCACTAACGTCTCCAGGCGCAACAGCGCGTCCTGAGCATTGTTGGCGTGGACGGTGCTCATCGAGCCGTCGTGACCGGTGTTCATGGCGGTCAGTACGTCGAGCACTTCAACGCCACGGATTTCGCCAAGGATGATTCGATCCGGGCGCATCCGCAGGGCGTTGCGGATCAGGTCACTGGCTTTCACTTCGCCGTGGCCCTCGGCGTTCGGCGGGCGGGTTTCCAGGCGCACGACGTGAGGGTGGCCCAGTTGCAGCTCGGCGACATCTTCGATGGTCACCAGGCGTTCGTGAGGATCGATCAGTTGACTGAGGATGTTCAGCAGCGTGGTTTTACCGGTGCCGGTCCCGCCGCTGATGAGGATGTTGCAGCGTTTGCCGACGGCTTTCTCGATGAAGTCGAAAATCGCCTGGTCAATGGTTTGCATCGCCATCAGGTCGCTGCTTTTAAGCATGTCCTTGCGAAATTTACGAATCGACAGGCACGGCCCGTCCAGCGCGATGGGCGGGATAATCGCATTGACCCGGCTACCGTCCGGCATGCGCGCATCGACCATCGGCGATGACTCGTCCAGACGCCGTCCGAGTGGCGCGAGGATCCGTTGCATGACCCGTTCGACATGATGCGCGTCGATGAAGCGCAGGTCGCTTTGGTGCAATATGCCGTCACGTTCGATGAACACCCGGTGAGGGCCGTTGACCAGGATTTCGGTCACGGCGGGGTCGCGCAGCAGCACTTCCAGTGGACCGAAACCGGTGAGTTCGTCGACGATTTCTTCTGCCAGACGCTCCATTTCGTAGCGCGAAATCGCCAGGTGCAAGCGGGCGATGTATTCGGCGACCTTGTCGGTGACGAATTGCGCAAGGAGCGGGCGCGAACCTTCCAGCAGGTTTTTCCCCGACTCTTCGATGGCATCGATGACATAGCGATGCAGCACCAGCTTCAGGCCCTCGTGGTCGGTGTTGCCGATCGGGCTTTGAGTCTGTGCACCGAAGAGTTTTTCACCGCTCATTTGTGGCCTCGCAAGCGATTCAGCCAACTGATTTTGGGGGTTGCCAGCGTTTCAGAGTGCTTGGCCAGACGTTCGCCCAAGGTGCGCAAGCTTTGGGTCAGGACCTCGCGGGGAGCCAGATCGAACAGGGGCACGCCCTGGTTTTTCGCGTTGAGCCGAACCTCTGGGCTGTAGGCCAGGACGGCGATGACTTCGAGGCCAAAGGTTTTGCCCAGTGTCTCGGCGTCCGGGGCGCAGTGGCGCAGGTAACGGTCGACCAGCAGTTGGGCGTGCTCAAGCTTCATGCCTTTTTCGCGCCACAGATTGAGCACCGTCAGGTTGCGTCGGCAGTCGAGCACGCTCTGGTCGGTGTACCACAGTAATTTGTCGCAATGGCTGACGAAGGTGCGCAGGGCTTCGCTGTCAGGTTGGCCGGTGAGGTTCACCACGATGTGTTGAAAGTGTTGGCGCAAGGCGCTGAGCAACATGTACAGCTCGGCGGCGCTGGTGCGCTCCAGCGGTTCGTCATTGTTGGCGTAGGCGAGGATTCGCAGCCCGGCTTCGGCGCTGGTGAAGGCGCTGTCGATCAGCGTCGCATCAAGGCGCCGCAGATGCCGCAATGCATCACCAAAATGGAACGAGCTCTCCAGGCCCAGCAACGCCAGGCTGTCACCACGGGGCAGGCCGAGGTCGAGCAGCAAGGTGTGCTGGCCACTCTTCTGGATCACCAGGGCCAGGTGCCCGGCGAGCAGAGCGCCGTCGGCGTTGCTTTGAGTACCAAAGAGCACTGTCAGGCCACCCATTTGGGTAGTGGTTGCGACAGGCGGCAGACGTTTGCTCAGGCGTCGTACCAGGCCCGAAACTTCGCTGGCGCGTGAGCCGTAGGCAACAAAATCCCGGGCCCCGGCGCGCATGGCATTGAGCACCAATTGATTGTCCATGCCGTCGCCCAGCGCGACGATGGCCAGCATCGGTTTGGCTTCCAGCGCACCTTCGATCAACGCACTCTGGGCCACCACATGCTCGCGGTCGAGGCCGATAAACACCAGGCTGGCAAAGGTCACGTCCACCAGTGCGAGCAATTCATCGAGGCTGCCACCACCGGCGCTGACCACTTGGCCCAAGGGCGCCAGTGCGCCTTGCAACCATTCAAGGTCAGTGCTGTTGCGAGTAATCGCAAGGAACGTCTGGCTCAGGTTCTGGCTCATGGTGAGAGTCCGATGCGTGTGTCGAAGTTGCCGTTTTTGAGGCCATGCACCCTTGCGCAATCAAGGGGTTTGTTGGGTGACCTGATTGCCGCGTATGACCTCGATGCCGCGCCGCGACACCTCTACCGTGCGGGTGTGGACGATGGTTTTCGGGGCAATGCCCTGGGCCAGTTGATTGAACTGGAATAGCTGACTGTTGGCGCTACTCAGTCGGGTGGATGAGTCGCTTTCACCGGCCCAGTATTTGGCCAGGAGTTGTTCTTCGCTGCTACGTACGGCCAGGCGCAAGGTACCGACCTGAGTCGCCAGCATCATTCGGCTCAGCAGTTGTTCCGGCACCGCCAGCACGACGCTGCGGGCCGCGATGCGGCGTTGATCCTGTTTGAGTTTTTCGTCTGCGCTGGTGGCAGGGGAGGCGGGTTTGCCTTCGTTGGTCAAGCCAAATTGTTCGCCAACGCCGAGTACACGCATGGCCGGAATGACGATTTGCGCCGACTGCTGCGTGTTGATGGCGTCCTGACGGAGGAACAACAGCACGTCGACGTAATCTCCCGGGATCAGTTGTCCGGCAGCGCCAATCACTTCGTCCACCGCCACCGCCAGCGCGCGCTCATCGCTGTGAATCATCCGCGCCAGCGCGCCGCCGGCCTCGAAACTCTCGTTGCTTAGCCAAGTGCCCGCGCTCAGGCGCCGCCAGGGTGTGCGGCCAACGGCCTGGTCCAGGCTGCTCAAGCTGCCGGCGGGCGCGCTGCGCAGTTTTTCCAGGGTCAGGTCGGCGGCGGTGAGGGGGGTAAACGGCAGGACATCATGCACCAGCACGACGACGGCCTGGCGCGTCTGGTCTTCGGCGCTAGCAACGGTTTTTTCCAGCGCAACGGTGACAGGGGTGGTGACGGGTTCGGTTGCTAGCGGTTGCCGGCTCAGCACCAATCCCCAGTACCCGACAATGACGGCTGCGACTAACAGTAGCCCGGCCAGACCCATGGTGACGCGGCTGTTCATGACGGCTCTCCCTTTCCTGCTGCATCACCGGCTCGTGACGTTCAACGAGATAATTCGCAATCAGGCAGCTATGAACATGCAACTAATTCGCTATTTGAAAGTAGCGCAGCTAAATCAAAACGCCATCACCGGTCAAAAAAATAACTTACCACCGTATGGCATTTCGGTTAATCCCCAGTCGCCACCATTCCGGTTAATACTTTGTGATTAATCGCTTATTACAGTTGCTGGAGCGGGGTTTGTTGGCAATGCTCCGATGGCAAAGCGCAATCATGTTGTGCACCCGCTACATGTGCGCCCTCGGCGCAAAGGAGAAGTCGTATGTTCCTTAACTTCGTGCGGTATCTGTATATCCGCCTCCAGTTGTTCATGACCAGGACCGAGGGCGCTTCAGCCATTGAATATGCGTTGATCATTGCAATGGTGGGGTTGGTCGTCGTTGCCTTCGTTACACCGATGGGCAACTCGGTGAAAGGCACCTTCAATAAAGTCATCACTTCACTGGGGGGGACGGTTGTACCCTGATCGGTTGGTCACCTCTCAATCCGATTACTTATTCAGTGACAGGAATCGCACATGAACGCTTCTTCAGCTCCGCGCCAACAGTTGCTTCTGGTGGACGACGAAGAAGATGCCCTGTTGGAACTTGCGGAGTTGCTGGAGGGCGAGGGCTTTTGTTGCTTCACCGCAACTTCGGTCAAACTCGCGTTGCAGCATCTGACCCGTCACCCCGATATCGCGTTGGTTATCACCGATCTGCGCATGCCCGAAGAGAGTGGCATGTCATTGATCCGCCGTTTGCGTGAACACACATCCCGACAGCACTTGCCGGTGATCGTGACCTCCGGCCATGCCGACATGGACGACGTCAGCGACATGCTGCGCTTGCAGGTGCTGGACCTGTTTCGCAAACCGATCTATCACGTTCGCCTTCTGGAGACCCTGGACAACCTGTTCCCGCAATCGAAGATGCACCGTGTCAGTCCTTAGAACCTTCAGAGTGTTCTACATCTTGCAGGAGAAGTCGTATGTTCCTTCATTTTGTGCAGTATCTGTCCATTCGATTCCAGCTGTTCATGAGCCGGACCGAGGGTGCTTCGGCGATTGAGTACGCGCTGATCGTTGCGATGGTGGCCCTGGTAGTTGTTTCCTTTATCGCGCCGCTAGGGGATTCGGTGAAAGCCACCTTCAACAAGGTCGTCGATGCATTGGGCGGCGTGCAGGTCACTTGACCCATTGAAAAAACTGACGTCATTCATTTGGCATTTTTTGGTGGTGTCTAAATGATGGCACCTGTATATTGCCCGCGCCTGAACCAGCCCCCGCTGGTTGGCCGGTATGGATGCCTGAAAGAAGCTGGGCGCGCCTGCTGAAAAACGCGTCTTCCATAGGCTTCTGAAGGGAACCTGCATTGAACACCTCTTGCCTGCGCCGCTCGTTGTTGGCGCTTTCCGTGGCTGCTGCCGCGATTCATACCCCTGTTATTGCCGCACCTTTGAACCTGATCAACGACGGCTCGATCACGGCCTACGGTGACGGGGCTTTTGGCATCAAGGATCAGGGCGGTGTTGTGACCAACAATGTCCTGAATTCGGGCAATATCACCGTCAACGGGATGAATGCGACCGGGGTGTCACTGATCGGCACCCGCGTCGGTAACAGTGTGATCAACCAAGGCACGATTACGGCTACGGGCGCCAATGCTGATGCGTTGCGACTGGATGGTGCTGCACTCAAGCTTGCGCCCACCGGTGTCTCCTCGAGCATTAACAATACTGGCGCTATTTCCGGCGAAAGGTTCGGTATTCATATCAGCAACCAGCCAGTCACCGACCGCCTCCTCTCGATCACTCAATCCCTTGGCTCGATCGAAGGCGGTGACGCAGCCATTCAGGTCGATGACGGAAAAGCTTATTTCTACTGGAATGGCGGTAACGTCAAAGGCAACTTGATGGGCCTTTCCGGCGTGTTGATCAATGGTGATGCGAACGTGAACTTCGACGGTTCGACCATCAAGGCTGGCTACATCACGGTGGAAAAGGGCGAGCTGACGCTACAGCAGGCCCACACCACGATCATCGGCGAATTTGACATGGAAGAGCCGAGTTCGGTGTTGCATATGTTCCTGGGCAACGACACCAACCCCAATCTTCCGGTGCTCAAGGTCACCGGCCTGGCAGACATCAGCCCAGGTGCTCGTCTTGAGTTGAAGGCGCGCTCCGAAGACTTCCGTACTGCTAATGGCGGTACCCGTTACACACTCATTAGCTCTGGCAAACTGGAAGGCGGCGAGAACCTGAAAGTGTCGTCGTCCTCGGCGTTGCTGGAAGTCAAAAGCTACGGCGTTGAAGGCAATGACGTGAAGGCGCTGGTCAGCACCAAGAGCGAGGATGTAGTCAAACAGAATGTGGTGAACGCCGGTGGTTCATCCAGCGGTGCAGCGGCGGTCGGGCAAGTGTCGAACGCGGTGATGAGTCAACTGAGCGATCAGGACCCGGTGTTCAGTGCATTCGCCAACGCCAGCAGCGATGCGCAGTTGGCGAAGCTTTCCGAAAAGCTTGGCCCCGACGTGAGCGGTGGTGCGATCCAGGCGTCCACTAACGGCCAGACACTGATCTCGAACGCCATCAACACGCGCTCCAGCAGTGCCCGCAGCGGTTTGTCCTCGGGTGATGTGTTGGCCGAAAAAGGCGTGTGGCTGCAAGCCTTGAACAGCGATGCCGATCAAGGTTCGCGCGGCGGTGTCGCCGGTTATAGCGCCAACAGCCAGGGTATTGCGGTGGGCGCTGACGGTCAGTTGAATGCCGATACCACACTGGGTATCGCTTACAGCTACCTGAGCAGCAACGTGAAGTCCGACGCCGGAAGCAAGACTGACGTCATCGGTAACGCGTTGACGCTGTACGGCAACTGGACTCACGACAATTTCTTTGTCGACACCTCGCTGACCTATGGCTGGAACACCAACGAGTCCAAACGCTACATCGCCGGCACCCGTGCCAAGGGCGATTACGACAGTGATATCTTCGGTGTGAACGCGTTGGCCGGTTACACCTTGCGCTTCAATCAGCAGGTGTTGCTGGAGCCGCAGATCGGTGCGCGCTATGCCAACGTAGCGATCGATGCGTACCGCGAGAAGGGCAGTTCGGCCGCGTTGAGCGTCGGCAGCCAGCGTTATGAAGTGGGCGAGATGGGCCTCGGTGCACGCCTGGCTGCAGCCTTCGATGTCGGCGCCGGCAGCCTCCAGCCCGAAGCGAAGGCCATGGCGTGGCACGACTTCATCGGTGACCAGGCCAACGCGAGCTCGACCTTTGTGCTCGGCGGTACGCCGTTCACCACCAGTGGTGCGAAACCTGCACGCGACAGTTATGAACTGGGTCTGGGCGCCACCTACCGCATCGGTGCCTGGAGCGTGGGCGGTTCGTACGATTACCTGACCAAAGCAGACTTCAATGCAGACACCTTCACTGCCAAGGTTCGCTACGATTTCTGATTGATTGGCCGCAACCAAGACGACCCGCCATGAGCGGGTCGTTTTGTTTCTGCGGCTCTACAATTGGTAGCTGAAACTGATGCTGTAACGCGTACGCCGATTGAAGGTATCCAGCGCTTCATCGGACATGGCCTTGCCTGCTTCAAGGGCGATGTTGTAGTACCTGGCGTCGCCGAAGCGCAGGCCGACGGCCACCGAGGACAGGTTGCTGCCTTGTATCGGCAGGGTGTTGAACCAGGTTTTCGCACGGTCCAGTACGACGTAGGGTTGCAGGATGCGCACCCAGTTACCGGCGCGGTTGAAGCTGTAGTTGACTTCATAAGCGGCGCCCCAGCCCTTGTCGCCGGAAGCCTGGTCGTCGGGGTAGCCACGACCGAAGTTCTGCCCGCCGAATACCGCACGCTCACTGTCGGGCAGGGTGTCGTCGGTCCAGTACAGCGCGGCTGACAGCACACCTTGCCAGTTGTCGAAGAACTTGTTGCTTTGCACACCCGAGAGTCGCAGGCGGAAGAAATCCAGGTCGTAGGTCGGGTTGTTGGTGTTGGCACCCATGCCATTGATGCCCTGGTACACGCCGCCACTGATGATGCGCAGTTGTCGGTCATCGGCTTTGCGCCAGTCACCTTCGAAGGCCAGGGCGCGGACATCGGTATTTTCATCGACCGTAATCGGATAGCCAAGCACTTTGTAGCGGGTCATGTCGTCGACCGCATACAGGCGTGTCGTGAGTGTAAGCAGTTTGGTGGGTGAGGCGATCAGCGGATGGCTGAGGCCAATGGAGTATCGATCGTTTTCGCGGTGTGATTTGAGTTGCAGGCCGTTGTCCAGTTGCACAAGCGTCGCCGGGTCGGCGCGGTAGCGCGAACCGGACAACAGCAGTTGCGTGCCTTCGGCATTGAGGAACTGGTTGTAGTCCAGGCGGTAGTATTTTTCGTGGTCATCACCCGGTGGAAACAGACCACTGAGGGTGATCTGCTCACCCATCGACGTTTGCGAGTTGCTGCTGACACCGAGCAAGGCCTTGGTGCCTTTGCGGTTGTCTTCGGTAGTGCTCAGGCTACTGGCGAACGGTTTGCGACTGGCTTGCGCGATCAGGTAGGTCGCGCCGTCGGTAGTACCCGGTGGCGGCACTTGCGCTTGTACGGTGACGCCGGGGATGCGGCTCATCAGGGTGGTGTAGCGTTCGAAAGTCTTGCGCGTCAGCGGGCGTTCGGCCTGTAGCTTGGCCACCAGTTTATCGAGCAGGCCCTTGACCCGACCGACATCGCCCTGCAATTGATAGTCCTTGATATAGCCTTCTACCAACACCACGCGCACCACGCCTTTATCGAAGGTTTGCTGTGGCAGGAACGCGTAGGACAGCAAATAACCATCGTCCTGATAGCGTCGGGTGATGCTGCGTGCCGCTTCGATCAGTTGCGCGAGGGTGGTTTCATGGCCAAGCAACGGTTGATAGACGGCCCCCAGTTCGCGCAACGGGTAAAGGGTTCCACCTTCAATTTGCACGGTGCGCACGGTGACCTTGGTGCCCATCGTCAAGGGTTGTGCCGAGGTGGCGGCAGGCTCCGGGACTTGCAGCTTTGGCGTGGCTGGACGGTAGGCGTCGGCAGGCAGGTTGGGGGCAGGCAGGTTGCGGGTGGTTTCGTTGCTATTGAGGAAAGCGGGGAGGGAGTCGGCATAAACACCAGAGCAACAGATGAGCAGCAACAAGCAAGCCAAAGCGCGCATAGAACACCCCATGATCAAAACCGCAGCATTGCGAAAGGATCTTCGATCAGTTGTTCCCGTCAGGTTCTGAGGACGTGATTCGGGGACAACCGATGTCTTGCGCCAACATGGAAAATGACGGAAAACCCATTCGAATCTTCCGTCTCCAACCAAACGTAGGCGCTGTAGGAACGGCCGTCGAATCGGCCAGGTGCAATGACTACTTGGTACCTGTCAGTGTGCCGGTCAAACTGCCGAGCGCACCGAGTCCGCCGAGCCCACTGGTGGTACCGCCACTGGTCGTGCCGGTGAGCAGGCTGCCAACGGTGGTCCCTGCGGCGGTCACGGTATTACCGACCGCAGTGACAACCGGGTTGGGGGCGGTAGCGGTGATGTTGGTGCCTGCGCCGCCGATGGCGGCGCCGGTTTGAGCGAGTAATCCATTGACCGGTGCAGTCAGGCCCGTGGTGCCGGCCACTTGTTGAGTCAGGCTGGCGACACCGCTGGTGACCGGATTCAACGCAGCACCGACCGTTGCGCCGACGGCGGCCAAGGGAGCGGTCGTCGTTGTGTTGGCGACACCCGTACCGCCCAGGAGCGTGCCTGTTCCAGCCACCAGGTTACCCGCCGAGCCGCCCGTTACTGCGGCAGAGCTGATCGTTGGGTTGGTGTTACCGGCGTTGAGTCCGCCAGCGACATTCACGACCGCACCGCCGACGGTTTCCAGCAGCCCGCTGCCTGTCAGACCACCGGTTCCACCCGCTGTACCGGACGTGGTCGTCAGGCCACCGGCCGCGCCAGTGGTGGTTGCCGTGTTAGTCAAGGCGCCACCGACGATGTTGGTCAGCGGATTGCTGGTGCTCGAGGTGGTGACATTGCTGCCCAAGCCACCAAGTGCGCCGCTGACGTTGTTGAGCAGACCGTTGACCGGGGCGCTTAGCCCGGTGGCACTGGCGACTTTACCGGTCAGGCCTTCAGCCAATGTGACCACCGGAACCAGCGTGTTGGTGCCCACACCATTGCTCAACGAACCCAGCGGACCACTGCTGGTGACGGCGCTCAGGGTGTTGCCGAGCATCGAAACGCTACTGCCTGCCCCACTCACCACGGGTGCAACCTGGGTGATCAGGCCGCCGACCAGAGGAATGCTTTGAGTGGTGGTCGACAATTTGCCGCTCAGATCCGTCACGCCGTTGCCGACGTCAGTCACGACATTACCGACCACCGCTGTGGTTTTACTCACTGCCAGTGGATTCGAGCCCAGTGTACCGAGGCCGCTGTTCAGACCGCCGCCCAGGCTGTCGACCACATTGCCCGTCGTATTGACGGCACTTTGAAGGACGCCGCCGACTACCGGAAGGGGCGCGACGGCGGTGCCAAGATCGCTCACGCCAGCACCCACGCCGCTGACGGTGCTGCCCAGATCGGAAACCAGCGTACTGGTTGTCAGGGCAGGGCTGGTGGTGCTGCCAGTGCCACCGGTTCCGCCTGTTCCCGTCGTGCCGCCGCCAGTGCCACTGGTTCCGCCTGTTCCTGCCGTACCGCCGCCAGTGCCTCCAGTCCCGCCTGTTCCTGCTATTCCGCCGCCAGTGCCACCGGTTCCGCCTGTTCCCGCCGTACCGCCGCCAGTGCCGTCTGTTCCACCAATCCCCGCCGTACCGCCGCCAGTGCCACCGGTTCCGCCTGTTCCCGCTGTACCGCCACCACTGCCGTCCGTACCGCCGCTGCTACCCGAGCCGCTGGAACCACCTGCACCTGCGGCACTGTCAGGCGATGAGCTGCCGGGACTGCTGTGATGACCGCCACCGCCGCTGCTGCAACCGGTCAGGCTGAGACTCAGGACCAACGCCAATGCAGTACTGGTTTTCAACAAAACGTGAGAGCTCATGAGTAAGTTTCCTTGCACCTGTCACAACGATCACTGTTTTCGATTGCCTGCCAGTTCTGTTGCTGGCAATGCCTCGTCCGTTGCTTATCTATCTAATGCAGGTGCTGTTTCAGGCCATACTCAACTTGGTATTAACAACTTGTATATCACGGATCGAGTTGTACTTGAGGGCTAATACCAAAGGTATGAAATGGTGCGTTTTCTTATAATAAAATCCTTATAAATCAATGGATGATGTTTTTCTGGAAACCGTGAGGCACTTCGAAAAACTTAAGTTATATATATACAATTAACCGGGGGGGCGATCAGGCGTGGCTGCACGCAAATGTCGCCCACGGTTCATCCGAGGGCGGCGTATACTGCGCGCCTCATTCACTCAATGGAGAACAGCATGCCGGCCCCCGTCTGGTGGTTGCTTTGCCTGCCTTTTATCGCGGGTGCGTTTTTGCCCTTGCAGGCCGGTATCAATGGCCAACTGGCCAAACAAGTGTCGAGCGTACTGGCCGCTGCGCTGATTTCGTTTTTTGTCGGCACCGTGGCATTGTTGCTGCTGGTCGTGATCCAGCGCGAAACCCCGGCATTGGAGACACTCAAAAGCCTGACCTGGTGGCACTGGAGCGGTGGTCTGCTCGGCGCATTTTTTATTACCACGGCCGCTTTCGCCGGGCCGCGCATTGGCGCCATGTTGTTCATGGCGCTGGTGCTGGCGGGGCAACTGGGGATGGCGATGACCCTGGATCATTTCGGCTGGGCCGGGTTTCGCGAAGCACCCGTCAGCGCCGGTAAAATTGCCGGGCTGGTGTTGATTATGGCGGGTGTATTTTTTATCCGGCGCGGCTGAGCGGCCTCAGGCAAGCGGTTGCCAGGTACCGAGCATGTGTTCCAGATTCCCGGCGCCGATCACCTTGAAGTCACCACTTGAGCCGGCAGCGCTGGACAGCAAGGAGACCTCGCTGGGTAAGCGCACCGGTTTCTTGAATTGCACGGCAATCTCGATGTTCGACGTCGGCAGATGCCCGCTCAGGGCCGCAAGGGTGCGCGCCTTGATCCACAAACCGTGGGCGATGGCCCGGGGGAAACCGAAGAGTCTCGCGCTGACAGCACTCAGGTGAATCGGGTTGTAGTCACCGGAAACCCTGGCGTAGCGCCGGCCAATTTCACTGGGCGCCCACCAGCGGGTGACCTCGTTCATGGTCAGAGCAGAATCCATCGACGGCTCGATTGCTTCGCCGGGAAGCTTCACGCCTTTGCAGAGCATCTGGCTTTCGGCTTCCCAGAGCGGCCCGAGCGCGTCGTCAATCGTGGTGATCAACTCAAACACCGCACCCTTGGCGTGGGGTTGCAGGTTCTGCACCCGCACACTCACCCGCACTCGAGCGACTGCGCCCAAGGGACGCAGAATGCGGATGCGATTGGCCAGGTGAACCAGCCCCAACAGCGGAAACGGAAATGTCCTGGCAGTGAGCAATTGCATCTGCAAGGCGAACGCCAGCACATGAGGATAGGTCGGCGGCAACAGGCCGTCATCGGTAAACCCGCACACCTTGCGATAGGCTGCCAAACGCTTGAGGTCAACGTTGACCCAGCAACGAAAGCCATCCTCGGGCAGGGTGGTGCCGGTGATCTTGCGCCGCGTCGCCGCTCGCCAATACAACTCGGGCAAGTACGGTGTAGTGCTCTGTGAATGCCAATCTGTTTCCATGTTCAGGCCCCCAATACACTTTGCCCACACACTCGCAGCGCTTGCCCGCTGACCGCGCCGCTGCCGGGTTGGGCGAGCCAGACCACGGCTTCAGCAACGTCTTGCGGCAGTCCGCCTTGGCCCAGTGAGCTCATGCGTCTCCCGGCCTCACGCAAGGTAAACGGAACCTGCGCAGTCATTCGGGTTTCGATAAAGCCCGGGGCGACAGCGTTGATGCTGATTCCACGCGCTGCCAACAGTGGCGCCCAGGCCTGAGCCAGACCTATCAGCCCGGCCTTGCTCGCGGCGTAATTGGTTTGCCCGCGATTGCCGGCGATGCCGCTGATCGACGCCAGCAGAATCACCCGACCGTTATCGTGCAGGGCGCCGCTGTCGAGCAGCGCTTTGGTCAATACTTGCGGTGCATTCAGGTTCACTGCAAGCACCGCATCCCAGAATTCCGGTGTCATGTTGGCCAGGGTTTTATCGCGGGTGATGCCCGCGTTATGAACCACAATGTCGATGCCGTTCGGCAATTGCTCGATCAATTGCGCGGCGGCGTCTTCGGCGCAAATGTCGAGGGTGATGCTATGGCCGCCGAGGCGGGCAGCGAGGGCATCGAGATCGGTCTTGGCCGGTGGGACGTCGAGCAGTACCACCTGCGCACCGTCGCGGGCCAGGGTTTCGGCGATCGACGCGCCGATCCCGCGAGCCGCGCCCGTCACCAGCGCCGTGCGCCCCGCCAACGGGCGAGTCCAGTCCTGGACCTGAGTGTCGCAAGCGTTCAGCCGCACCACCTGTCCCGAGACATAAGCACTCTTTGGCGAGAGGAAAAACCGCAGCGCCCCTTCGAGTTGGCCTTCAGCCCCGGCGCCGACATACAGCAACTGCAAGGTGCCGCCACTGCGCAACTCTTTGGCCAGCGAGCGGCTGAAGCCTTCGAGTGCACGTTGGGCACTGGCGGCGAACGGGTCACTCAAGGTTTCCGGTGCGCGCCCGAAAATCACCAGATGGGCGCTGTGCTCGAGGTTTTTCATCAACGGTTGAAAGAACTCACGCAGCTGCTTGAGTTGCCCGGTCTGCATCAGGTCACTGGCATCGAACACCACGGCCTTGAGCTTGGGACCGTGGCCCGGAATCCACGCCTGGGCCAGCAAGGGTTCAGGGCCGTAGCTGTAAATCTGCTCGGTGAGTTTGTTGGCGAACGCGCTGACGTTCTGTGACAGCGGGCCGCCACCGATCAACAGCGCGCCATCGACGGGCCTTAGGCGACCGGCCTCCCAGCGTTCCAGGCGAACCGGCGACGGCAGGCCAAGGGCCCCGACCAGGCGGTGGCCGAGGGCCGAATTGGCGAAGTCGATATAGCGGTCAGACATGGAAGACTCTCCGGCAGTGAGGGTACAAGGTGTGGACCACGAATCGCGATCAGTCGTTCGATCCGCGAGATAAGGCCTACGCTTGATCACAGCAGATTAGTTTGAATCCGGGGTTTTTGTTGGTTGGCAGGGCATTTAGATGAATGCGCAACTGGCATAGGAATGCAGTACCTGTGGGAGCGAGCCTGCTCGCGATGAGGCCGGCACATCCAATTTTTTTGCCGGCTGATACACCGCAATCGCGAGCAGGCTCGCTCCCACAGGGTCCTGTTTTTACATTCAGATATTGATAGGGAGCTTTTCATGACTCAACTGCGCCGCGTCGCGATCATCGGCGGTAATCGCATTCCTTTTGCTCGTTCCAACGGGCCGTATGCAACCGCCAGTAACCAGGCAATGCTGACGGCGGCGCTCGAAGGCTTGATCGAACGCTACAACCTGCATGGCCTGCGCATGGGCGAAGTGGTGGCGGGGGCGGTACTCAAGCTTTCCCGGGACCTCAACCTGACCCGCGAATGTGTGCTCGGCTCGCGGTTGTCACCCACCACCCCGGCCTACGACATTCAACAAGCCTGCGGCACCGGCCTGGAAGCGGCGTTGCTGGTGGCGAACAAGATTGCCCTGGGGCAGATCGACTGCGGCATTGCCGGGGGTGTCGACACCACGTCGGATGCACCGATCAGTGTCAGCGACGGCTTGCGCAAGATTCTGCTGCAAGCCAACCGCGCCAAGAGCACCGGCGACAAGCTCAAGGCTTTCCTGCAATTGCGTCCCCGGCATTTGATCCCCGAGTTTCCGCGTAACGGCGAGCCGCGCACGGGGCTATCGATGGGGCAGCATTGCGAGCTGATGGCGCAGACCTGGAACATTCCTCGTGCCGAGCAGGATCAGCTGGCGCTGGAAAGCCACCAGAAAATGGCCGCGGCCTACGCCGAGGGCTGGCAGAACGATCTGATGACCCCATTCCTCGGCCTGACCCGCGACAACAACCTGCGCCCGGACGTGACGCTGGAAAAACTCGCCTCGTTGAAACCGGCTTTCGAAAAGAGCGACAAAGGCACGCTCACTGCCGGCAACTCGACACCGCTGACCGATGGCGCGTCGCTGGTGCTGCTTGGTAGTGAGGAGTGGGCGAAAGAGCGCGGCCTGCCGATCCTCGCCTATCTGCGCGACGGCGAAGCGGCAGCGGTGGATTTCGTCAACGGTGCCGAGGGATTACTGATGGCACCGGTCTACGCGGTACCGCGTTTGCTGGCACGCAATGGCCTGACCTTGCAGGACTTCGACTATTACGAAATCCACGAAGCCTTCGCCGCGCAAGTGCTCTGCACCTTGAAGGCCTGGGAAGACCCGGATTACTGCAAAAACCGGCTTGGCCTCGATGCACCGCTAGGTTCGATCGACCGCAGCCGACTCAACGTCAAAGGCAGTTCACTGGCGGCCGGACATCCGTTTGCCGCGACTGGTGGGCGAATCGTCGCCAACCTTGCCAAGCTGCTGGACGCCGCCGGGAAGGGGCGCGGATTGATCTCGATCTGCGCCGCCGGCGGTCAGGGTGTGACGGCGATTATTGAGCGCTGAGGGCAGCCGTATTTTGTTGCTCGGCCAATACCCGATTGCGATTGGCATAACTCTCGGCCATCACTGAGCAGACGACCAGTTGCAGCGGGTGATAGATCATGATCGGCAACAGGATCAGACCCAGCCCCGGGTTGGCACCGAAGATCAGCGCGGCCATCGGCGCACCGGCGGCCAGGGACTTTTTGCTGGCGCAGAACACTGCGGCGATCTCATCGGCGGGGCTGAATTTCAGGGCACGGGCGGTGCGGGTGGTCATCCACAGAATGATCGCCAGCAACACGGCACTGCCGACCAATGCACTGAGAATCACCGTGTTGCCCTGTTGCTGCCACATCCCGGAAACCATCGAGTTGCAGAACGCCGCGTAGACCAGAAGCAGGATCACCAGTTTGTCGACGATGTTGGTGTAGCGCTTGTGGCGACTGAAAAACTTGCCGAACAGCGGCCGCAGCAACTGACCCAGTACCAGCGGCAGCAGCAACATGGCACAGAGATCGAGCAGGGTTGAACCCAGGTCGATACCGCCAGCACCGCTGCCCACCACCAGGCTCACCAGCAACGGCGTGAGGAAAATCCCCAGCACGCTGGACAGGCTGGCATTGAGAATCGCCGCCGGCACGTTGCCGCCGGCGCTGCCGGTCAAGGCCACGGAAGAGGAAATGGTCGAGGGCAGGGCGCACAGGTAGAAGAACCCGAGCATCAGCAGCGATGGAATGTGTGAACCCAGCAGCTTGTCGCTGACCAGCCAGATCAGCGGGAACACCAGAAAGGTGAAGCCCTGGATCATCAGGTGCAGGCGCCAGTTTTTCAAGCCGTGGCGGATCTGCTCGCTCGACAGGTTGACCCCGTGCAGGAAGAACACCAGGAACACGCCGATGTTGATCACCCACTCGGCGTGCATCGTGCCGCCAGTGGCGCCGAAGCGCGGGAAGATGTACGACAGCAGCGTGGCGATCAGCATCCCGCACAGGAACCAGTCGGTGACCACGCGTTTGAGGTGTTTGACGGCATGCATAACGGGCACCGAAGGCATTGTAAGAAGAGATGACCTAGCCTAAGGTCAAGACTTCCGCCCGTCTTGCGACATAAGGCCAACCAATGCCGGCTAACGGACAAATTTCCCTCGAACGGACTATTCCGACCCTGACGGCGTTGCCGCGCCCGCTGTTTGCCCGTGCGGAAAGCCTCAGTGCCGGCTCGTGGACGCCACCTCATCGCCACGATTGGGTGCAATTTTCCTACGCCATCAGTGGCGTGCTCGGCGTGCACACCGCCGAGGGCAGTTTCTTTGCGCCGCCGCAGTGGGGGATCTGGATTCCGGCTGATCTGGAGCACCAGGTGGTGACCTCGATGCGCGCGGAAATGCGCAGCCTGTATGTGCGGCGCGAGGCGTGTGCCTGGGCGGACGAGCGTTGCCGGGTGCTGGAAGTTACGCCGCTGGCGCGTGAGCTGATCAAGAGCTTCTGCCAACTGCCGGTGGACTATCCAGAGGGTGACAGCCGTGAAGCACGCCTGGTCGAGGTGCTGCTGGATCAATTGGCGAGCCTGCCGGAAGTCGGTTTCTCTCTGCCGTTGCCACGTCACCCGCGTTTGCTTGGGTTGTGCAACGAACTGATCGCAAGCCCTGAGCAGAGCGTGACGTTGCATGAATGGGCCGAACGATTGGGGACGTCGGAGAAAACCCTGATGCGCCTGTTCCAGCGTGAAACCGGATTGAGTTTCCGCAGCTGGCGCCAGCGCATGCGGCTGTTGTCGTCATTGAGTTTGCTGGAAGACGGCAACAGCGTGACCACGGCGGCGCTGTCTAGCGGCTATGACTCGACTTCGGCGTTTATTGCGGCGTTCAAAGGCCTGTTCGGGTTTACCCCGGGAGAGTTGTTCAAGCAGTGACGGCCTCATCGCGAGCAGGCTCGCTCCCACGGGTTTTTGCAGTGTCCTTGTGGGAGCGAGCCCGCTCGCGATTGGCCGCGAAGCGGCCACCCTGATTCTATTATCAGGTACGGAACCGCCGAACCAACCCGTCCAGCTCATTCGACAGCCCCGCCAGACTCTGGGAGTCGAGTCGTGCCGAGTTGGCCAGTTCGGCCACCAACTGCGCATCGCCATGGATCTGGCTGATGTGCCGATTGATGTCTTCGGCGACCTGATGCTGTTCTTCCGCGGCCGTGGCGATCTGGGTGTTCATGTCGCGGATCACGTCCACCGACTCGCGGATCTGCCCAAAACTGTTGCGCGCTTCGCCGATCCGGCTGACCGACTGTTGCGACACCTCGAGGCTGGCGTGCATCTGCTGGGTGACTTGACTGGTACGTTTGGCCAGGTTGCCGAGCAGTCCGTCGATTTCCGCGGTGGAATCGGCCGTGCGCTTGGCCAGTGCGCGAACCTCGTCGGCTACCACCGCAAAACCGCGACCTTGCTCGCCAGCACGGGCCGCTTCGATCGCGGCGTTCAGTGCCAGCAGGTTGGTTTGTTCGGCGATGGAGCGAATGGTGCCGAGGATCGACTGAATGTCATTGCTGTCGCGTTCCAGCTGCTGCATTGACTGCGCCGACTGTTCGATTTCCTGGCTCAACTTGTCGACGCTGTGCACGGCCGCATCGATCTGTTGCTGACCTTCGCGGGCCTGACGCTGACCGCTGTCGGCCGACTCGGCGGCCTGGCTGCAGGAACGCGCGACTTCGTTGGCGGTGGCGACCATCTCATGGAAGGCCGTGGACACCATGTCCACCGCTTCACGTTGGCGCCCGGCGGCGTCGGCCATGTCGCTGGAGACCCGGGTCGCGCTTTGCGAGTTGGCAAGAATTTTGGTCGCAGCGCCGCCGATGTGCTGGATCAGGCTGCGAATCGCGGCGAGGAACTGGTTGAACCAGTTGGCCAGTTGCGCGGTTTCGTCGCTGCCACGGATCTGCAGGTTCTGGGTCAGGTCACCTTCACCTTGGGCAATGCCTTCCAGGCCGCTGGCAACGCTGCGGATCGGCCGCACGATGAGGCTGGCGAAACTGGCGCCGACCACGGCGAAGAACACGGCGAGAACGGCGGCGATGATCGCGATCAGCCAGGTCAGCGCAGTGGCGGAGCTCATGACGTCGGTTTGCTTGATCAGGCCGATGAAGGTCCAGCCCAGTTGTTCCGACGGCCAGACGTTGGCCATGTAGCGCTCGCCGTTCAACTCGACTTCGACCAGGCCTTTGCCGGCCTTGGCCAGTTGTGCGTAACCGTCGCCCAGGCTGCTCAGCGCTTTGAAGTTGTGCTCTGGCTGTTTCGGGTCGACCAGCACGGTGCCGTTGTTTTCCATCAGCATCAGGTAGCCGGTTTCACCGAGCTTGATCTGTTTGACGATCTCGGTGAGCTGCTTGAGCGTCACGTCGATGCTGACCACGCCACCATTGGTGCCGAGCTTGTTGTCGAGGGTGCGCACGGTACTGACGTAAGTCGCATCATCCTGAGCCCAGTAATAAGCCTCGGTGCGAAACGGTTTGCCCGGTTTGGCTTGTGCCGCTTTGTACCAGGGACGCTGGCGCGGGTCGTAATTGGCCAGTTTCGGGTCATCGGGCCAGGACACGTAACCCCCGGCACTGGTGCCAATGATGGCGTACGCGTATGACGGATGACTGGCGCCCAGGTCTTGCAGCAAAGCAAACACCTGCTTGTCCATCTCGCCTTGCGGAATCTCCGTCGCATTGGCGCTCATGTAGGTCTTGAGGCTGGCGTCGGTGTTTTTGATCAACGGCTGGGAGGCCAGGTAGTTGACGTTCTGGCTGATGCCGTCGAAGAACAGTTGCATGGCATTGCTGACCTGGCGGATCTCTCGACCGCTGCCGTCGACAAAGTTATCTTTGGCATCGCTGCGCAGGTTCATGACCACCAGGGTGGCGACCAGCACAACCGGCAAGCAGGCGATGACTGCGAACGCCCACGTCAGTTTTTGTTTGATGTTCATCCGCGCTCCAGATTTTTTTTCTTATTAAGCCCACGCAGTGCTGATGACTCGCGGATTGTCGGACAAATTCCTTTCTCTGTTAGGACTTCGGCCGCCAGGGGCGGAAATTGAGGGTTATTGGTAAAAATCCTACAAGGAGTGACTTGTCTGATCTCAGACTCTGTCGCAAATGCCCGCTGATCCAGTCGCCAACGTGCGGCTGACTCTCGGCTATGATCTTCGTCGCTCAACAGGGTTTACCTGATTAATCTGGCACATTGGGTGCATCTGCAACGTTCATAGGTCGGCAACCCCTCCCCGACAGGAGAGGATTGCCGTATAACGAATGACATTCGCGTGTTTGGTAATAAAGGACCCACAATAAAAGCTGATGAAGACTCCAAAACGCATTGAACCGCTGATCGAGGACGGTCTGGTTGACGAGGTGCTGCGCCCACTCATGAGTGGTAAAGAAGCAGCTGTTTATGTGGTGCGCTGCGGCAACGAGTTACGTTGCGCCAAGGTTTACAAGGAGGCGAATAAACGAAGTTTTCGTCAGGCGGCCGAGTATCAGGAAGGTCGCAAGGTCCGTAACAGCCGTCAGGCTCGCGCCATGGCCAAGGGCTCCAAGTTCGGTCGTAAAGAAACCGAAGACGCCTGGCAGAACGCCGAGGTTGCGGCATTGTTCCGTTTGGCCAGTGCCGGGGTGCGAGTGCCCAAGCCGTTCGACTTCCTGGAAGGCGTGCTGCTGATGGAACTGGTGGCGGACGAGTACGGCGATGCCGCGCCGCGTCTCAACGACGTGGTGCTGGAAGCGGATCAGGCGCGTGAATACCACGCCTTCCTGATTTCGCAGATCGTGCTGATGCTGTGTACCGGTCTGGTGCACGGTGACCTGTCCGAGTTCAACGTATTGCTGACCCCGGACGGCCCGGTGATCATCGACCTGCCCCAGGCAGTCGACGCTGCCGGCAACAACCACGCGTTCAGCATGCTGGAGCGTGACGTGGGCAACATGGCCTCGTATTTCGGGCGCTTTGCGCCGGAGTTGAAGCGGACCAAGTACGCCAAGGAAATGTGGGCCCTGTATGAAGCCGGCACCCTGCACCCGGCCAGCGTGCTGACCGGTGAGTTCGACGAGCCGGAAGAGTTGGCGGACGTGGGCGGCATCATGCGTGAGATCGAGGCCGCGCGCCTTGACGAGGAGCGTCGGCAAGCGGTTCGCGCCGCAGACGACGCCCCTCCGGGCAAAACCGAAGAGCCGCCTCCGCCGTGGATGCAGTGATCGGTTGACAAAAAACCCGGCTTCGGCCGGGTTTTTTGTATTGAGCGAATGTAATCAACGTCGGGTCAGCAAGACCCCGGATTCCATGTGGTGCGTCCACGGGAACTGATCGAACATCGCGCAGCGGGTGATGCGGTGGGTGTCGTGCAATTGGGCGATGTTGGCCGCCAGTGTTTCCGGATTGCACGAAATGTACAGAATGTTCTCGAAGCGTCGGGTCAGCTCGCACGTGTCCGGGTCCATGCCGGCGCGCGGTGGGTCGACGAACACGCTACCGAACTCGTAGCTCTTCAGATCAATGCCGTGCAAACGGCGGAACGGGCGAACTTCATTCAGCGCTTCGGTCAGCTCTTCAGCAGACAGACGCACCAAAGTGACGTTATCCACAGTGTTTTCACTGAGGTTGCTCAGCGCCGCATTCACCGAGGTCTTGCTGATTTCGGTGGCCAGCACTTTGCGCACGCGGGTCGCCAGCGGCAGGGTGAAGTTGCCGTTACCGCAATACAACTCCAGCAAGTCGTCGGAGCGATCGCCCAGAGCGTCGTAAGCCCAGTTGAGCATCTTCTGGTTCACCGTACCGTTCGGCTGGGTGAACGCGCCTTCCGGTTGGCGATAGCTGAAGGTACGACCGCCGACTTCAAGTTTCTCGACCACATAATCATGGCCGATCACTTCGCGTTTGCCCTTGGAGCGACCGATCACGCTGACATTGAGGTCCGCGGCCAGTTTCGACGCCGCCGCGTGCCAGTGCTCGTCCAGCGGGCGGTGATAACACAAGGTGATCATCGCATCGCCGGCCAGGGTGGTCAGGAACTCCACCTGAAACAGCTTGTGGCTCAGGGCGGCGCTGGCTTGCCAGGCGGCCTTGAGCTGCGGCATCAACTGGTTGATACGCTGGCTTGCGATCGGGAACTCTTCGATCAGGATCGGCGTGCGTTTGTCTTCCTGGGAGAACATCGCGTAATGACGCTCGCCGGCTTCGCGCCACAGGCGGAATTCGGCGCGCAGGCGAAAGTTCGCCAGCGGCGAGTCGAACACCGCAGGTTCGGGTGCATCGAACGGCGCCAGCAGGTCACGCAGGCGCGTGGCCTTTTCTTCGAGCTGAGCGGTGTAAGCCTGGGAATCGAAAGTCATGCGTTGAACCAACCCAACTTGATCACGAACAGAATCGACAGAACCACCAACGCCGAGTTCAGTTCACGGCCACGACCGGACAGCAACTTGATCGCGGTCCAGGAAATGAACCCGAACGCGATACCGTTGGCGATGGAGTAAGTGAATGGCATGGCCAGTGCGGTAACGACCACGGGCGCGGCAACGGTGATGTCGTCCCAGTCTATTTCCGCCAGGCCCGAGGTCATCAGTACGGCGACGAACAGCAAGGCTGGTGCGGTGGCGAAGGCCGGTACGCTGGCGGCCAGTGGTGCGAAGAACAACGCCAGCAGGAACAGAACGGCCACCACGACGGCTGTCAGGCCAGTACGGCCGCCGGCACTGACGCCCGCCGCCGACTCGATGTAACTGGTGGTGGTCGAGGTGCCCAGCAGGGAACCGGCCATGGCCGCGGTGCTGTCGGCGATCAGCGCACGACCCATTTTCGGCATGTGGCCGTCCTTGCCCATCAGGCCGGCGCGCTTGGCGACGCCAATCAGGGTGCCGGAGTTATCGAACAGGTCGACGAACAGAAAAGCAAAAATCACGCTGACCAGACCGATGTTCAGCGCGCCCTTGATGTCCAGTTGCAGGAAGGTCGGCGCCAGCGAAGGCGGCATCGCCATCACGCCGCCGAACGGTGTGAAGCCCAGGGCGATGGAAACGATGGTCACCGCGAGGATGCCGATCAGCACGGCACCGCGCACTTTCAAGGCTTCGAGGGCGACGATCAACGCAAAACCCAGGGTCGCGAGGATCGGTGCCGGTTGTTTCAGGTCGCCGAGGCCAACCATGGTCGCCGGGTTACTGACCACGATGCCCGCGTTATGCAGGGCGATCAGCGCCAGGAACAGACCGATGCCAGCGGCAATCGCCGAGCGCAACGCCAGCGGGATACTGTTGATGATCCACTCGCGGATGCGAAAGATCGACAGCAGGAAAAACATGACCGCCGAGATGAACACCGCCCCCAGCGCCACTTGCCAGGTATGGCCCATGTGCAGAACAACGGTGTAGGTGAAGAAGGCGTTCAGGCCCATGCCCGGCGCCAGCGCGATCGGGTAGTTGGCGATCAGGCCCATCACCGTCGAGCCAATGGCTGCTGCCAGGCACGTCGCGACAAACACCGCGCCCTTGTCCATGCCGGTCTCGCCGAGGATGCTCGGGTTGACGAACAGAATGTAGGCCATGGCCAAAAAGGTCGTGATACCGGCAAGAATCTCGGTACGCACGTTGGTGTTGTGTGCCTTGAGTTGAAACAGCCTTTCCAGCATGTCTGCTCCCCGTGGCGCGCCCGGCGCCGTGAATGTATCGACTTCAACAGCAAGGCACAGGCCGTGCCAGGCGCCTGAGTATTTTCTGTCGGTCGGAAAAAGCCGCGCATCATACCAGCAGCGTGCGGCTATGGCTGCCTAATGGCGTTGATCGTCGGCGATGTTTTGCAGTTTGAGGGAGTGGGGCATACTGCGCGCTGGTTTTGGGAGTGGATATGTCTTCTATAAAGAACAGGATGATTCTGGCTTTTGGCCTGTCTGGCGCCATGTTGCTCGGTGCGCACACCGCACTGGCAGCGTCCGCACCACCGCTGAGCGAAGTCAAGGTGCTCAAGGTCCAGTCGACCTCCTGCGGCATTGAAGATATTGCGCCAGGGCAGGACAAGACGAAGTGCGATCACGCAGGCCCCAACATCAAGATCTACGTGCTGGAGATCGGCTACGGCCGCCTGCCGAATGCAACGCTGGACGGCTTTGAAGTCAATGGCGTGCGGGCCCCGGTCTGCGCCTATGGCAACGGCAATCTGACGGAATGCTCAGGCGTGGCCAGTAAAGTTGTCGGCAACCTCTACACCTTTGATCTGGCGGGTAAGCAGGAAGGGACGTTCACGTTMAGCAATACCTCGATCAATGCACCGGGCAACAGACTGTCGACGCAGCTGTACATCAAGTAACTTTCACTGGGTAACAGCACGCTCGAACATCTGTCAGCAAAGCTGACTACGCTTTAAGGATCACCCTGTGGACGCAGACCATGACCTTTAGAGCCCTGATTACCCTTGCCGAAGGTATCGACGACCTGCAAGCCGTGACACTGATCGATGTGTTGCGCCGGGCGAAAGTCGAAGTGGTGGTGGCGAGCATCGAGTCACGGCGCATGCTCACCTGCGCCCGTGGCACCCGATTGACCGCCGACGCGATGCTGATCGATGTGTTGGCGCAACCGTTCGACCTGGTCGTTTTGCCGGGTGGCGCCGTCGGCGCTCAGCGCCTGGCCGCTCATCAACCCTTGTTGCAACTGGTCCAGGATCAATCCGCCGCCGGGCGCATGTTTGCCGGTATCGCCGAGTCACCGGCGCTGGCGCTGCAAGCCTTTGGCGTATTGCGTCAGCGGCGCATGACCTGCCTGCCCTCGGCCAGTCATCAACTGCTCGGCTGCACGTTCGTCGATCAACCCGTGGTCATCGACGGCAACTGCATCACCGCTCAAGGTTCGAGTGCTGCCCTGGCGTTTGCCTTGGTGCTGGTTGAACGACTGTGTGGCAAAGCCGTCAGGGCTGCTGTGGCGGGGGAGTTGCTGGCGTAGCAGACACCGCTGAGACTTTCGCCTCCTCCACCGGCACATGCATGCGGTCGCGTTGGGCCAGGGTCGGGAACAGTTTGATCCATGTCCCGGTGACCAGCAGCGTGCCGATTCCGCCCATCACCACCGCCGGTACGGTGCCGAACCAGTGAGCGGTGAGTCCGGATTCGAATTCGCCCAACTGGTTCGAGGCACCGATGAACAAACCGTTCACCGCGCTGACCCGGCCGCGCATTTCGTCCGGGGTTTCCAGTTGCACGAAGGACGCGCGGATCACCATGCTGATCATGTCAGCGGCGCCGAGCACCACAAGCACCGCCAGCGAGAACCAGAACGAGGTCGACAGGCCGAAGGCGATGGTCGCGACGCCAAACACCCCGACAGCCGTGAACATGACCCGTCCGACGTTGCGTTCCACGGCAAACCGCGCCAGCCATAACGACATCAGCAAGGCCCCGACCGCTGGCGCCGAGCGCAGCAGGCCCAATCCCCAGGGACCGGTCAGCAGGATGTCCTTGGCAAACACCGGCAGCAGCGCCGTGGCGCCTCCGAGCAATACCGCGAACAAATCCAGTGAGATCGCCCCGAGAATGTCCGGGCGGCTGCGAATGAAACGAATCCCCGCGAGTAACGAATCCAGGGTCGCCTTGCCCTTGTTCAGCGGGGTTTGCCGTGCGGGAAGGTTGAGCATCAGGCTGCAGGCGATGAGGTACAGAATCACCGTCGGGCCATACACCCAGACGCTGCCGAAGGCATACAACAATCCGCCCAGCGCTGGCGCGACGATGGTGGCTGACTGTTGAGCCGACTGGGACGCGGCCACCGCGCGCGGAAACAGCGCACTGGGGACAATCGTCGGTAATAACGCCTGGGTGGTCGGCATTTCGAATGAACGGGCGGCGCCGAGCAGGAACGCGAGGATGAAGATCATCTCGCGAGTGACGTGGTCAGTGGCGCTGCCAATCGCCAGGGCGAGGGCGATCATCGCCTGTACGGACTGGCAGATGGCCGCGACCTTGCGCCGGTCATAGCGGTCTGCCACATGCCCGGTGTGGAGCATGAACAACACCCGTGGCGCGAACTCCACAAGCCCGACCAGACCCAGGTCCAGCACGTTGCCAGTGAGTTGGTAGAGATTCCAGCCGATGGCCACGGTAAGCATCTGGAAACCGCTGGCGGTGAACACCCGAGCCAGCCAGAAGGCAATGAATGGGCGGTGATGGCGCAACAACAGCGGGGCTTGGGTCGGCATCGGCGGGTAGTTCTGAGCGAGGAAAAATCGAGATTATCACCAACTTGTAACCTGAAGTTGCGTGTGCGGAGAATTTAGTTAGCTAGACACCTATCCTGAAGCCCGCGTCCTGTCTTCGCCACAGCCAATACCGCAGCCCTGAACAGAGCGGTGAGGCAACCTGTCACGCGGCAAAAGACCACACAGGCGGGCGCTGAAAATGGGACTACTCTTTCATCGTTACTTGATCCAGATCAAAACCCTTGGTGGATTTGCTCTGACGGCCAGATGGCCAGACTCCCTGCGTTGCGATGGTTGTAAAAAAACAACGAATTTGAATTCGCCATACTCCATAACCGTGGGGGCGGTGGGTGCAGGCTTCCAGCCAGCAGCCGTATTACCAGACAGAGGAAGACTTATGTTCGGTTTGGAGGCACTTGATCTCGCCCGAATTCAGTTCGCGTTCACCATCTCGTTCCACATCCTGTTCCCGGCGATCACCATCGGCCTGGCGAGTTACTTGGCGGTGCTCGAAGGCTTGTGGCTGAAGACCCACAACGATACCTACCGTGATCTTTACCACTTCTGGTCGAAGATCTTTGCCGTCAACTTCGGCATGGGGGTGGTCTCCGGATTGGTCATGGCTTATCAGTTCGGCACCAACTGGAGCCGCTTCTCGGACTTTGCCGGTTCCGTCACCGGGCCGCTGCTGACCTATGAAGTGCTCACCGCGTTCTTCCTCGAAGCCGGTTTTCTCGGTGTCATGTTGTTCGGCTGGAACAGGGTCGGGCGCAAGCTGCACTTCTTCGCCACCGTCATGGTGGCCATCGGCACGCTGATCTCGACGTTCTGGATTCTGGCCTCCAACAGCTGGATGCAAACCCCGCAGGGCTACGAAATCGTTAACGGCCAAGTGATTCCGGTGGATTGGATCGCGGTGATCTTCAACCCGTCGTTCCCCTACCGCCTGATGCACATGGCTACGGCAGCATTCGTTGCCACTGCATTCTTCGTCGGCTCGTCGGCCGCCTGGCACCTGTTGCGTGGCCGTGATAACCCGGCGATCCGCACCATGCTGTCGATGGCCATGTGGATGGCCTTGATCGTTGCGCCGATTCAGGCGGTGATCGGCGACTTCCACGGCCTCAACACGCTCAAGCATCAGCCGGCAAAAATCGCCGCGATTGAAGGTCACTGGGAAAACGTCGGCAATAAGCCGACCCCGCTGATCCTGTTCGGCTGGCCGGACATGAAAGCCGAGAAGACCAAATTCACGGTAGAAATTCCGTACCTGGGCAGCCTGATCCTGACTCACTCGCTGGACAAACAGGTCCCGGCGCTCAAGGAGTTCGCGCCTGAAGACCGGCCGAATTCGACCATTGTGTTCTGGTCGTTCCGGATCATGGTCGGGCTGGGTTTCCTGATGATCTTCACCGGTCTGTGGAGCCTGTGGCTGCGCAAGCGTGACAGGCTGTATTCGAACCGTGCGTTCCTCTACCTGGCGCTGTGGATGGGGCCATCGGGCCTGCTCGCCATACTCGCCGGTTGGTTCACCACTGAAATCGGTCGTCAGCCGTGGGTGGTGTACGGGCTGATGCGCACTGCCGATGCTTCATCCATGCACAGTTTCCTGCAGATGAGCATTACCCTGGCGCTGTTCGTCGTGGTGTATTTCTCGCTGTTCGGGGTCGGTCTTGGCTACATGATGCGCCTGGTGCGCAAAGGGCCGAAGATCAACGAAGGTGCCGAACCGAGCCACGGTGGTCCCGGGCAGCAACGTACACCGGCCCGTCCGCTTTCTGCTGCCGATGAAGGCAACGAAAACGGCGACGCCAGCCTGAACAAGGGGAATTGAGTCATGGGTATTGATCTTCCGCTGATCTGGGCCGTGATCATCATCTTCGGGATCATGATGTACGTGGTCATGGATGGTTTTGACCTGGGAATCGGCATTCTCTTTCCCTTCATCAAGGGCCACCGTGACCGCGATGTGATGATGAACACTGTCGCACCAGTCTGGGACGGTAACGAAACCTGGCTGGTATTGGGCGGTGCGGCGTTATTTGGCGCCTTCCCGCTGGCGTATTCGGTGGTGCTGTCGGCGCTGTACATGCCACTGATCCTGATGCTGATCGGCTTGATCTTCCGCGGTGTGGCCTTCGAGTTCCGTTTCAAGGCCAAGGATCGCAAGCGGCACATCTGGGACAAGTGCTTCATCGGCGGCTCGCTGACGGCAACGTTCTTCCAGGGTGTGGCGCTGGGGGCGTTTATCGACGGCATTCCGGTGGTCAATCGGCAGTTTGCCGGCGGCACGCTGGACTGGCTGACACCGTTCTCGCTGTTCTGTGGCGTGGCGCTGATCGTTGCTTATGCGCTGCTCGGCTGCACCTGGCTGATCATGAAGACCGAAGGCAAGCTGCAAAAGCAAATGCACGACCTGGCCCGTCCGCTGGCGTTCGTGGTGTTGGCGGTGACCGGTATCGTCAGCATCTGGACCCCGTTGGCCCATGCCGAGATTGCTGCGCGCTGGTTCACCCTGCCGAACCTGTTCTGGTTCCTGCCAGTGCCAATCCTGGTGCTGGTGACGATGTACGGTTTATTGCGCGCTGTGGCCCGTAACGCTCACTACACGCCGTTCCTGTTGACCCTGGTGCTGATCTTCCTCGGTTACAGCGGTCTGGGAATCAGCCTGTGGCCGAACATCGTGCCGCCGTCGATCTCGATCTGGGACGCTGCCGCACCGCCACAAAGCCAGGGCTTCATGCTGGTCGGCACCCTGTTCATCATCCCGTTCATTCTGGGCTACACCTTCTGGAGCTACTACGTGTTCCGCGGCAAGGTGACCCATGACGACGGTTACCACTAGTCTGCGTGACCGCGGCTCGGGCCAGGTGCCCGAGCTGCCTGACAGGAGCATTCGACAATGGCTGGTAAACACTCTTTGCAGGAAATCGAACAGGCTGAAAAGAAGCCGCTCTGGCAGCGCCTTGGCTGGCTGGTAATGATCTGGACCGGCAGCGTACTGGCGCTGTTTGTCGTGGCCAGCCTGATGCGCATGTTCATGAATGCGGCAGGCCTGACTACTCACTGATCGACCCGAACATCCCATCCCGTGCCTTGCGGCACGGATTTATAACCCTCCGCTGGAGGGTTTTTTTTACCTGGGCGCCGGCGCCTATTTACGGGCCTTGAGGATCACGAATTTGGGCGTTGCCGCGACCTGTTCGACACCGCGGAACAGGCGCGCCAGTTTGCTGTGATAGCCCAGATGACGGTTGCCGACGATGTACAGCGCGCCGCCCACCACCAGCGCTTCGCGAGCTTGCTGGAACATCCGCCAGGCGAGGAAGTCACCGACCACCTGTTGCTGATGGAAAGGCGGATTGCACAGCACCACGTCCAGCGACTGCGGCTCCTGCCCGGCCAGACCATCGCCCGCCCGCACGATGACTTCGCGCTCACCGAGGGCGGCCTGCCAGTTTTCGGTAGCGGATTGCACGGCCATGAACGATTCGTCCACCAGCGTGTAGTGGGCTTGAGGGTTCTGTAGGGCACTGGCGATGGCCAGCACACCGTTGCCGCAACCCAGGTCGGCGACTCGCGCGCTGCCCAGGTTTTTCGGCAGATGAGGGAGAAATGCCCGGGTACCGATGTCCAGGCCTTCGCGACAGAACACATTGGCGTGGTTGAGCAGCACGATGGCCGGCTCGTCGAGTGTGTAGCGAGTCGGGTAGGGCGACTGCGCAGGTGGTCTGGCGTCGGGTGTGGCAATCAGCAAGCGGGCTTTCTTGACTGCAAGCGACGCTTGCACCGGGCCGATGTAGCGCTCCAGCAGATCACCTGCTGCCCGTGGCAGGTGTTTGACCATGGCCGCAGCAACCACTTGCGCGCCGGGTGCCAGTTGCGTTTGCAGGCGGATCAGTTGCTCTTCCAGCAACGCCAGGGTTTTGGGGACGCGGATCAGTACCCGATCGAACGGACCGACCAGTGGCGCGCTAGCCGGTAGCACTGACACGACATCAAAGGGAAGGCCATTGCGTACCAGGTTCTTTTCCAATGCCTGGGCGGCGAGAAACGAATCACCGCTACTGCTGACCTGAACCTTGCCGACAAGGCTCGCTGCCAATGCACCAAAGCTGTCATTGAGCACCAGCACCCGGGTATCGGCGTTGGGCTGCTGTTCGGCCAGGTGATTAAGCAGGTACTCGTCGGCCGCATCGAACGCTTGCAGCGGTTCGTTCTGCTGTTCGGGCTGGCGGATCAGGTCAAGTTGGGCGAACGGGGTTTCGAGCAGGGGCATGGGGCGGGGACTCTGGATAATCAACGGGTGTCCCGCGGTTTTGCACGTATTCGATGCTGGACGGGACCGCCTGAGTGGACTGCGTCGCGGTGTCGTTCGCTTCATCACTCAGAAGGGGTGTAAATGGTACGTTTTTTTCCGTTGGATTACTCGCGGGTTTTCCGTCGTGGTCAGCGCAGACAAGCGGTGGTGCTGGCTTGGGCTCAGATGAAATGGCACTTCGTCGCTTTTACCACGGCAGAAATCCTATTGGTGACGCCCAGTTTGTGGATCGCATTTTTCAAGTGGAAATGCACCGTGCGCGAGCTGAGATTGAGGATGAGCCCAATTTCCGTCGCGGTCTTGCCTTTCGCGGTCCAGCTCAAAACCTCAGTTTCTCGTGACGATAAATGAGGCGCGCTCAAGCCAGTCGGCTGCTTGCTGGCCAGCGTTTGCATCGCGAGAACATGCAGCGCATGGCTGATGAACGTCGCATAACCGAGGTTTTCATAGAGTTCATACGTGGTGATACGACAATGGCTTCGGGCGACGCTGAGCATGCCGCTGTTGTGGTTGCGCAGGTCATGTACCGGAAGCGACCAGCCGTATTGCATGCCTTGATCCGCGAGTGCGCGCTGCATATCGGGGACGCCGGCGAACGTCTTGCTATCCCAGAGAATGGGCAGCATTGAGTGATTGCAATGGGCTACTGTCGGGTCTATTGAGCAGTAATTGTTTTGCTCATAGCGGGTGTTCCAGCGCTGTGAGTAATTATTAAGGTTTACCTTGTTAAAACAATGGGTTGTTGCATGGGAATGCATCGAAAAGGCGCAGAATTCGTAGCCAAGATTATTAAAGAAACCGAGTGCTATTTTGTAGGCATTTTCAATGTCTAACTCGCCAATCAACTGTTTTAGCTGAGTTTCCTTCCAAGTATCCATGGAAAACCTTCCTTGCATTGCACTTCGCCGCACAGGCATTAATTGGATCTAATTTTTACGTCACGAGTGTAGGATAAATATTACATGTGTGAAGTGAGTTTTTTGCTCTTGATGGGCTCGTTAAATGAACAGCGGGTTCTTAGGGGAACAGAACCTGTACAGAGCATGAGACTTCGTCCGTCAGATGTAGAGATATTAAAACTATCTTCATCTTTTAGCCGTGAACCCTGCCTTTAACTCTTTAGTTAACAGTTCGTCTGTTCATTAATACCACTACAAACCGACGGTGTTTCTTCATCCGGCTTTGCGGGACACTGGGGTAACCAGATCAATGGAGCGCCCCATGACCGCCAGCGCAGAGAAGTTCACCCGCCAAACCCTGCTCGATGTCCAACCATTGACCCCCGGTCTGTTCACGCTGCGTACCACGCGAGATCCGGGCTTTCGTTTTCGTGCCGGGCAATTCGCCCGTTTAGGGGTTACCAAGGCTGACGGCAGCACGGTTTGGCGCGCCTATTCCATGGTCTCTTCACCCCACGACGAGTTTCTCGAGTTCTTCTCCATCGTCGTTCCGGGTGGCGAATTTACCAGCGAGCTGAGTCGTCTGGAGGTGGGCGATACGCTGATGGTCGACCGTCAGGCCTTTGGTTTCCTGACCCTTGATCGCTTCGTCGATGGGCGTGATCTCTGGTTATTGTCCACAGGGACGGGAATTGCGCCGTTTCTGTCGATCCTGCAGGACTTCGAGGTCTGGGAGAAATTCGAGCGAATCATTCTGGTGTATAGCGTGCGCGAAGCGCGGGAGTTGGCTTATCAGGCGCTGATTGCTGAATTGGAAGAGCGTGAGTATTTGGCGGAGCACGCCCATAAATTGCAATTTATCACCACGGTCACCCGTGAGCCGCATCCGCAAGCGTTGAGCGGGCGTATCACCCAGTTGATCAAAAATGGCGAACTGGAGCGGGTGGCTGGCGTCGCCATCACGGCCGAACATTCGCGAGTGATGCTCTGTGGAAACCCGCAGATGATCGATGACACACGCAACTTGCTGAAAGCGCGCGACATGCGACTGAGTCTGACTCGGCGACCTGGTCAGGTGGCTGTGGAAAATTACTGGTAAAAAAACGACGCCATCAGGCGCCGTTTATTTCGCAACGCAGCCTTCAGGGCTTGTTGTTCTGCGCTTTAAGCAGGTCGCGAATTTCGCTCAACAGTTCTTCTTCCTTGGTCGGAACCGGCGGCAGGCTTGGCGCCACCGCTTCTTCGCGCTTCAGACGGTTGATGGCTTTCACGCCCGCGAAGATCGCGAACGCGACGATCAGGAAGTCGATGATGCTCTGGATGAATTTGCCGTAGGCCAGCACCACTGCCGGGACCGTGCCCTGCGCCGCTTTCAGCGTGACCGAGAGGTCCGCGAAGTCCACCCCACCGATCAGCAGGCCGATTGGCGGCATGACAACATCGCCGACAAACGACGAAACGATCTTGCCGAACGCAGCGCCGATGATAATACCGACGGCCATGTCGACCACATTACCTTTGACCGCGAAGGCCTTGAACTCACTTATCACGCCCATAGGTTATTCCTTGTTACAGATGAGGTTGGTGAACGCAGTGTAAATCAGCACGTCGGGTCTTGCTCGACACAACTTCTTACAGTGCTCGCTGCTATCGACCCGCTTACTGGCAAATAGTTTACAAAGTGCCATCAATCGCGCGCGAATACGCGCCAACCTACTGATAGACCAGAAAAAACTCTCAATCGACGCATTGCGTTCTTTCTATTTATGTTTTGACTGCCTGGTCACTAGCCTCTGTTCAGCGCACCTGGATGCGCTACACAAAACCAGAGGAGTTCGACATGACCACCGCCATTAGCCAAGGGGCTTTTTCCCATCGCCGTGTATTCGGCGTCTTGACCGCCAGCCTGCTGTCATTCTCCGTTCACGCGGCGACCCTGACCCGTGATAACGGCGCCGCTGTGGGCGACAACCAGAACTCGCAGACTGCGGGGGCCACTGGTCCGGTGCTGTTGCAGGACGTGCAACTGATCCAGAAACTCCAGCGCTTTGACCGCGAACGCATTCCGGAGCGGGTCGTACATGCCCGCGGTACGGGGGCCCATGGCAGTTTCACGGTAACCGATGATCTCAGTGACCTGACCAAGGCCAAAGTCTTTGCCGCAGGCCAGACAACGCCGGTGTTCGTGCGTTTTTCCGCGGTGGTGCACGGCAACCATTCCCCGGAAACCCTGCGCGACCCACGAGGCTTTGCCACCAAGTTCTACACCGCAGACGGTAACTGGGACCTGGTCGGCAATAACTTCCCGACCTTTTTCATCCGCGATGCAATCAAATTCCCGGACATGGTCCACGCCTTCAAACCAGACCCTCGCACCAACCTGGATGATGACTCACGCCGGTTCGACTTCTTTTCCCATGTCCCGGAAGCCACTCGGACGTTGACCGAGCTGTATTCCAACTCCGGCACACCGGCGAGCTACCGGGAAATGGACGGTAATGGCGTTCACGCCTATAAATTGGTCAATGCCAAAGGCGAAGTCAGCTATGTTAAGTTTCATTGGAAGAGTTTGCAGGGGATTAATAACCTCGACCCACAAGCCGTTACCAGGGTTCAGGGGCAAGACTACAGTCATATGACCAATGACTTGGTGGCTCATATCAATAAAGGCGACTTTCCAAAGTGGGACTTGTATGTTCAGGTTCTAAAACCGCAAGACCTGTACAAGTTTGACTTCGATCCGTTGGACGCTACCAAGATCTGGCCGGGTATCCCTGAGCGAAAAGTTGGACAAATGGTGCTCAATCGTAATCCTGCGAATGTCTTTCAGGAAACCGAACAAGTTGCCATGGCGCCGGCCAATCTAGTGCCGGGAATTGAACCTTCGGAAGATCGTTTGTTGCAAGGTCGAGTGTTCTCTTATGCCGATACGCAACTGTATCGCCTGGGCGCCAATGCGTTGCAGTTACCGATCAATGCACCAAAAGTAACGGTGAACAACGGCAACCAGGACGGAGCGATGAACACGGGTCGCAGCAACGGCGGTGTGAACTATCAGCCGAGTCGTCTGGAGTCACGTGAGGAACCTCAAGCGGCACGCTACAGCCAGTCGGCGCTGTCGGGTACGACCCAGCAGGCGAAGATCCAGCGCGAGCAAAACTTCAAGCAGGCCGGCGATCTGTATCGTTCGTTCAACAAGAAGGAGCGCAGCGACCTGATCGAAAGTTTTGGTGGCTCGCTGGCCACCACGGATGACGAAAGCAAGCACATCATCCTGTCCTTCCTCTATAAGGCTGACCCGGAATATGGCACTGGCGTGACCAAGGTCGCCAAGGGGGATCTGAGTCGCGTCAAGGCGCTCGCGGACAAACTGGTCGACTGATCGTCATTGCCTCAACCGGCTCTCGCACGACTCAGTTCCGTGCGAGAGCCCAGGAGCTATGCCATGCGAATATATCTTTGCCTGTTTCTGGCCAGCCTGGCGAGCAGCGTTTATGCAGAACCGGGTGCCGACCTGACCAAGGACCCGGTAGCGCTCAAGGCGCAATTGCAGGATTACTACTTTGACGCCGCTCGTCGCGGCGATGTGCCGATGCTCGAGACGTTCATCGAGGCGGGCTATTCCCTCGAGACTCGCGACAGCAAGGGTTACACCGCTTTGATCCTGGCGGCTTACCATGGTCAGTCTGCGGCGGTAGAGCGCTTGCTCGGCGCCGGGGCCAATGCCTGTGCCCAGGACCTGCGTGGCAATACGGCGCTGATGGGGGCGATCTTCAAGGGCGAAGTGCAAATAGCCAGGCGACTGTTGGCGACCGATTGCAGCCCGGAGCAACGTAATGGCGCAGGCCAGACGGCGGCGATGTATGCGGGCCTGTTCAAACGGGTCGAGTTGCTCGACGCGTTGGCTGCCAAGGGGGCCGACCTGAATGCCGAGGATCCGCTGGGTAACAGCGCCGCGCGTCTGGCCGCGGGCGAAATCCGTACCCCGGCGCCGCGCTGATCGTGTCCAGCTGAGCTATCATCGCGGTTTTTTCCGGGAGTTCAGATGGCCAAGGCAAAGCGCATGTACGGCTGCACCGAGTGCGGCTCGACCTTCCCCAAGTGGGCCGGCCAATGCGGCGAATGCGGGGCCTGGAACACCCTGACCGAAACCCTGGTGGAAAGTGGCGGTGCCGCTGCCCCCAGCGGTCGTACCGGCTGGGCCGGGCAGCAGGCGCAGATCAAGACGCTGGCCGAAGTCAGTGTCGAAGAAATACCACGTTTCTCCACCGCGTCCGGCGAGCTGGATCGGGTGCTCGGTGGCGGCCTGGTCGACGGCTCGGTGGTTCTGATCGGCGGTGATCCGGGGATCGGCAAGTCGACCATCCTTCTGCAAACCCTGTGCAACCTCGCAACCCGGATGCCGGCGCTGTATGTCACGGGCGAAGAATCCCAGCAGCAAGTGGCCATGCGCGCTCGACGCCTGGGCTTGCCGCAGGATCAACTGCGAGTCATGACCGAAACCTGCATCGAAACCATCATCGCCACGGCTCGGGTGGAAAAACCCAAGGTCATGGTGATCGACTCGATCCAGACGATTTTCACCGAGCAACTGCAATCGGCACCGGGCGGCGTCTCTCAGGTTCGCGAAAGCGCGGCATTGCTGGTGCGTTACGCGAAACAGAGCGGCACGGCGATCTTCCTCGTCGGCCACGTGACCAAAGAAGGCGCCTTGGCGGGGCCCCGAGTGCTGGAGCACATGGTCGACACCGTATTGTATTTCGAAGGCGAGTCGGATGGACGCCTGCGTCTGTTGCGTGCGGTGAAAAACCGCTTCGGTGCGGTCAACGAGTTGGGCGTGTTCGGTATGACCGACAAGGGTTTGAAAGAGGTCTCCAACCCTTCGGCGATTTTCCTCACCCGCGCGCAGGAAGAAGTGCCGGGCAGCGTAGTGATGGCGACGTGGGAAGGCACGCGACCGATGCTGGTGGAAGTTCAGGCACTGGTGGACGACAGCCACCTGGCCAACCCACGCCGTGTCACCCTTGGCCTGGATCAGAATCGCCTGGCCATGTTGTTGGCGGTGCTGCACCGTCATGGAGGCATACCGACTCACGACCAGGACGTGTTCCTCAACGTGGTCGGCGGGGTCAAGGTGCTGGAGACGGCGTCCGATCTGGCGTTGATGGCAGCCGTGATGTCCAGCCTGCGCAATCGGCCATTGCCACATGATCTGTTGGTGTTTGGTGAGGTTGGCTTGTCTGGTGAAGTGCGGCCGGTGCCAAGCGGTCAGGAGCGCTTGAAGGAAGCCGCCAAGCACGGCTTCAAACGCGCCATCGTGCCCAAGGGCAATGCGCCGAAGGAAGCGCCTGCCGGGTTGCGGATCATCGCGGTGACGCGACTGGAACAGGCCCTGGACGCGTTATTTGAATAAACCCAGCCCTTGTAGGAGCAGTCTGCGGCAGCTCCTACAAGAGTGGTCTAATGTGGATCAGCGCACCCAGCTCTCGCTCAAGTTCGGCCTGATCGCCCGTGTTGAGCTCGACCAGCCGCCGCAGTTTGCTGACAGACTCCAGATCGATGTACCGACAGACGAAGCCTAACTGGTGGTTATTGTCATGGGACAGTTGCACATCCATGCGGATCTCGGTGTCACTGCTCAGGTGAATGTCGACCGAAAACATCTTCTCTTCGTCCCCAAGCCAGGGCTCGGGACGTTCGATCAACAGGCCCTTGAGTGACAGGTCGAGCAGCTTCACCGGCCACCGATGTTCGCCTTGGCTGAGTTCGGTTTTGGCATCGAAGGCAATGCGTTTGAAGCGGCGGTGATTGGCGGGGTGGTCCCTCATGGCGCAATCCTCTGGGTGTTCGCTGACTATAGACCAGCATCCGCGCAGGCTGCCACTCTAGGACCTACGTCGGGGTATGGTCTTTGGCGCCAGTAGCGCTAAACTCGGGGTGGCTGTCTTTTTTGTCCACTCTGGCTGGAATAAAAAAATGAAAAATAATAATAGCCCGCTGCGCCACTTACCCTGGCTGTTGCTGGCAATCGTAGGCGCCTGTGCCCTGGGCGTAGTGGCCTTGCGCCGCGGTGAGGCGATCAATGCCTTGTGGATTGTGGTCGCGGCAGTGGCCATCTACCTGGTCGCTTACCGTTACTACAGTCTGTTCATTGCCAATAATGTGATGCAGCTCAATCCACTGCGAGCCACTCCCGCTGTCGTCAATAACGACGGTCTGGACTATGTGCCCACCAACAAACACATTCTTTTCGGTCACCACTTCGCGGCCATCGCGGGGGCTGGTCCGTTAGTCGGTCCAGTGTTGGCGGCGCAGATGGGCTATTTGCCCGGCACGCTCTGGCTGATCGCCGGTGTGGTGCTGGCCGGTGCCGTTCAGGACTTCATGGTCCTGTTCATGTCCACCCGCCGCAACGGTCGCTCCCTGGGCGACATGGTCCGTGAAGAAATGGGGCAGATCCCCGGGACCATCGCGCTGTTCGGCTGCTTCCTGATCATGATCATCATCCTCGCGGTGCTGGCGCTGATCGTGGTCAAGGCCCTGGCCGAAAGCCCGTGGGGCATTTTCACGGTGATGGCGACCATCCCGATCGCGATGTTCATGGGCGTGTACATGCGCTACATCCGCCCGGGCCGCATCGGTGAAATCTCCATTGTCGGCGTGCTGCTGTTGCTCGGTTCGATCTGGCTGGGCGGGCAGATTGCCGCTGATCCGGTCTGGGCCAAGGCCTTCTCCTTCACCGGGATCCAGATCACCTGGATGCTGATCGGCTACGGTTTCGTCGCGGCAGTATTGCCGGTCTGGCTGATCCTGGCGCCACGTGACTACCTGTCGACCTTCCTCAAGATCGGTACCATTGTCGCCCTGGCGATCGGCATCCTGATCACCATGCCCGTGCTGAAAATGCCGGCATTGACCCAGTTCATCGATGGCACCGGACCGGTGTGGAAAGGCGGGCTGTTCCCGTTCCTGTTCATCACCATTGCCTGTGGTGCGGTCTCGGGTTTCCATGCGCTGATTGCCTCCGGGACCACTCCGAAACTGCTGGATAACGAAAGCAATGCCCGTTACATCGGTTACGGCGGCATGCTGATGGAGTCCTTCGTGGCGATCATGGCGATGGTGGCGGCGTCGGTGATCGAACCGGGCGTGTATTTCGCGATGAACAGCCCTGCGGCGATCGTCGGCGGTGAAGTGATGCAAGTCGCGCAAACCGTCAGCAGTTGGGGCTTTGCGATCACCCCGGACGCCCTGCAAGCGGTGGCCAAGGACATCGGTGAAACCACCGTGCTGGCCCGTGCCGGCGGCGCGCCAACCCTGGCGGTCGGTATCGCGCAGATCCTGCACAGCGTTCTGCCGGGTGAAAACACCATGGCGTTCTGGTACCACTTCGCGATCCTGTTCGAAGCGCTGTTCATCCTGACGGCGGTCGACGCCGGCACTCGTGCCGGGCGTTTCATGCTGCAGGATTTGCTCGGCTCCTTCGTTCCGGCGCTTAAACGTACGGAATCCTGGACCGCCAACCTGATCGCAACCGCCGGTTGCGTGGCAATGTGGGGCTACCTGCTGTACCAAGGCGTGATCGACCCGCTGGGTGGCATCAACACCTTGTGGCCGCTGTTCGGTATCTCCAACCAGATGCTGGCCGGTATCGCGCTGATGCTCGCCACGGTGGTGCTGATCAAAATGAAACGCCAGCGCTAYATCTGGGTGACCTTGCTGCCAGCCGCCTGGCTGCTGATCTGCACCACCACCGCAGGCTTCATCAAGCTGTTCGACGCCAACCCGGCGATCGGCTTCCTGTCGCTGGCGAAAAAATACAGCGAYGCCCTGGCCAAYGGTCAGATYCTCGCCCCGGCCAAGGACATCACGCAGATGCAGCACGTGATCTACAACGCCTACACCAACGCAACGCTGACGGCGCTGTTCCTGTTCGTGGTCTTCAGCATCCTGTTCTATGCGATCAAGGTCGGTATCTCGGCCTGGGGCAGCAAAGAACGCACGGATAAAGAATCGCCATTCCAGGCTGTTCCAGAAGCGTAATCGAGGGTTGCAAGCATGTTCAATGACCTGAGTCGCCTCGGTAAATACCTCGGTCAGGCCGCGCGCCTGATGGTCGGCATGCCCGACTACGACACCTACGTCGAGCATATGCAAACCAA